>MGSU01000014.1:17525-21501 GCA_001799195.1 Deltaproteobacteria bacterium RIFOXYA12_FULL_61_11 | reverse complement strand
TATCACCCTGGCCGCGCTCCTCGAAGATCTCGGCATCCTGGCCCTGGTGCGCGAGAAGCCCATCCGCGTCGAGGTCGTGCCGGCCAAAGCCCCACGCCTCGATTTCACCTCCGGCACCCTGGCCTTGTCCTCCTTCTGGTTCGAAGTCAGCGTCCTGTTTGGCGACGTTGAAATGCTGCACCTCTCTCCTCGCTTCGAGGCGGACCTGCTGGTCGGCCTGGATGCCTCGAGCCACGTGACCATGCACGTCGCCGACCTGCAGGTGAGCGGCGAAGTTATCCTCTTCCCGAGTTACGAACAACAGCGTGCCTCGGTGCCGCTGGACCTGATGGCCCGGAAGATGGTAGCAGACGATTATGACGAGTTATTGGCCGAGGTCGCCGAGCGCGCCCTGGCCGCCTCGTTCGGCGAGGGCCTGCCTCTGTATCCTCTCGAGCTCTTCGGGCTGCGCCTCGCCGTGGATGGACTGGAGGTGGATCGTGGTCACGCCAGGTTGGTCCTCTCGGGCCGCTGAAACCGTCCTGCTCCTGACGACCCTGTGGTCATTGTCCGGCTGCGGGCTCCTGGTCATGGATATCGTCGAAGAACTCGAGATCTCCAAGGTCTCGGCCGAGAGCGGCAAGCTCCAGCGCTTCCTCGGATCCAGCGGCGAGGCGGACAGCACCGCCGATACCACCTCTCCGAACGAGCCGATCGGTCAGTTCAAATACATGGATCCCAAATCGCTCGGGCCTGTTAAAGAAGTGCATTTGCGCCTCTCCCGCCTCTTCATCGTCACGGATCACCACTATGCCGCGGTTGCAGGTTCGGGCCCCGCGACGGCTCTGGCCGATGACCTCGCCGGGGACTCGACGGTCACCGACAGTCTCGCCAAGGCCGGACTCAGCGAAGAGGACCTCCTGGCCGCGCTCGGCGGGAGCGACGCCTCGTGGCTGGATATCCTGGGCAACGCCTTCGGCCTGCCCGCACCAACCAATGTGGTCGACAACACCGGGTGCCCGGACAACCACAACTTCAATTTCATGGTGCGCACCGAGATCTTCATCTCGCCGTCCTCGCCCTCGCCCAACCTGCCGCCGGTGCGCCTCGGTCTGCTCGACAACCGCCAACGGTGCGCGGTCGAGCTGGACATCCAGGTCGACTCTTCGATCAACCTGGCCGCCTACTACGAGCGGGGCATGATCCTGAACACCCAGGCCACGACCCTGCCTGTACCCGAGGACGTCTATTTCTCGGGCACCATGATGTACCGGGTGGTGTTATGGTGAAGCCCGGGATCCTGCTACTCCCGATCCTCGGGACCGTGTTGATCGGTTGCGGCGAGAGGGCATGGAACGACGTCGAGGGTGACTGGTCGGTCTCCTCGCTGACCGTGAACTTGCCGGTCCTGGAGCAGTGGTTCGGTTTCTCTACCTCTTTGACCGAGTACCACACGAGCGGCCAAGTCATTCAGACAAAACTGAAAGGCACCATGGATCTGCACGGAGGGCGGTATTCCTACGACCTGAACTATACCCTGCAGGCCAATATCTACGGGATCCTCCCGCTCAATTACGATGAACACCACCACGACTCCGGCACCTACGCCCTCCAGGGCAATCTCATGACCCTGACCTCGACCGCGGCCGAACGCGACGCGATCCTCCCGCGCTACCTCTATTTCAAGATCAAAGCCACCAAACTGGCAGGCTCCTCCCTCGTGCTGGAAGAATACCCCACCGTGCCTCAGAAGGACGACTGGTTCGTGCGCATGGGGTTGTCCGACGGCGGGGGGATGTGAATTCTCGTCAGTAGGCGAGTTGGGTCGAGAGGTCGATCTGGCAACCTTGTCTTCCCCGGAAGGGCGAGTCCTCCGCGGTCAGCAGCCAAGCGTATTGCAGTGGGGCTTCTTCGGCCACCTCGCAGGGGTCTTCGACGAACAGGGCCACGGCTTCGGCATAAGCTTCGGCGCAATTCGTTCTGCCATAGAGGGAAACCGGGTTCTCGTGGGTGAAGCGATAGATCACGCCGACCTCGCTCTCGACGCGGGTGCAGCCGATCACGTCGTTGAAGCTCGGTACTTCGAACTCGAGCGGGGAGCGGAGGCGAGAGACATAGACATGGCCGAGTTCGTGCCAAAGGGTGCCAGTCAGGTCGAACTCAGGGTTGTTCTCTTCGTCGCAGTAGAGATGGACGAGGTCCGGCTCGAGGAAGGTAACCAGGCCGCAACTCTGGTTGTTGTAAGCGAAACGCCGGGCGAGGCGATGGCTCAGCGCAGTATAGGCTGGACAATCGAGGGTCAGGGAAGCGCTCAATTGCAACAGGTCCTGCCCCTCGACGATGGCCGGGGCATAGCGCTCGACCTCGGAGGAGGTGCAACCGCGCAGGTGGACGGGTTTGTCCTCGAGCAGTGGACGCCAACTCCCCGCGTCGCAGTGGTGGATACCCTTGAGGAGATGTTTACAGTAAGAGCCGTCGTCGCAGGGTGTCTCGAGGTCGCAGATCTCTACCTCGGTGCCCGGGCTGCCCAGACAGGCCGGTCCGCCGGCAAGACCGAGAAGGCCGAGCAGGAGCAGGTTGGAGAGCAGCAGTGCGGCCTGGAATAGTCTGGGAGAGGATCGAGGGGAGTCTATATTCCTGAGCGGCATCGCACCTGCTCCGTGGTCGAGGAAGGTCCTTGGAAACCTCCAAAACGCAAGATGCATGCCGGATATTGTAGGCTTACCTGCTTTCATGAACAAAATAATTAATAATGAAATCAGCTTGTAAAAAAGATGATTGGGCGAAAACCGACAAGAGTGACGATTGCGCCTGCGGAAGGCTGGGGACGGGGTGGGGCCAAGGAACCACACGAGGAACCACGGAGGAGGAGTTTCGAAAAGCCTGGGAAGTTGCGGAGAGAAGTCAGCCTCGAACTCAGGCCTGCAGCAGCAATCTGGCCGGATTTTCGACCAATTCTTTGATCCGCACCAGGAAGCGCACAGAATCCGCGCCGTCGATCAGGCGGTGGTCGTAACTCAGGGCCAGATACATGATCGGTCGGATGGCGAGCTGTCCGTCGAGGACCACGGCCCTATCGACGATGTTATGCAGGCCGAGCACCGCGGCCTGCGGCGGATTGACGATGGGGGTGGAGAGCATGGAGCCGAAGCCCCCGCCGTTGGAGATCGTGAAGGTCCCGCCCGTTAACTCCTCCAAACCGAGGGTGCCGAGACTGCCTCTCTCCGCGAAGTCCCTGATCCCTTTCTCGATTTCTGCGAGGGTCTTCCTCTCGGCCTGGCGCAGCACCGGAACGACCAAGCCGCGAGGGGTGGCCACGGCCAGTCCGAGGTGGCACGAGGTGTGGTAGACGATATCCTCGCCCTCGAGCGAGGCGTTGAGGATCGGGTATTCGGCCAGGGCCTCGGCCACCGCTTTGACGAAGAACCCCATCAGGCCGAGCTTGACCCCGTGCCGTTTGGCGAATTCCTCGCCGTACCGCGCTCGCAGCGCCTTGACCGCGCTCATATCGACCTCGTTGAAGGTCGTCAGGAGCGCCATGCTCTGCTTGGCCTCGATCATGCGTCTCGCAATGGTTTTACGGGTCATCGACATGCGCTCGCGCCGGGTTCCCTCTTCTTCCGAGGGAGGAGGCGTCGGAGCGGCTTGGTGCTGAGGTGTGGGCCCCGGCTGCGTGAGCGACTCCCGGCTGTTCGACCGAGGTACCTCGGCACCGGTGCCTGCTTCTTTTGCCGCGAGAGCATCGGCCTTGGTGATGCGGCCGTCGCGGCCGCTGCCGGACACCGAAGAGCTGGGGATGCCCGCTTCCTCGAGGATCAAGCGAGCCGCGGGCGAGGGCAATCCGGTCTTCGAGATCGGGGGGGGAGGGAAGGAGGGAGCGGTGGTAACCCCAGTTTCAGCGGTCGAGGAGGCTCCCTCGGCCGGGTTGAGGTGCGCAAGAACTGCGCCGATCGCGACGTCAGTGCCGGCCGGGACCAGGATGTGCAAAATTCCCGCG
>MGSU01000014.1:0-17490 GCA_001799195.1 Deltaproteobacteria bacterium RIFOXYA12_FULL_61_11 | reverse complement strand
TTCGAGTTCGACCAGGGGGGCATCAAGCGCGACGAAGCTGCCCTCGTCCTCGAGCCAAGCCACCACTCTGGCCTCCTGGACCGATTCCCCAATCTTCGGAACCACGAGTTCGATCGCCGTACTCATGTCGTACCTCGCTGGGACCCATCGATCCCGTAGTTGATGGTTTGGTCGAGGATGGCGCGCTGTTCCTGCTCGTGGCGACCGGGCAAACCGGTCGCGGGGCTGGCCCGTTCGGGTCGGGAAATTTTTTGCAACGGCCAGTCGGGCAGGGCACGTTGGAGGTAGTTCCAGGCTCCCATGTTGGCAGGCTCGTCCTGTACCCAGAGCCAGGTTGTTGCCCGAGGACAGCGTCTGCGCAAGGCTTCGAGTTGGGAGAACGGCAGAGGATGGAGCTGCTCCAAACGGCAGAGGGCGAGCTCCTCACGTCCACTTCTGTGCCGTTCCCTCAGGAGGTCGAAGTAGATCTTACCGCTGCACAGGACCACCACAGAGGCCTTGCCGAGGCGTGCTTCTTCGTCGAGGAGCAGTTCCCTGAAACGGCCTTGCTCGAGTTCCGCGAGCGGGGAGCGCACCTCGGGGTGTCGGAGCAGACTCTTGCCGGTGAAGACCACCAGGGGTTTCCGGAAAGGCCACGCCAATTGACGGCGCAACAGATGGAAGAGATTGGAGGGGGTCGTCGGTTGGGCGAGGACGAGGTTGGCGCAGCAGGCCACTTGCAGGAAGCGCTCGGGTCGAGCGCTGGAATGTTCGGGACCCTGTCCTTCGTACCCGTGCGGCAGGAGCAGCACCAGGCCGCATTGGCGCCGCCATTTGACCTCGGCCGAGGCGAGGAACTGATCGAGGATGACCTGCGCTCCATTGCTGAAGTCGCCGAATTGCGCCTCCCAGAGGACCAATTCTTCGGGAGAGGCATAGGCATAACCGTACTCGAAGCCGAGCACCGCGTATTCGGACAGGATCGAGTTGTAGATGTGAAAACCGCGTTTGCCGGCCGCGAGACTCTGCAAGGGGAGGTACTCTTTCTCGTTCGACTGGTCGAAGAAGACCGCGTGGCGGTGCGCGAAGGTGCCCCGACGGGAGTCCTGGCCCGAGAGCCGCACTCCGTGGCCGTCGAGGAGCAGGGTGCCGTAGGCGAGTTGCTCGGCCAAGCCCCAGTCGACCTGTTGCTGGTCGAAGAGCATGGTGCGGCGTTGCTCGAGCAGGCGCACGAGCTTGGGGTGGGCGTTGAACCCTCCCGGCAGTTCGACCAGGGCTCGGGCTGCCCGTTGCAAACGTTCGGCAGGGACTCCGGTAACGGGACTTTGTTCGAAATCCACGGCAGTGGCCCGGCGCAGGTGACTCCAAACACCCGTGAGCCAATCCGGGCTCGGCCGCGATTTCTCCGCGCGGGTGAATTCGAGCCTGGTCTGGAGCGTGGAGCGGTATTCTTCGAGCAGTGCGCGAAGCGTCTCTTCGGAGTGGTCCCCGCGCTGAAGCAGCCGTTGGCGATAGAGTTCGAGCACGTCGGGATGGGCGTCGATCCTCTGGTACAAGAGCGGCTGGGTGAAACGGGGTTCGTCGCCTTCGTTGTGCCCGTGGCGGCGATAGGACAGGAGGTCGATGAAAACCTCGGTGTGGAAGCGCTGGCGCAGCTCCACGGCGAGGGAGAAGACCGAACAGACGGCCTCGGGATCGTCTCCGTTGACGTGAAAAACCGGCGCCTGGATCATTTTCGCGAGGTCGGTGCAGTAGAGGCTGGAGCGAGTCTCCTCGTAGTTGGTGGTGAAGCCGATCTGGTTGTTCAGGACGAGGTGGATGGTTCCGCCGGTGGTGTAGCCGCGCACCCTGGAGAGATTGGCGAGCTCGTAGTTGACGCCTTGGCCGGCGATAGCGGCGTCCCCATGGACCAGGACCGGGAGGAGCTTGGCGGTAGCTCCGCCGTATTCCTGGTAACATTTCGCGCGGCTCTTGCCGAGGATCACCGGATTGATCGCCTCGAGGTGCGAGGGGTTCGCGAGAAGGGTCAGGTGCAGGTTCCTACCTGGGACGAACGTGATATCCGCGGAATGGCCCTTGTGGTACTTGACGTCCCCCTCCTCGTCGTCGAAGACCTCCCCAGCACAGTACCCCTCGAACTCCGAGAAGACGTCCTCGAAGGGTTTGCCGAGGATGTTGCACAGGAAATTGAGCCGGCCTCGGTGGGCCATACCGACCACGACCTCGGCCACCCCGAGGTTTGCAGCGGTTCTGAGCAGAGCATCGAAGGCCGGGATGAAACTCTCGGCTCCCTGCAGGGAAAACCGTTTCTGTCCGACGTACTTGAGATCGAGGAAGCGTTCGAAGGCCACCGCTTGGACGAGTTTGGCCAACAGGTGGGCGCGTTGGGAAGGGTCCGGCGAACCTAGTCCATCGGGGCCTTCGAGCCGCCGCTCGAGCCAACGCCGTATCGAGGTGTCGGGTAGATGGGTGTACTCGATGCCGACAGGCCCACAGTACACTGCTTTGAGGTGCGCGAGGATGGCTCGCAAGGTCGCCGGACCGAGTTGGACCTCCTCGCCGGTCGTGTACAGTCGATCGAGCGCGTCCTCGGTCAGACCGAAATCAGAAGGGTCCAGGGCTACGTCATGCTTGCGTCTCGGCCGCACCGGGTTCGTCCGGGCAACGAGGTGTCCGTGGCTCCTGTAGGCATTGACGAGATCCATGACCGCTCCCTCGCAACGCAAGGCCGCTCGATCGAGCCCCTTGCCGGTGGCGAAGGCAACACCCTCGAAGAAACGTCTCCACTCAGGACTCAGGGAGGTGGGGTCCTCGTGGAAACGGGCTTCCTGGGCTTCGAGATAGTCAGCATTGGCCTGGAAGGTCTCGTCCTCTGGACGGCGCATATCCCTCCTCCCCGGAGCGTTCAGGCCAGGCCATGGTCGCGCAGAAAGCGCTCGGCCTCCAGAGCGGCCATGCAGCCGGAACCCGCGGCGCTGATGGCTTGTCGGTAGATCTTATCCTGCACATCGCCGCATGCGAAGACCCCGCTCATCGAGGTGCGCGGGGTGCCGGGGAGCGTCAGGAGGTACCCGTCCTCGGTCAAGGGGACTTGCCCTTGCAGGAAGGCGGTGTTGGGGGTATGGCCTATGGCGTAGAAGAGCCCTGCCGCTTCGAGGACGTCTTCTTTGCCCGTTGCTTTGTCTTGTACCCGAAGCCCGCTGAGGGCCTTATCGCCGAGAGCTTCGAGCAGGACCGTGTTCCAACGCACCTCCAGCTTGGGGTCGCTAAAGACTTTCTCCTGCATGGCCTTGCTCGCACGAAGGACGTCGCGCCGGACGAGGAGGGTCACCTTGGAGGCAAATTTCGCCAAGAACGTCGCTTCCTCGGCCGCGGAATCCCCACCGCCGACGACCACAAGAGGTTTGCCTCGGAAGATGGGCAGGGCGCCGTCGCACACCGCACAGGCCGAGATACCGCGTTGCCAGAAACGCTCCTCGCCGGCAACTCCCATGCGCCGGGCAGTGGCGCCGGTGGCGATGATCAGGGCATGAGCAGTGAACGTTGCGCCGTCGGCGGTCAGCGTGAAGGGCCTGGTGGAGAGGTCGACGCGCTCCACGGTGGCGGTCTCGATGCGAGCCCCGTGGCGGAGCGATTGTGCGCGCATGCGTTCCATCAGCTCCGGACCGGCAATACCTTCGGGGAAACCCGGAAAGTTCTCCACCTCGGTGGTGGTGGTGAGTTGACCGCCGGCCGGTACGCCTCCGGCCATGAACCCCTCGAACATCAAGGGTTGCAGCGAAGCTCTGGCAGCGTAGATGGCCGCCGTGTGTCCGGCCGGACCCGAGCCGATGATGACCAACTTCTCTACCATGGGTCGTTCCCCCTCGAATGGGTGTTGGGTGTCCCAGAAGACGCGTGCGCGACCATAGCGACGGCCCCTGGAGCTGTCAACCGGCGAGCCTCCCGGACCTAGGGCTGGACCGGGGAAGTACCCACCTGTTCGCGGATTCCTTGTTTTCTGTTTTCTCTCCACCTGTGGTTTCTGGTGCAACGGATAGGGGCGCAATGAAGTGTGCCCCTGCCGAGGTGCTCTTTAGCCAGGCAGGCGCCCTGGGTAATGACAATTAAAGGGGTTGACCACCGCCATCGCCCATCGGCAGAACCGTGAGGGTTACTGTGAGTGGGTAGGCCGACGCGCCTTGGCTATCCACACCTTCAACAGAGAAAGTATGCTCTCCAACCATACTGTTGGGAGGAGTCCAGGTGATCAGCCCCGCCTGGTCCAATATCATATTGCCCGGAAAATCGACCGGGGTGAGCGTGACCGTATCGCCCTCGCTATCCTCGGACACGACCTGGCAGGTATAGGTCGAATCTACATAAACCTGAGTTACGCATGCGGCGGTGAGTCTTGGTGCAGAGTTCAAGAGACCATCGGTGGGAATAATTTCCCAGGTCCAACTCGCTGGAGAGGGATCCTTCACCCCGGCAACGTCGATGGCATATACCAGGAAGGTATGTTCGCCAAACGTAAGGCCGGAATAACTCTTTGGACTTTCACAAACTTCGAATCCCAGTTTGTCGAGTTCGCATTGAAAGGTCGCCCCTGGTTGGGTTGAATGAAACGAGAAGGTCCCCCCAGTATCCGGTGTGACATCGAACATTGTTTCCGGTGGATCGGGCGGTGAGGGAGGAGCCACGACCATCACGGTGATGGTCTGGGTGACTTCCTGATTGGGATTACCGTTATCCCAAACCGTGAGTTCGAGGGAAAGATTCGTCCCTGCCTCTGCTTCAGCAGGAGTAAAGAGCAAACGGTGATGTTCCAGCACAGCATAACCTGGTAAATCGGTACATGAAGCCCTGAGCAGATCGGGATCCGGATCCTCGGCCTCTATCAGGAGGTAACTCTGTGCCCCGGCTTCGATCTTGTAGTGCTCGGCCATCGTAAGGAGCGGTGGGGTATTGGCATCAAGGTCGATTCTCTCTTTCACCAGGAGCAGCGGCACCCCCTGGAGAGTTGCATGGATATATCCTCTTCCAGGAAACGCAAAGACCAGTATTTGACAACTCGGGGAGGCCAACTGGCCGTCGATGGAACAGGAAAAATGAGCATTATCAGAGCTTGTGTCTTCTGGCGCCGCAAGGTAGGGACAACGTCCAACCAGGAGCCCGAGATCAGTTGTCGAACAGGTCAATAATGCCTCTACAAGCGGTTGATCGCTGCTGATATCGTAGGGTTGGCCATCCTCGCTGACATCGTGAAGTTGCACATCACCGCTACTGTCTGCCTCTTGGAACTTCAAAATCCCTGTTTTGTGGAGGAAATAGGAGGAAGGCAGCGCCGAGGCCGGCAGCGCACTTGTAGGCAGCGCAGATAATCCCAGCGTGTTTTCCGCCACCAATGAAGAGGGTAGCGCCGAAGCCGGCAAAGCTGAAGAGGGCAGTGCCGAGGCCGGTAAAGCCGAAGAGGGCAACGCAGCGGCCGGCAAGGCCGAAGCCGGCAAGGCCAAGTCCACACCAGTATTCTCAAAAACCGTCTGCCCGGTAATCCCAAATTCCACCGCCGCGAGTAAGGTGGCGTTACTGGCGGTATCCACTCTTCCGAGGAGTTTCGAAGCTTCGATCAATCCCGGCAGGTCAAGGTCGATCCCGGCCTGTTCCAGGGCATCGTTCAAGGCCTCATCGTCGAGGTCTTTGGCCTCGAGTTGGGGTTTTGGGGGTAAGGCGCTGGCCGGAAGGGCAAGGATAGCGCCACTGGTAAGTTCGAGTTCCAAGATTGCTACGGACACGGTCTCTGCTCCCGGTTCCCCGCTTCCCCCGCTCCAGGGATTGACCTCTCTCTGGGAATAATTCACGCCCACGGTCCCATCTCCGACAATGGTTACATCCTCCTCGGAGTAAAGCCTATCCACGAGCGTGGCCGGGATGTCGCCATTCCCTTTCTTGGGCGTACCATGTGAGGTCGGGGCCGGATCCTTGGTACAAGTCAGTAGCAATGGCAAGAGCACCAGCACAAGCTTCATTCAAACACCGTGAGTTGAGGTTGTGGTGTGTAGCTCAGTGCATCATGCCAAGAATACCCACGCAGGGCAACCTCCGCTCACCAACAAATTTCATTGACACTAATCGCTCTTGTTGCATGTATAATAGTATGAAGTTCTTACGTTTTATCATGCCCTTCAGTTGCATCCCAGGGGCGCCACGCTCCCGTGCAGATGGTTCGGCAACACAGGGGAGGCATCGAGGTTAACTGCAGGAAATCGCTAACGCAAGGTGCCCCTGACTTGCATGCTCGGCCTGGGGCGGGTATACAGAGAAGGATGTGTACCTGCTAGGCCCTCAAGCAAGGCGATGAAGCGTTACCTCCTCCTCGGTCTCCTCGGCCTCCTGATGTTCCAGCCGGGGATCGCCCGCCGCAGTCTGGACAAGAACAGCAAGAGTTACCACCTCGAACGGGAGGTCTCGGTCAAACGCATCGACTGGATGTTGCTCAACATCCGGTTGGACCTCAGCAGCGACAACCTGACCTCGTTCTTCGTCCTGGACGACCTCTATTATCGCGGTGGCAATGTCCACTGCATCTACCGCATCCTGGATTTTTCCTTCTTCTCCCTCACCGAGGCCCAGAAACGTCGGCAGGTAGCCGAGCGCATTCTCTTGACCATGGCCAAGCTGCGGTTTTTCCTCCCCCAACTCGAATCGAGCAATTTCACGTTCGATTTCGTGGTGACCTATACCCCCAGCGATTTTTTCAATACCTATGTCCTTAATATCAAAGGACGCAAAGTCTACGCGACGTTGAATACCATTGCCAGCTATGCCGACAACCGCCTTGATCTGCTGCCCGAAAATTTTCCGCGGATGCGCGGTCAGAACGACCCGAAGGTCACCCTCGAGGATTGGAAATCGTATCAACTCAAAGAACTTTTCCTCTCTACCATCCCGAAAACCCGGGACGATTTCTCCATTGCCTCGGTCCAGTACGGAGAGCGCAACGACAGTCACACCGTCGAGGTCGTGATCGAGGCCAAGAACGATGCCTATGGGCAGGACAAAGTCTTTAGGCGCAACAAGCGCCCCTGGCAGAAGGAGAAGATGGAGGAGATCGCCGGTGTGGTCAAGGAACTCTCCATTGCGGTAATTCCAGAAATTGGCAAAGATGCCAATAGGTTGCGACTCTCCTTCCGGCTCTCGGACAAACTCGAGGACTATGCCGAGTTCAAGGATGGCAAGATCACGATCTTCTGAAGCTCGGTATGGCGTGCTCTCTCTTCCGATGCTGAGTATCGCCTGGCTGCTGGCCGGATGTCCCGAGGATCCTGCTCGGGTCAACGATCATGTCTATGAGATTCTCGAACTCAACCAACGGAAAGAACTCGAAATCAGTCGATTACGTCAAGAATTGACCGCCAGCAAGGCTGCTCTGGGACAACTCCGGAAGGAGGTTGAACTGTCGCGGCAGGCCGGGACGCTCGGGGGCAACGATGTGGTCGCCTTGTTGGAGGAAAAGCGGCGTCTCGAACAACGGGTACAGGATCAGCAGGAGTTCTTGACCTTCTGCCGGGAGAGGACGTTCACCCTGGAACGCGAGAATCTCGAACTCCGGGAACAGGATGAAGCGTTCTTCACCGCGGCGACCCGATTAGAACAAGCCGGCGGTGAGGCCAACGTGCTTCGGGCCCGAGAACTATATCGCCGGTTGATTGAACGGTTTCCCCTCAGCCATCTGCGTCGAGAAAGCGAACAGCGGGTCGAGCGTCTGGACCTGACCCTCGAGGCGATACAGCAGCAGCGCCGCCAACGCGAGCAATTGGCCGAGACGATAGCGGAGAACGAGGCTCTGAGAGAGCGTTACGGCAAGAGCATCGGATGCAATGATCTGTTGCTCGACCGCAAGGGTTTGCTCAGCCAACGGGTCAACTTCCGTGCCATGGTACAGAAAATCGACCCTACGACCTTGGTTGCTTGGCTGGATTGCCATTTTACCGCCGAGACGCTCGAGTTTCGCTTCTCCGGCGTGCCTCCCGAGGAACGTCGCCCGTTGGAACAACGACCGAGAACTCGGGACCACTTCCTCTTCATCGGCATGGTCCGAGAAGATCCACCCGGGACATTATGGATCGAGGGCACGGGCCTCCATCCTTAAAGAATCGCGACAATCGACTCTGTGGTTGGAGTTGTTTTTTTCCTGGGCCTACAGTATACTTCTTGAGGTTCTCAGTTGCGGGAAAAAATAGAATGAAAAAACGGACTTGTCTGCTCCTGCCGCTGCTTGCGGTACTCGCCGCGGTGCTGTTCCTGAGCGGGGAATCGCTCGCTCAGAAGAAACAGATCGTCAAAGATCAGAAGCACTCCTTCGACGACGCCGAGATCCTCGGGGACATGAAGAGACCCATCAACGCGTTCGTCATTACGCGGAACGCTGCTCAACTCCCGCCCTTGATCAAGTTCCGGGAGCATTTCAAGGACGAGATGAACGCTTCGGCCGAGAACCTCTGACCAACGGATTGTAAAGACCCACCCACACCGAGGAACCCTGCATGGATCCGATACTCGGGAACAAGGTCATCGCCGTTTCCATGCGCTGGCACAAACAGCTCCTGGAAATGGACCACTTCTGGGAACCCCAGAACATCACCCTCGGCAAGGGGGATCGCAATAAATACCCCCTGGGGTTCGACTTTCTGCCGGAAACCCTCAACCTGGTCGAGAAGAAGGGAGACAACCTCTACATCAGTTTCCTCGATGAGTTCTCCGGGGAATTGGTCTTCGATCGAGAAACCATACCGCTCGATCAGCTCAAGACCCAAAGTCAGCAGAGCATCGGGGATACCGGGGAGAAGATCCACCAATACCGCTTCGAGACTTCGACCAAGGCTAGGTTGGGTATCGAGGCCGTGGATTTCGATATCCGCTATGTGCCCAAGCCTCCTCCCGTGGCTCAGTTCGAGCGCACCTTCGACAAGTTCTTCCTGGTCTTCATCCTGTTCTCCTTCCTGTTGCTGGTCGGTATCGGCGCAGCGCTCAGTCTGATGGTCAAACCACCGGGGACCAATCCCGAGGAAGACCTCGCCCTGCTCTCCGAACGCATGGTCGAGTTGATCGTCAATCCACCCAAGCCCAAGAAGATTTCCAAACGCCTCGAAGAAAAAGCCCAACAGCTCACCAAGAAGCGCACCGGCGAGGACACTGGCATCGCCAAGAAGGGTGATGACGGAGCCGGCGGGAAAGGTCCGAAACAAAAGTTGGTGAAGAACATCGCCAGGGCCAAGGCCGGTGGACCGAGCACCGAGGCTCCACCTAAACCCCAATCCGGGGTCCTCTCCTATCTCGCAGGTGGGGGCAAAGGGTCGCCAGGCCTGACCAAATTGCTCGGGAAGGGAGCGAACATGGGCAATATCGCCCGCAGCTTCGGCCAGGGCGGGGGCAAGGGCGGTGGTCACGGTGCCGGTGCTCTGATGGGGTATGCGGATGGTATCGTCGGGGGCGGGCTCGACGGTAACACCACCGATATTGCCAAAGTCGACGGCGGCGGCGTGCCGGGCAAGCCGTGGGGCGATAACCTCGGGTTGTACATGTCCGGCAAGCGGAAGAAGGGCAAGTTCGAGGTCAAGATCGAGGATGAATTGGCCGAGATCGTCGGTGGACTCTCGAAGGAAGAGATCCGTCGGGTCGTCGACAAGCACCTCTCGGAGATCCGATACTGCTACGAGAAGCAACTCCAGCGTTTTCCCAACCTCTCCGGCAAGGTCACGGTCAACTTCATGATCTCGCACACTGGCAAAGTGTTATGGGTAAAGAGGGACTCCTCCAGTTCCATGAACAATCCCCAGGTCGAGAACTGCGTGATCAACCGCGTGCAGCAGTGGATGTTCCCCATGGCCAAGAATGGGGGTAACACCGAAGTCGTGTATCCCTTCATGCTCAACCGCCTCGGCAACTTCTGACCTCGTCCGCGGTGTTAGGCACCACTCTGTAGCTTCGTTCCCATTCCCTATCCAAGAAGGTTGTTCCCCGGGAGCGTGTCGATGGGCTCCCTTCGATCGGTGAACGCCTCTTGTCTCAGAGCAGGATGTGTTTCTCGATGCGCTTCAAGAGATAGATCTGATCGCAGAGATCGGTCTGGTAGTCGAGTCTGTCGGTGACGATGGTGAGCTTGGGCGAGAGGTCGTAGCGGTCGACCCAACCGTTGTAGAGCCGGTTGAGTTTGCGCAGGTAAGCGTCGGGAATGTCCTTCTCCATAGGACGGCCGCGGGAAGCGATGCGCTTCTTGATCGTGCGCAGGTTGCACTTGAGATAGATCAACAGATCCGGGGGCCTGATGATCTGGATGATGTTCGCATAGAGTTCGCAATAGGTTGTGTAGTCCTGCTTGCTGATCTTGCGTTCGTTATGGAGGTTACGGGCGAAGATCTCGGCGTCCTCGTAGATCGACCGGTCCTGGATGACTGTGCCCGAGGCCACTGACAGGCGTTGGTGGAGGCGGAACTTATGGGTCAGAAAGTAGACCTGGGAGTGGAAGGCCCAACGGTGCATGTCCTTGTAGAAATCTTCGAGGTAGGGATTGGTATCGTTGGGTTCGAAAAAGGGTTTGACCTGATAACGGCGGCACAGGAACTCGACCAGCGAGGTTTTTCCTGCTCCGATGTTGCCTGCGATGGTGATGTAGTTGTTCCTCATCATGGGGCTCACCTCGGCACGGGCAGGGTATGGAGTAGGCGGGCGATGAGGTCTCTGGCCTGCGCCGTCGTGCTTCGCGCGGCCCCTTCCCTGCGCAGTACGAGGCGGTGGGCAAGAACCGGGGCGGCCAAGGCCTTGACGTCCTCGGGAAGGGCGAAGTCTCGGCCGCGCAAGAAAGCCAGGGATTGGCATGCCCTGAAGAGGGACAAGGTACCGCGTACGCTCACCCCGAGGGCGAGCTCCTCGTGGTCACGGGTGCGGCGGCACAGGGCCAAGAGATAGTCGGCGACCTTGGGTTCGACATGGACCGCGGCGCTCTGTCGGCAGAGTTCGGCAAAGGTCGCGGCCTGGACTACCGGCGCCAGGTTGACCGCTCGGTATGGATCGCGCTTGCGCAGGACCAGCTCGCGCTCGGCCTCCAGGGAAGGATATCCGAGGCTGAGCGAGAGCAGAAACCGGTCGAGTTGGGCCTCAGGCAGGGGAAAGGTGCCGGCGAACTCGACGGGGTTCTGGGTGGCGATGACGAAGAAGGGTTTTGGCAGTTCGCGGGTTTCCAGGTCCAAGGTGACCCGCCGCTCCTGCATCGCCTCGAGCAGGGCGCTCTGCGTCTTCGGCGTGGCCCGGTTGATCTCGTCGGCCAGGACCACGTTGGCAAAGATGGGGCCTTCGTGGACCTCGTACTCCCGACGGTCCCGGTCGAAGACCGTTATTCCGAGGATGTCTGCTGGGAAGAGATCGTTGGTGAACTGGATGCGCCGGAAGGAGAGTTCGAGCGAGGCCGCGAGGGCAAGGGCGAGCGAGGTCTTGCCAATGCCCGGGATGTCTTCGATCAGCAGATGTCCGCCGGAGAGGAGGGCGACCAGGGCAAGCTCGATGGCCTCGCGATTGCCGCTGAACTCGGTCTCGACGTTGGCCACGAGGGCCGAAAGGGCGGGATGGACGTTCACGGGCGATCCGAACTTGGACGACGCATCATCCTAGCGCATCGGGAGGTGGTTCTCAATCGGGAATTCGTCCTCGCCCAGGCTTCCAGATGCGAGCAAGCATGGGCAACCCTCGGGGAGGTACCGGGGAGAGCAGGGACATCGGTGTCGCGTCGATCCTATGTATCGATAGTTGTATCAATATGATGTGAGCGATAGTATTGGGCATGATTCTTGTTTTCTACCCCTGCTAGGCCATGGATCGAGGATCAACTCATGTCGATCGTCCTGCTGTTCATCTTGGGTAGCCTGACCGTAGCACAGCCCCTGTGGGCCGAAGAGTCCGAGGATGGCGGTCCGGTGAAGATCCTGCTCGAGCGACTGGCAAGCCCGCTCGACGCCGCGGCTGCGCTGAAGCAACGTCTGCTCCACCGCCTCACGCACACCGATGCGAAACTCGAGGCCATGTTGACCACGGTTCCGGGCCTGGACGAAACGACTCGAACCACGCTCATAGAATCCCTGGACAATCCCTTCGCCCGAAGCTGTGGCCACGTGGTGACCTATCATCGCGATCGCCTCGGTGAGGACTTCCTGCCGGCGATCAAGGCGTGCACCGGCTTCCAGACCGTCGAAGAACTCCTCTGTCTCGATGGAGAACGCAAGGCCGGTACCCTCGAAGCCGCCGCTGTGCAAGCCTGCACGGAAGCACCTTCCTATGCCGAGAAATACCTCCGCCACTCCGACCTCTTCCGGGAAGCCTTTCCCGAGAACGGAGCCATGAAAAATGACATTCTCGATCACGAGCAGAACCTGGAACGCGCGTCGTTCGCGAGGAAGCTGCCCGGGATCGGTGTTGCTCTGCCGTTCGGCTTGGCAGGTTTGCTCGGCGGCTTGGTCCTTGTCGCCTCGGTCTCTAACGGTGCTGATCTCGGCGCCGCGCTGCATAGCCTCAAGGGGATCGAAAATCTCTTCATCCTCGCTCTTCCTCTCGGTTATCTCGTCTTTACCATGGCCGGACAAAAAGAAGCCAAGGAAGACGGCCGAAAAGCGGAACTCGCCCTCGAGGAAGTTTTCGCCGCCTTCGATCGCTACTTCGCTGAAAAGTATCCGGACCTCGTAACCCAGACCGGAAAAGTGAAGAGCATTGCCATGGCAAGAGTGCCGTTCACCCAGGTGGTCTATCTCGAAGAGCTGCGCTTCGAAAAAACCGCCACCGTGCTCCGCTCACAGTACCTCGATGGCAAGGGCCTCGTCCTGTCTGTCTGTCATCGTCGGAAGGGGGTTGCCGGAGTGCTGGGATACCAGTGCGGTCAGGACGATCTCCTGGAACGCTGAACCCTCGATCGGCCACGGACTGCTCTCCTCTTCCACAGGTTCTCCTGCATGATAGTAGCTCGAGACCACCCGGTCCGATTGCGGCCTTCCTTGCCTCGCCTCTTGACAGGGGTCCTTGCGCGCCCTAAACAATAAGCTAGTACTTGCTAGCAAGAGGCCCCATGACCCTTCGAAAGCCCACAGCAGAACGTCGCAGAGAAATCGCCGACGCTGCCATCACGATCATCGGAAAACGCGGTCTGCGCGAGTTCACCGCCGCCCGGCTCGCCCAAGAGGTTGGCATCAAGGACGGTACAATATTCCGTCATTTCAAAGATATGAATGCGATTCTTGCTGCTGTCCTGGACCGGCTCCACGAATTGCTCGAGGCCGATCCCCGGCCGGCCGAAGATCCCCTCGACCGGTTGAAAGACTTCGTCACGAACCGACTCCATGCCGTCGCGGTCCAACCCGGCATCCAATCGCTCCTCTTCTCCGATCACCTCGCCCATGCCTTGGGAGAGGAAGGGCAGCGAAGGATAGCGGCGCTCCGGAACCAAGGCAGGCAGTATATCAGGACCTGTTTGTGCGAGGCCTCGAGAAAAGGGCTCCTCCGAAAGGATATCGATATCGAGGGCTCAGTGCTCCTGATCACCGGGATGGTGATGGGTTTCCTGATCGCGGTGAAAGACGGTGCTCTCTCTGTGAAGATCGAAGACATGGAGCAACGGGCCTGGCAAACCCTTCTGGCTGCGCTCCTCCCGAACCAGGGGGTCTCATGAAGTCGTGGCCGAAGCTGCTGGGGCTGGCCCTTGGTACGGCGTTGTTCGCGGCGTCCTTCGCCTGGCTCCTCCTGAGGCACGGTCCGCTGGCTCCGGTGGGCGTGCAACTCGGTACCATCGTTCGGACCGACCTCCAACCCAGCGTGTTCGGCATCGGTACCGTGGAAGCTCGCTCGACCTACGCGGTGGGGCCCGTCGCACCCGGCCGAGTGCTGAAAGTTTTGGTAGACCATGGCGAAGAAGTACAAGCTGGACAAGTTGTGGCGGAAATGGATCCGATCGATCTCGATCGCCGGGTCCAGGCGGCGCGGAGCGCGAGCTTGCGGTCGCAGCAAGCCCTGAAGGCAGCAGAGGCGCAGGTCGTTGAAGCCGAGAGTCGAGCCAAACTCGCCGGGAGTAATCGCGACCGCGATCTGGGACTCCTCGCCCAGCAAGCCATCAGCCGGCACGTACTCGACAACAGCACCAGTGACGCTGAGAGGGCCGAAGCAGCGTTGGAGGTAGCACGGGCCACCGCGGCTGCCGCGCAACAAGACCTCGAACGCCTCAAAGCCGAATATCAAGGAATAGTCAGCGTGCGCAGCAGTATGAAACTTCGCAGCCCTGTGCGGGGCATCATCGTCTCGAGGGAGGCCGAGCCCGGAACCACCCTGGTCGCCGGGCAGGCCGTCGTACGACTCATCAATCCCGCGCAATTGTGGGTACGGACCCGTATCGACCAGGCACGCGCTGGAGGGATCCAGGTGGGGCAGTTCGCCGGTATCGTCTTGCGTTCGGTCCCAGGCGAGACGATGCCCGGCCGGGTAGCTCGCATCGAACTGCAAAGTGATTCCGTGACCGAAGAACGTATCGTGCAGGTCTCCTTCGACCTCCCACCTCCCCACCTCGCCTTGGGGGAATTGGCGGAAGTCACCATCCTGCTTCCGAGCAAGTCAGGTGTGCTCCTCGTACCCAGCGCGGCCGTTGCCCATGAGGGTGCGGAAGCCGGGATCTGGCGGATGGTGGAGGGACATGCCCACTTCCTCCCTGTCGCCCTCGGCAATCAGGACTATGCGGGGGTGACCGAGGTACTCGCAGGTCTGCAGGAAGGCGAGAGGGTGATCGTCCACTCCTCCGCGCAGCTCGAGCCCGGCGCCCGAGTTCGCGAACAAGCCCTGGGGACGAGATGATCAACCTCGCTCGCCGTGACATCGCCAACCACCTCGGCCGTTATATCCTCACCGGTTTCGGTCTCGGCTTGCTGATCGGGGTCACCCTGACCATGGCCGGGGTGTATCGGGGTATGGTGGACGATGCCAAGGTCCTCTTGGGAGCTGTCGGTGCGGATATCTGGGTCGTGCAGCAGCATACCCTGGGTCCGTTCGCCGAACCCTCGAGCTTGCAAGACGATGTGGCTCGCAGCCTCGAGGGCTTGCCGGGAGTCGCAAGAACGGGCAATGTTGCCTATCTCACGATGCAGGTAACCCACGCGGGTAAAGACCAGCGCGTGATGATTGCAGGTTATACCCCCGGCCGGCTAGGAGGACCAGCGTTCCTCATCGACGGTAGACCGATTTCCAGAGCCCATTACGAAGCGGTTGCGGACGTGAGGACCGGGTTCGAGGTAGGGGATCGCCTCCGTCTGCGTCGCACTGACTATACCGTGGTGGGTCTCACCAAGCGTATGGTGTCATCCGGCGGCGACCCAATGGTGTTCCTCTCGCTGAAGGATGCCCAGGAAACCCAATTCCGGAAAGACAATGAAGCCATTATCAATGACCGCGAACGCCTCGCCGCCAATCCCTCGGTGAATAAACCGGGTCAACCGGGACTACTCCCGGTGGTCGAGGAGCTCCAGACGGAAAGTCACAGGGTCAACGCGGTCCTGGTACGGGTGGAAACCGGCCAGGATCCGAGGCGCATTGCCGATACCATCAAGCGCTGGAAGCACCTCACCGCTTACACCAACAAGGAGATGGAAGACATCCTCATCGCCAAGCTGATCGCCACCGCAGCCCGGCAGATCGCCCTGTTCTTGATCATCCTCGCCGTGGTGAGCGCCGCCATCGTGGCCTTCATCATTTATACGATGACCCTCGGCAAGCTCAAAGAACTCGCCGTACTCAAGCTGATCGGCACCCGCGACCGCACCATTGCCGCGATGATCCTGCAAGAAGCCCTGGGGCTCGGCTTCATTGGCTTCTTCGTCGGCAAGTTCGCTGCAACCCTCTGGGCGCCGGTGTTTCCCAAGCATGTACTCCTCTTGACCGACGATGCCCTGAGGGCCTTTGGGATCACCTTGGCGATCTGTGCCCTGGCCTCCGTGCTGGCAATCCGTGCGGCCCTGCGCATCGATCCAGCAGAAGCGATCGGAGGCTGAAGGACATGAGCGAGCCCGCGATTCTCATTGAGAACCTCACCAAACGCTATGGGAGCGGCCCGACAGCCGTGGACGCGCTCAAGGGCGTGGATATGCGAATAGAACGCGGCGAGGTCGTGGGCCTCATCGGTCCTTCGGGATCCGGCAAGACGACCTTGTTGAAATGCCTGGGAGCGGTCATTGAACCGACGTCAGGGCGCTTCACCCTGGCGGGCGAGGTGATCTACGACAATGCCTGGAAACGGAAGGACCTGCGAGCGTTACGGCGAGACCGCATCGGTTTCGTGTTCCAGGCTCCCTACTTGATCCCGTTCCTCGATGCCACCGACAATGTCGCGCTGCTGCCCATGTTGGCCGGGGTAGCCAATCCCGTGGCGAGGGCGATGGCGCTCGAGTTGTTGACCGCTCTCGATGTCCAGCACCGGGCCCGGGCGCGCATCCCGGAATTGTCGGGCGGGGAGCAACAGCGGGTGGCGATCGCCCGTGCCTTGGTCAACAGACCCCCGATCGTTCTCGCCGATGAACCCACCGCCCCGCTCGACAGCGAACGCGCCCTCTCGGTGGTGAAGATCCTCGATCGCCTCGCCCGGGAGTACCAAACCGCGATCATCGTGGTCACCCACGACGAGAAGATCATCCCCACGTTCAAGCGCATCTATTATATTCGCGATGGCAAGACGTACGAAGAACGCGGGGAAGGTCGAGCGCTCTGAAGGTAGGTAACCGAGCAAGAACAATATCTTCTGGGTGGTTCAGAGCAGCGGAATACCCTGGCGCTCGCAGGTGGCGAGCAAGTCTTCGGGCCAGACCGAGGCTTGGACTTCGCCGATGTGGACTTTGCTGAGCAGGAACATGCAGAGGCGGGACTGGCCGATCCCTCCTCCGATGGTGAGCGGCAAGGTACCCTGCAGGACTCCCTGATGAAAGGGCCAAGCGCGGCGCGCGGTGAGCCCCATCAGGGTGAGTTGCGCTTCCAAGGCCGTGGCATCGACCCGAATACCCATGCTGGAGAGTTCGAGAGCCTTGTCGCGGAGGTCGTCATGGACCAACAGATCGCCGTTCAAACCATGGTAGCCGGGCTTCGTCTCTGTCCACCAGTCGTCGTAATCGGCGGCTCGCAGGTCGTGGGGGGCGCCGGAGCGCAGGGCATGGCCGATGCCGATCAGGAAGACGGCGCCGTGTTCCCGGGTCATTGCATCCTCGCGCAGCCGGGGGGAGAGCGTGGGATAACGGGCTTCCAGGTCCTCGCTGTGGACAAAGGTGAGGCTCGAGGGTAGGCGTCGCCGGAGTACCGGGAAGTTTTGGACGAGGTGCTGTTCGGTCGCCAGGAGGGCCGCGTAGATGTGCTCGACGATCCGATGGAGGAAGCCGAGTTCACGCTCGCCCGGCAGCAGGATGCGTTCCCAGTCCCACTGGTCTACATAGATGCTGTGGAGCTCGTCGACGACCTCGTCCTTGCGGATGG
>MGSU01000013.1:0-21659 GCA_001799195.1 Deltaproteobacteria bacterium RIFOXYA12_FULL_61_11 | reverse complement strand
AACGCGGTCGGGCGGTCACGAGCCGGGCCCACAGCCAGCATTACGACGCGCCCTGATGGGTGGTCGACCATAAGAACCTCAACGCCGGGGTTCGGCTGCAGCAGGGCGCCCAACCAGGGCAGTAGGTCCTGGTTGCCCTTTCCCTTGGCCGCGTAGGGGTCGAAGCGGGTGCCCACCACGTCGTGCGTGGTATCGTCGATGCCGAACACCAGGTAGCCCCGCGGCTGATTGCTTAGGCTGGCCTCGTTCGCCAGGGCCGACAGGTACTCGCCGATCTCCTGCGGATTTGCGTTGTCGCGCTTGAATTCGACCCACTCGGTCTCGGTGGACAGAGCACGCAAGCGATCGACGAGAGCGATGTGATCGTCAACACTCATGCTTCGGCCTCGTTGTCATCGATCTCAATCCCAGTCTCGTCGCTCAACACCGCGCCGCCCTCGGGGGTGTCGAGCGGCGCTCAAGCACAAGTAGTAGCCGGACAGATTCGTATTCCACGACGGCGTGGTCGATTGCCAAAGGAGGATCAAGCCCCGCCCGCCCGAGGTTGGCCAGTTGGTTCACGGTGGTCTCGACCGATTTCTCATCCATGCCAGTGGGTGTGCCGGTATTATCGACTCCGAAAACCAGATAGCCGCCACCAGGCTGGTTGGAGAGTGCCGACAGGTGTTCCGTCAGGCGTTTTTTGTCTGGCGACGGCACGGCCTTCCAATCCAGCTCGTTCAGTTCGTGCTTCGGCTGCTCCAGGCTTGCCCTCAGCAACTCCAAGGCTTTGGTTATCCAGGTTTTCATGAGGACGTTTTCCACTCAAATAAGAACTCATATAACAGCAGGCACTTACAGCGATCGTCCGGTTGAGGCTCAAACAAGACTTCCGGCTCCGTCATCGACATTTGGCGGCACCCGGTGCTCATGTTTCTACCTCCTCCTCGTCAACGGCTTCGGACTCGTCGCCCAGGTCGGCGCCGCCCTCGACACTATCGAGCGGCTTTTCGTCGGGCAACCGTGCCGCCGCCTCGCGCACATCGAGCTTGCCGGTCACCACATCGGCGACAAGGCGGGTGCGGTACTCGCGGAGGAGCGCGATCTCGCGTTCGAGACGGGAGATGGCGATCTGCAGCCCCGTCGTTTCGCGTTCAAGGTGTCCGGCGATCGCTGTCGCCTCACTGGCGGGAGGGATCGCGAACCTGAAATCGCGGAGGGATGACAAAGGAAGATTGTTAGCCATTCCTTCCGCGCCGCTGATCGCCTGCTCAACCTGATGCCGATAGTAGGGACAGTTCATCGCGAACACCATGAAGTCCACATCTACGACATCACGAAAGACCGCGCGAAATGTTTTATCTGAGAGGATAAGCTGATAGCGAAGTGACCTCACGCGCCCAACCGATCCCACGAGTGAAGGCGACCCGCAGGCGCGCGAAACGAGGACATCGCCGACTTTCACGACAATGGCTGGATCGATCTGAAAACTGCGCGCGAGCTGCTTGTGCTCCGCTTCGCGAAAAACGCCTCTGTTCACACAGCCTGACTTCAGCACGCCCCATGAGTCACCTTCGGCGAGAAAACCCACTGCAAGGGGGCTGACACCCTGATCGATATGGTGAACCAAGGTCCGAAGCTTCCGCACCTCCCAATGCTGCGGAATATCCCCAAGCCAGGGGATGCCGGAGGGTTTGAGGGGGACGGAGGGGTCGAGGCCGCGGGTGACCGCGCGGTGGATGATGGCCTGCTTCTGCTCGCCCAGCAGCGCGATCACCTTCCGCTTCGCCCGGATTGCCCGCTCCAGCTTACCGGTTGCCCAGTCCAGAAACCGCACAATCGCCGCCTGCTCGTCTGGGGGAGGTGCGAGCATCGGAATCTGCCGCATACCAGCGATGGTCAAATCCCACTGGCCGACTCGAACTCCGTCGGAAGCCTGCCCAAAGTGTGCGACATACGGTTTGCTACGCAGAAGGGCTTGGCCAAACGCGCGGTTTGCGATGCCGAAGTCGAATACGAAGTACGCTGGGCTGACGATTCCGTCGCGTGGAGCGATACCCATCGAACCCTGCCATGCCTTCATCTTGTTGATGACAAGATTGCCTGCACGAGCGACTTTGTAGTTGCTCAAGTCCTCGGGAATTACATTGTGGTTCTCGTCGGCATCTGTAAGAGAGCGGACAAAAACACCCCTCTCACGAGCCACGGAGAGCAGCGGCAGTTCAGGACGGTTACGCTCATTCCGTGGCCGGATTAGCGTACGGAGATTGCGAACTTCCCAATGCGACGGTACGCTCGCCAACCAGCACGAGCCCGACTCCTTGTACTCCGCATACGGCTTGAGATCGGCGATCATGACTGGCCCTCAACTTTGTTCGGCGGCCAACCCTGCCAGTCAGCGGCTATCTTCGACCAGTCAATATTCCTTTCAATGTTTTCTTCGTTGTCACCCCTGCCAACCCAGACTCCCCAGAAGTCCGGATCGTCGGAGCGGGGCTGTTGCGACTTCGGCAGGTCATTCATTTTTACCAGAACCGGCAGCTCCGACGCCCAGCCGAGCAGAATGGCGCTTTGCGAGGGCAACGAGGGCAGCTCGCGGAGCAGTCCGCGGAGGTTGTCTGGGACGAGTTGGTTGACGAGTTCCTGATCGCGATCATTGCTGATGCGGTGGAGCAGGAAGGTGTTGCACTGCGACAGCACCGTGGGCGAGAGCTCAGATGGGCGTTGCGATGATAGGACTAAGCCGAGTCCGAACTTGCGACCTTCGCGGGCGATGCGCTCGAAGACCTGGCAGCAGATGCTGGCGGTTTCCTGATTCTCGACGTCCTCCTTGTAGCGCTTGATGAAGGTATGCGCCTCTTCCATCACCAGGACAGTGGGCAGCGCGACACCATTATTCAGTTTCACGTACCGTTGCGATGCCTCGAATACCATGCGCGCGATGACGGCGGTAACAACATGAACGACCTCGGTTGGTACAAGGGACAGATCGATCACCGATACGCACCCACCATCAGCGTTGTTATTGCCGATGTAGTCGCTGAGCCACGTCTCAAGCGTGACTGCTCCTACATTTCCAATGACCGCCGTCATCTTCGGGTCAGACAGGAACGTTCGGATACGGGCCACCAAAAAGTCGAGGAACTGGCTGACGTTTTCTTGCTCTGCGAGGAAATCTAGATGATCCGCGAGGTCGGTGCCGCTGAACGCCAACGGAATATCGTCGTCCGGACCCTCCTGGTAGATGACTCCGCCGAGACCGTTGAGAGAAGCGCGTAGCGCATCAACTATCTGGCGGACTTGGCCCTCCGTGAAAGCGCGGTAGTACTCCACAGTCTTGTGCGTACTTTTATCGACGAAGGTATTGAAGGTTGCCTTCAAAGCATCTTCGATGGCCTCCCGAATGGCGTCGAGTCCGTCAGACGGGAACTCCTGGTGCTTCTGCTCCAGATCGTCGTTCATCGCTTTTAGGCGAAAGCCGAATTTGCTCTCGTCGGTCTGGATTGCCCCAGACCGCAGATCGCGCTGAATAGTGATGAATCGGGACGAGAGATATCGGCGCAGACCTAGCTTTCGCTCCTCTTCAGTCGGTTCGACGGTGCCGATCCGGCCAGCTTTCACTTCTCGGAGCGCGCGCCGGAGCAGGGGCCGCTGCGTCCTCGCGCTGGCCTGTGTGAACGAACACCACTCCGCGCTGTTCCAGAACCAAAGTGGCACCTTCAGCGCTGTTCCGCCCCCACTCGGATTCACCTTGAAGATGCGTGCTTTGAGCGCGTCGTCGCCACTAAAGGCGCGCAAGTATTCTCCGTTTGGGTCGAGCACGATGAATCGCGCATTGGGTCGCCCCGTTGCGCCTGCTTCCGAGCGTGCATGCGTCGCCTGTTCAAGGCTCCAACGGATCAAGCCGGCGACCGAGCAGGACTTGCCGCTTCCGGTGTTTCCCAACACGGCGAGGTGACGCCCGAATAAGCGATTGGGATCGATAGAGACCTCCGCATCGCCGGCGAGCGGGCTCGTGCCTATTTTCACCCGTCGTTGTTCCCCCGATTCGACGATCGACCGAAGCTGGCTATCCGTGGGCAAGAGAACCGCAGCGCCAATCGAGGGCAAGCCGTCCGCGCCGCGGCGGAAGTCGTATGCCCCGTCTCGTGAGCGTTTGCGGAGCGTGCCGAGCGGATTGAGCCTCAACTTGCGCAGCGGATACGGCAGATCTACCAGCCCGAAGTCCTGCATCCCACGCCGCTTCGGAAAGGCGGAGCGTTCGACGGTGAGCCACTCGACCTGGCCAACCAGAAACGCTTCATCCACAGGGATCAGCAGGTAGCCGTTGACCCTGGGAAACTGCCGTGGGCCTCCGGTATTCAAAGCAACCGAATCAGGGGCCTCGATGTCCAAAACCACCTTGATCTCGTCCGGCGAAACAAAGTCCACCGTGCCAATCAGCAGACTGCCTGCTTGCTCGAACGGTGTCCGACTCATGACGCCGAGCCCCCATCGTTCGTAGGCGGGGTCTCCGCTTCGATGGCGTCCTGCGGACCTGTGCCCCAGCGCGCCTTGAGCAGCTCCGCCATGCGGAAGGTCGTGCGGTCGATCGCGGGCTTCGGCAGGTAGTGATTGACCAGGGCCAGCAAGTCGCCGAGATGGTTGCCGATGAGCAGGGTGATCTGAGCATGCCGACCCAGCCGCTTGTAGGTGTCCATGATGCGACCCAACGGATCGTCGTAAGCGATTATGACTAGGTGCGCCGATGGAATCGTCAGCATGTCCTCAAGCACGCGGTTGATGTGCTCGTCGCCGAAACTGTAGCCGTAACAGACCACGGTGCTGTTCGGACGGCAGATGGCGGCAGCAAAGTCCCGGAACAATTCGACGTAGGGGTACACCAACGTCTCGCGATCCTTGGCGGCATTGGGATATATCATCAGGCCGGAGGCATCGCTGCCTGTCAGGCCAGACGCCGACAGGAAAGGTGCAACCTCCTGAGCGCCAAAGGGCAGGCCGATACGGCGAATCGAGCCATCATTGGCAAGCCAATCGACCGATCCGTGCAGTTTGGTGAAACGTGCGACGCCTTCGAGGTAGCGAGGCTCCCCGCGGATACCAGGTGGGTTGTAGTGTAGGTCCACATCGAGACGCGACGCGCGGAATACCGGCGCCAGCGTGCCGACAAAGCGGTCGATGAGACGTAGCCCAGCCGCGTCCGCACCGGCTTCGATGAAGCGGTCGTAGTTGGTGGTGAAGAGCTGCAGGCGCTCGCGCGTACCGGCACGACTTGCAAAGCTCATCAAGAAGCTGATGAGGTAGTTGAAGGCTTCCTCACGCTTTGTCCCATTGGCTTTCGCGAGGCTCTCTTCGCACTGCAGGATGGATTTGGCGAATAACTCAATGATGTCCTTCAGGTCACTTCGCAGTGTGGCAACTTGATTTTGCTCTTCAGAGCCAGCCTCCTTCGCCACAGCAAGTATCTCGAGTCCGCGCAGCAACTCGTTCGCGACTCGGATCTGGTCCTCGAAGTTCACCGCATGGCGCCCGGCCGCTTCGGATGTACGTTTTGCTTCTTGTGTAATCTCGTCACCCAGACACTTGAAAGTGACTGCGTTCATTCCGGGCAGGTTCGCGCCCGTTCCCAGTCGGTGCACGGCATGCGTAAGCCCCGAGCCGACCAGCAGCGACAGATGCTCAGACTGAACGAGCGCCGTCAACCATGGCTCGATGCGCGGGCGTAGCTTCTCTGTGCAGAATGATTCTCCGGGTTTCGCCCAAGAGCATTGCGAGTCTGCGGGCAAAGTGAACTGATCGGCTACCGTCGAATCTGCAGTCCGATTCAGAAAGACAGGAGCATGGTCGTCGCGTGTCTTAAGAACCTGCCCACCGCTTTTCAGGTGCGCCTTCAAGTCCACGGCCATTATGGCTTCTCTCCTCCGATAATTCCATCCAGCAGCCCCTCGGCTTCCTTCTCGATGGCGAGGATGTCGGCGCTGATCTCCTCCAGTGTGCGCAGCGGCTGCGGCTTGTAGAAGTGGCGCGTGAAGCTGACCTCGTAGCCGATCTTGGTGGCGTCCTCCTTGATCCACGCGTCGGGCGTGTAGGGCAGAACCTCGCGGCGGAAAAAGGCAGCGATTCCATCATTCTCTGGGCCACCGTCTTCGAGCAGCGGCACCTGCTCGGTGTCGCGCAGGTCGGAGTCGGGCTCATACTCCACGATACGCGAAGTACCCTCACCCCCGGCCCCTCTCCCAGAGGTAGCGGGGAGCAGGAATAGGCCGTGCAGGGGGTCGGCCTTGGCCTTGCCGGGCTTGTGCACCTTGGCGATAACCGGCGGTGCGGTCTCGACGCGCCAGCTTATAGCTTTGAGAATCTGCTTCAGGTCGGCGGCGGGGAGCTTGAGCTCGGCCTGCTTGAGCGCGGCATCCACGAGGTCGCGGAAGACGTTGTGGTCCTCGAAAAGCCTGTCGCCCAGCGCTGCCCGCAGCTTGGTGGCGACTTCGACCAGGCGGCCGTCGCGCTCCCAGGTCTTGGGGTCCAGCAACTTCTTGCGCTTCTTTTCGGGTAGGCCTTTCTTGGTGCCACCGCCCTCTTCATCGTCGCCCTCGTCCTCGTCGTTGCCCCAGTCGGCTAGGCGTTTCTCCAGCGCGGCGGAGACCTTGGCGAAGTGAGTGAAGAGGTCGTCACCGAACTCCTCATAGAGCGTCGTGCGGAGATCCTCGTCACCCGAGGTGTAGCGCAGGGTCTCGATGGCCTTGAGAGTGAGTTGGCTGTTCAGGCGAAGCGGTCGCTCGACCGTGACCTTCCAGTAGCCGAAGGCGGCGTTGGGGAAGATTTTCGACTCGGGGGTTTCCTGGAACTCGAGGAAGGTGCGGCTGATGCGCTCGATGTCCTCGGGCGAGAGCTCGCAGTTCTTCTTGCCGAGGTTCTTGCGCAACGGCTTGAACCACTGACTGGCATCGATGAGCTGCACCTGGCCCTTACGGTGCGCGGGCTTCCTATTGGAGAGCACCCAGACGTAGGTGGCGATGCCGGTGTTGTAGAAGAGGTTGAGCGGTAGTGCGACGATGGCCTCCAACCAATCGTTCTCGATCAGCCAGCGCCGGATATTGCTCTCGCCCTGGCCCGCGTCGCCGGTAAAGAGCGAGGATCCGTTGTGGACCTCGGCGATACGGCTGCCGAGTTTGGAATGGTGGTTCATCTTGGAAACCATATTGGCCAGGAATAGCATCTGCCCATCGCTGGAGCGCGTTACCAGCGACAGTTCTTCGCCCTGGTGCATCACCTTGAAGCGTGGGTCGCGCATGCCATCCTTGCCGCCCATCGCTTCGAGGTCTTTCTTCCAACTCTTGCCGTAGGGCGGATTGGCGAGCATGAAATCGAATTCCTGGGCAGGAAAGGCATCATGCGAGAGAGTGGACCATTCTGCGCCACCGACGATGTGATCGGCGTTTCCGCCTTCCCCCTTGAGCAGCATGTCCGCCTTGCAAACGGCATAAGTTTCAGGCTGACTTTCCTGCCCATAAAGCAAGCTTTCGATCTCCTGGTTACGCTTGGAAGCGATCTTGGTGAGCGTTTCCTCTGCTACGGTAAGCATGCCGCCGGTGCCACAGGCGCAGTCATACAGCAGATAGGTGCCCGACCTCAGCTGATCTGCTATGGGCAGAAACACAAAGTTGGCCATCAGGCGCACTGCGTCGCGCGGCGTCCAGTGCTCGCCCGCCTCTTCGTTGTTGTCCTCGTTGAACTTGCGGACAAGTTCTTCGAAGACCGTGCCCATGGCATGGTTGTCGATGCCCGACGGCGAGAGGTCTATTTCGGGGTCGAGGAACTTGTTGATGAGCGTGCCGATGGCATCGGCCTTGGAGAGCGTGGAAAGCTGATTGCGGAATTTGAAGTTGTCGAGGATGTCCTGGACGTTGGGTGAGAAGCCGTTGAGGTAGTCTTCGAAATCGGCAAGCAACTGCTGCTGGCTGCCACGGGACCTGAGGTCGCGCAGGGTGAACTTCGAGGTGTTGTAGAAAGCCTGGCCAGCAGCATCACAGAGCGCGGCGCGCTGTTCGGTGATCCGCGCCTCGTCGAGCATCTTCCTGGTATCGAGCACCTTCTGCTTGGTCGGCTCGAGCACCGCATCCATGCGCCGGATGACGCACATCGGCAGAATCACATCTGGATACTTGCCGCGCTTGAAAAGATCGCGCAGGACGTCGTCAGCAATACCCCAGATGAAGGAGACGATCTTATTGTGAGCAGTTTGGTCCATCAGTCAGTTGGTTCCTTCACATTCGTGGGGGGGGGGAACAGGAGCACATACCAATGCCGAACTCAGTTTCCACGCTCGATTCCCCCAACCATGTTCGCTAAGTTGGCAAGGTACCATCGAGCCGTTGTATCGGCAAGCATAGTACGCCCTGTTCGGGCTAGGATGCGTCTCGTTTACACCAGCACCATCCATTGAACCATGCGCACACCACCTCGCTCCGGTAGAGCACCTGACCTGGAAAGGGGCTGGAGAGTAGCCTCTCGGCACTCTGTTGGCAACCAATCCCAAGCCATCCTCAGGAGAATGACTGCAGGTAGTGGTTTTGACATTTTCTCCCGTTGCACCTAGCGTGGCCGAGAACATCTGTGTCCGAACGAGCAGTGGGAACATGAACGATCTTGGCGTGTTGCGACTCTCTCCCGATAATTTTACTCCTCCGTCCCGGACCCCGTGGGGAGGAAGGAGGATCCTCGACGAACTCAAGGCCGGATTGCCCCTCCGCGAAGAGCGCAGGGCCTATACCGTGGTCGGTGAGAGTTGGGAAGCCTCCACCGACCCGGCCTTCGAGAGCGAAGTGCTCCTCGATTGCCAGCGTATACCGTTGGGGCACCTGCTCGAGGCCCGAGGACCGAGCATACTCGGCGAAGCGGTTTGGAACGGTCATGGGGCCAGCCTACCGGTCCTGGTGAAGTATATCGATGCGGCAGAAGACCTCTCGGTGCAGGTCCATCCCGAAGAACGGTTCGTGGGCTTGGCGCCTGGGGAGTCAGGCAAGTCCGAGGGGTGGTACATCCTCGCCGCTGAGCCCGGCGCTGGGGTGTACCTCGGCTTGCGCGATGAGGTCGGCCGCGGCGGATTGGAACAGGCCCTTAGCGGGGAAGAAGACCTTCGGCCCTTGTTGCGTTTCCTTCCGGTCCTGCCCGGCGATTGGATCGAGGTACCGCCGGGGACCATTCACGCTCTCGGCCGCGGGATCACTATGCTCGAGGTCCAGAGTCTCCGTCCCAGGGCCACGGGGGTGACGTATCGATTGTGGGACTGGGGCCGCCGCTACGACCACGAGGGTCGCCCGTGTCCCGGGGGGCACGCTCGGCAACTGCACCTCGCCGAGGCCCTGGCCTGTGCCTGTTGCGAGCTCGACGGCAGGACTCTCGTCCATACGGCCGTCGAACGGAGGGCTCAGTCAGAGGTGGACCTCGTGGCGCGCTTACCTTTCAGGACCTCGCTCGTGAAGATATCCCCGGGGAGACCCTGGAGCTTGCCAGGGGAGGGTCGGTACGAGCTGTTGGTGATCTATAACGGTCGAGGGACCGTGCGGGATGCGAGAGGGGAAACCTGGTGCTTCAGACGTGGGGAGTGTCTTTTGGTCCCGGCTTCGCTCGGAACCTGCGAGTTGGATGGCGACGCGGAGCTGATCAAGTGCGGTTGACCGGTCAAGATACTACACGCGGTTGCGACATCCCGGTCGTCCCCGGCTCGGTAACCAGTTGCTCTGGGAGGCCTCTGGTCGTTCTCTGCGGTCCTACCGCTGCGGGAAAGACCTCTTTGGCCGTGGAGTTGGGTCTGCGTTTCGGCATGATCGCGATCAACGCGGATTCCCGGCAGGTTTGCCAGGGTCTGGACATCGGCACGGGCAAGCCCACTTTGGCGGAGCGCCGGGGAGTACCCCATTATCTGTTCGACGTCATTGGTCCTGACCAGGACTACAATGCCAAGCGTTTTCAAATCGAGGCCGACAAGGTGATTGCCGAGGCCGAGGTGCCGGTTTGCGTGGTCGGGGGGACGTTCCTCTATCTCAAAGCCTTGTTGCATGGCCTGTTCGAGCTGCCGCAAGGAGTGGTTCCTGCAATCAGGGAGAGAGTACAGGCCTTGTGTGCCGCCGCTGGGCCGGAGTATGCTCATGCCTGGTTGCAGCGGATAGACCCGACCTCGGCCGCGGTGCTCCATCCCAACGATCAGGTCCGGCTGCTCCGCGCCCTCGAGGTCTACTATGCCACGGGCAGACCTATCTCCTTGTACAAAGAGGGACATGGCTTCCGCGAGGTACGCTACCGATATCTGCTCCTGGTGGTGACTCCGCCGCGGGAAGTCCTTTACGAGCGCATTGCCCAACGGGTCGAGGCCATGTTCGCCGCCGGTCTGGTCGACGAGGTCTCGGCCTTGCTCGAGAGGGGACTCGATCCCTCAAAACCCTCGCTCCAGACCATCGGGTATCGCGAGGTGGTTGGGCACCTGCGCTCCGGTCTCCCCCTCGACCAAGTCAAAGAAGCCATCGTGGTGCGCACGAGGCGGTACGCAAAGGCCCAATTGACGTGGTTACGGGCTCAACCCGAAGCGTTGTGGTTGGACCCTCTGCGAGATCGGGAACGCTGCTTCCGGGTGGTCGAAGAATTTCTCCTCGCGTCGCCGGAAGGGTGAACGACACTGGTCAATGCAAGAGGTGGTGGGAGATCTCGAGGATCTTCTTACAACCCTGGCAAACCACGGTCTGCACCACGGTCGAACCGGTGAAATCGGTTTGATGGCTGGCCACCAATTCCCAGCCGCAATGGGCACAAGTCTCGAATTTCTTGATGATGTGACACTTTGAGAAATCGAGGTAGCGACTGAGGTAGCTCTGGATCATCCCTTTTCGGTTCCCCGGCTGGTGATCCCGATTAGTATACCACAGCCCTGGTAGAGGATGAGGTATCCAGGGGTCAGGGAAGAGGAACGAGGTCGCGGGGGTGTCAGGACCGGGAAGAATGATGTCAATGGTTTGACGAAGCAGGTTCGGGGGCTTGCTGAGTGTTTCATTATTTGCTATTTATTCCATGGTGTTGTTAGTGTTTGGGGGACAGGTGGGCTGGAGCGTTTCTTGCTAATTGGCGCACGGCCATGGTCAAGGAGAACGTACCGATGCCCGACAAGAATCAGGTCCAGGACGCCCCAGCGACAACTCCTCAACCAACGCCGCTCGCTGCGCCGGCGAATGGATCCAATTCGTTGACGGCCTTGCTCTTCGATCGAAAATTCTACGCTCTGCTCGCCATCGTGGCTTCGGGGATATCGCTGGTATCGTGGCTGGCCTTCCGCACCACTGAAGAGGACTACCAGCCGCTCTTCACCAACCTCGATCCCTCCGATGCCAACCACATCGTCTCGCAACTCGAGAAAGAGAAGATCCCCCACGTGTTGTCCCAGAACGGCCAGAGTCTCCTCGTCCCACCCGACAAGGTTCTCAGGTTGCGGATGCAGTTCGCCAGTGAGGGTGTGCCCCAGGGTACGGGGGTCGGTTTCGAGATTTTCGACAACAAGAGCATCGGCATGACCGAGTTCACGCAAAAGCTCAACTACCAGCGAGCCTTGCAGGGTGAATTGGCCCGTACCATCAATAGCATCGATTCGGTCCAGAAGTCGCGGGTCCACATCGTCCTGCCGGAGAAGTCACTTTTCATGGAGGAGGAAACCAAGCCCACGGCCTCGATCATCCTCAGCCTCAAGCCGGGTCGGGCTCTCTCCGAGGCCCAGGTTATGGGTATCACGCATCTTGTGGCCAGCAGTATCGAGGGACTCGAACCCGAGGGTATCTCCATCATCGACCAGAAGGGCGCGATGCTCAACCGGTCCGGCGGTGGGGATTTCAACAAGCTCAATGCCTCGATGCTCGAGTACCAGAAGAACCTCGAGAAGAGTTACGAGACCAAGATCACCCAATTGTTGAGCCAGGTTGTCGGGTCCGGCAAGGTGACCGCCAAGGTCGCTGCCGATGTGGATTACGAGCAAATCGAGAAGACCGAGGAACGCTATGATCCGGATAGCGCAGTGGTCAAGGCCGAGCAACGCACGACCGAGAAGTTCGAGGGCAATCGGTACCAGCCGACCGGGGTGCCGGGCTCGGCAAATTTGCCTGGGCAGGAGAACCGCCAGACCGCCGGCAACAACTCCGACCGTTTGAACGAGAAGATCGACTACGAGATCAACAAAGAAACCAAACGCACGACCAAACCCTACGGCAAGGTCAAGAAGCTGACCGTGGCCGTGATGGTCGACGTGAATCGGACGGTGAAGGGTCCAGAATCAACTCTGGAGAAGCGGACCGATGAAGAACTCAAGGAACTCGAGCAACTCGTCCAAACCGCGATCGGCTACGACAAAACCCGCGGGGATGAGGTCGTGGTCCGCGAGAAGCCGTTCAAGGTCACCGACTACTCCGACGCCGACGAATACCTCGAGAAGATGCGCCAGCAGGCCATGATCTTCTATTTTGCCAAGATCGGCGGCCTGCTCCTGATCGCGATCCTGTCGTTGCTGTTTATCGTCGTGCCGATCATCCGCTGGTTGACCCAGAATATCTCCCTGAAACGGGAGGAGGTGTCCATGGCGGAAGAAGTGCTCGACGAGGCCAAGTCGTCCCAGAAGTCGATCGAGGACAAGAAACGGGTGATCAAAGAATTGGCCATGCAGGACCCGGAAAAAATGGTCCAACAGCTCCGCGGTTGGTTGACTACGTAAGCTCAGGTGTGCCGCACCGCGTTGCCGGCTTGAGGTGTGCAAACGGCCGGTGCTATACTCGTCGCGGTGACGAGGGAGAACAACAGAAGAGCGAGGAACGGTCATGGCGCCCAAACAACAACTCACCGGCCCGGACAAGGCGGCCATCCTGGTCATGATCCTCGGTGAGGAGGTCGCCGGCAGCCTGTTCCAGTTCCTCGACGACCGCGAGATCAAGAAGATCAACCAGGCCATCGCCAAGATGGGCTCTATCCCGAACGACCAGATCAACAACATCGTCAGCGAGTTCCATTCCCTGATCGACACCTCCAGCGGCCTCTTGGCCGACACCGAATACCTCAAGCGGGTCATTCAGCGGACCATGTCCGACGATCGCGCAGACCTGCTCATGTCCATGCTCGAGGGCGACGACGATGCTCCCCTCAAGTCGATCCAGTACCTCGATTCGGACATCATCGCCGCCCTGATCAAGAAGGAGCATCCTCAGACCATCGCGGTGATCCTGACCATCCTGGATCCCGAGCGGGCCGGCCGTATTCTCGGACATCTGCCGGAAAACATGCAGACCGAGGTCATCCTGCGCATGGCTACCATGGAGAAGATCTCTGCTGATGTGGTGCGGGAGATCGACCGCTCGTTGCAGAAAGAGATAGCCAAGATGAAGCTCACTGCCGTGGGGTCCAACCTCGAGATCGGCGGCATCGACCCGGTGGTCTCCATGCTCAACCGTATGGGTGAGCAAGCCGAGCGACAGGTGCTGGGGAATATCGAAAAGACAAACCCGGAACTCGCGGTGCAGATCCGTCGCAAGATGATCACCTTCGAGGACCTCATCAGCATCGACGATGCCGGCATCCAAGAGATCCTCAAAGAGGTCAAGCAGGAGGAACTGGTCATCGCTCTCAAGTCGGCCAGCGAGGAGCTCAAGGAAAAGATGTTCCGCAATATGTCCGAGCGCGCCGCGGATATGTTGCGCGAAGAAATGGAGATTGCGGGGCCGACCAAGGTCAGCGAGGTCATCAAGACCCAGCAGACCATCTGCGAGATCGCGAAGAAGCTCGAGGAAGAAGGCAGGATCGTCATCATCCGAGGCGACGAGGAGTACGTCTGAGCAAGGCAGCTCCGGGCGGAGTTGCGTCAAGAACTGTATAAGGTGTGAGGGCTGACCGTGGAACATCCACTCAAGAACCCGACGAACCTTCGCGATACCAAGTACGCGAACCATCGCAAGGATATGAAGTTCTACGATATCCTCCTCAAGAAGAGCGACAACCGGTTCTACGACTATGATCTCTATGACGAGCGCACCCGAGCCTTGAAGCAGACCGAACTCGGTTTCATCGAGGGTTTCCGGGTCACCGACGAAGACCAGACCAACAAGATCTCGGCCGAGGAAGAGAAGCGGATTTTCGACGAGAAGCTCAAGGTCGAGTTCGCCCAGGGCTATGAACAGGGTTTCCAAGAAGGGGTGAGCCTGACCTCGGAGAAATTGGCTGCTCCCCTGGCAGCGCTCAACCAGATCCTCGTCGAGGTAGTACAGCTCCGAGCCCAGAGCCTGAAGGATGCCGAAGAACAGGTGGTGACCCTCTCCATCGCCATTGCCGAAAAGATCATTGGCCACGAGATCGAGACCCGCAGTCTCGAGATCATCAAACACACGATCAACTCCGCGATGGCCGGTCTCGTTATCGACACCTCGGTCACGGTACTCCTCAACCCGATCGACCACCTGCTGCTGAATGAGGCAGGAGAGGCCTACCTGCGGCAACTCACCGAAAAGGAAAAATTGGTATTCAAAGAGGACGATCAGATCCCCCAGGGGGGCTGTCTCCTGCGGACCAGTAACGTCGAGGTAAGCCACCATCTCGGCGAGCAGTTCGCCGCCCTGGTCGAGGAGTTGCGTCTCAACCTTCAGAATGCCGGTCCGGAGGAGTTCTGAAGCCGACCTTCACCCCGTACTTCTCCATGAGGTTCGCATGGATCTCACCGTACGAGGGTTGACGTGACCATTTCGCTCGACCGTTTCAACCGGGTCATCAAGAACCAACGTACCATGCAGGTCAGCGGCAAGGTCACCAAGGTGATAGGTCTGCTGATCGAAGGGCATTGTCCCGGCGTATCCATCGGCAGCCTGTGCCGGATAGGTGTTGGACTGACCCGGGACTATGTATTGGCAGAGGTCGTGGGCTTCCGCGATGACAAGGTCTTGCTCATGCCCCTCGGAGGGCTCAGCGGCATCACCCCGGGGGGGACCATCACCCTGGTCGACGATCAACCCAAGGTACAGGTCGGCGAGGCCATGCTCGGCCGAGTACTCGACGGGATGTTGCGCCCGCTCGACGGCAAAGGACCACTCGATCTCCATCACGAGGTGCCGCTGTACGCGAAACCGCTCAACCCCATGCAACGGTCGAGGATCGAGGAACCTCTTGACCTCGGTATCCGCGCCCTGAACGGGATGCTCACCTGTGGCAAGGGCCAACGGCTCGGTATCATGGCCGGTTCTGGGGTCGGCAAGAGCGTATTGCTCGGCATGATCGCCCGCTACACTTCCGCGGCGGTCAATGTCATCGCCTTGATCGGCGAACGCGGTAGGGAATTACGCGAATTCATCGAACGGGATCTCGGAGAGGAAGGGCTCAAACGCTCGGTCGTGGTGGTGGTCACCTCGGACCAATCCGCTCTGTTGCGCTCGCGCGGAGCCTTGGTTGCCACCGCGGTGGCCGAGTACTTCCGCGCCCAGGGGCAGGATGTGCTCCTGATGATGGATTCCCTGACCCGCTTTTGCATGGCGCATCGCGAAATCGGGCTCTCCGCGGGAGAACCGCCGACCACCAAGGGCTATCCTCCCTCGGTCTTCAACATCTTACCCCGGTTGTTGGAGCGCGCCGGAACGAGTCGAGGACAGGGCAGCATTACCGGATTGTACACCGTGCTGGTCGAGGGCGATGACATGAATGAACCCGTGGCCGATGCTGCGCGCTCCATACTCGACGGTCACATTGTGCTCAGCCGGCGCTTGGCCCACCTCGGACACTATCCGGCGATCGACGTCCTGCAGAGCGCGAGCCGGGTGATGATGGATATCGTACCTCCAGAACATCTCGAGCTGACCCTTAAGCTGCGCGAGATCCTGGCCGTCTATTCCGAGGCCGAAGAGATGATCAACATCGGCGCTTACGTCAAGGGCAAGAACAAGCGTATCGACTACGCCATCCAGCGTATCGATGCGCTCAATGCCTTCCTGCGCCAGCGTATGGGCGAGTCCGCGAACATGGTCCAGACCTTCGAGGCCATGAGGACCGTGCCTTGAACCAGCTTAGGGCGAAGAACAGTATATGAAACGCTTTGAATTCAGGTACGAACCCTTACTGCGTAAGCGCAAGCATCTCGAGGACTTGCTCAAACAACAGGTCGCCGAAGTATTCAGCCGGATGGCGCCGAAACAGGCCCGTCTCGAGCAACTCGACCGACAATGGCATGCCGTCCAGCGCAATCTTCTCGACCCGACCGGGTTGCCGCCGGCTCAACTGGCCTTGCACGATCACCAACTTCGCAGCATCGCCGATGAACAACAACTCCTGAACACCGAACTGCGCAAGCTGGAGCAGGAGTTGGCCCTGGTTCGCCAGAAATTGACCTTGGCCCACCAGGACTTCAAGATCATGGAACGTTTCAAGGAACGAAAGCTCGAGACCCATCTTGCTGCGGCAGCGGCCGAAGAAACCCGGGAATTCGACGAGATCGCGGTGGTGCGAAAGGCCCGTAGCCGTTCCGAGGAGGAAGCGCAGTGAAAGTCCTCTCTCTCGCCTTCCTCCTGCTGGGTCCACTGTTTGCCCTCGCCCAGGGTACTGCAGGAGGCGATCCCGCGGCCAAGACCGAAGCGATCGAGAACAGCCCGGAGAACATTCTCAAACAGGACGAGCAGCTCCGCATGCAGCAAGAGGCCAAGCTCAAGAACGACCTCGATCTCCTCCAAGACCTGAAGAACCAACGCGAGGAGCTCTGGAAGAAACAACAAGAACTCGACCAGCAGGAAGAGGTCTTGCGCGGCCTGCTCAAGGATCTGCAACGCCGCTCTGAATCGCTCGACGAGCTGCGCAACACTATCTTTTCGTTACTCAAGGACAAGGACCAACGCGAAGCCCAGAACCTCTCGAAGCTGGTCAAGATGTACGGAGCCATGCCAAGCCTCAATGCCGCTTCATTGTTGGCCAAGCTGGACACCTACACCGCGATCAGCATCCTCTCCGGCCTCAAGATCCGCAAGGCGTCTGAGGTTTTCACCTTGTTACCCAAGGAAAAAGCCTTCGTGCTCAGCGAGAACTTTCGCAACCTGTGGCGTGAGAATCTGATCGAGAGCGAGAAGATCGACAAGATGATCAGTGTCTTCGAAGGAGTCGAGTCACGACGCGCTGCGGAGTTGATCAGCGGGTACGACAACGCCAGGATGGTGGAGATCCTGACGAAGATGAGCGACAAGGCCCTTGCCAATATCTTGCCCCGGCTCTCGGACGAGAAGAAGAACTTCCTGCTCGAGGAGTTCGGCAACCTGGTGCGACGCACCTCGACCTTCTCGAACAAAGACGAACCTGCGGTCAAGACGGCGGTCAAGATCTTCTCTCAGATGGATCCGAGGGATGCGGCCGCACAATTGGCGAATTTCGATGATATGCAAGTGATCCTGACCTTCTCGGTGATCGACAAGGAACGGTACAAGGGGGTCTTCGATCATTTGCCGTTCGAACGCAAGCTGGGACTGATCGAGAGCTATCAGCGGGAATTCTTGGAGCAACGCATAGAACGGACGGTCTACAACAAGATGATCGAGTACTTCTCCTTCATACAACCCAGGGCCGCGGCGGCCTTGGTCAATAAACTCAATCTCGAGACAGCAGCGTCGATCCTGATGAAACTCAAACAACGTGTCTCGGGCAAGATCCTGGCCCTGGTCGACCGTCCCATCGCCCAGAGCCTCTCCAAAAAAGTCCTCAAGAGTTACGGCCAGTGAGGTCGGCTCACGGGACCTGCTCGTAGAACTCGGCTTCGTGATCCGCAAGATGCCCTTGGCGGAGTTGTTCGCGCAAGAGGTCAAGGCGGACCTCGCGCGGCACTCCGTTCTTCCCGTAGTCGACGGAGAAGGACCCTGCACCCTGCCAAGGAGCGGTCGCGGTCCCCGCGAGGTGCATCAGGGCCGCGAGCAGCCCGATCCCCAATCCCAGGAGTAACCAGCGATCACCTTGTTTCATCTTGTTCTTCCCTCCGGTTCGTACTCCGCGCAGCACCGATGGCAGCGCAGGCAATCGAGTTGCCGGGGGTCGACGATATGGTAGGGACAGTGCTGCAGGCGACGGCGGGGGTATCGTGTCGTGAAGAGGGTGAGACGTCCGAGAAGGGCCAGGAACGCGCCGGTCGGACAGAGGAAGCGGCACCAGACCCTGGGGTAGAAGAGCGTCCCGACCAGTGCGAGGATCGCGAGCGTCCAGGCTGCGGGAGCGAGGTCGAGGCGTGCCATCCCGGCCAGTGGGCAGAACTCGAGGACCGTGCCCTCGCGGGTGAGGAAGTAGAGACTCAGTGCGGTGAAGAACAGCCCGTACTTGGCGAGGGAGGCGAGCCTGACGAGTCGCGCCGACAAAGAAGGTTTAGGCAGGGGCGAGAGGTCACCGAGCAGTTCCTGCAAGGCTCCGAAGGGACAGAGGTGGCCGCAGTAGAGGTTGCCTCCAAGGGCGCTGAGAAGGGGAACCAGGACGAGCAGGGCGGGCACGAAATCCAGCCTCGACCAGGGAATTGCCCCGGAGAGCAGGGCAGCAACCTGGGGCAGGCCGTATTGCATGTCGAGGAAGATACCGCCGAAGGCTAGGTGCAGGAGGAGTATCACCCTGCGGGGGCGACGTCTGGGAACTAGGGTCAGGATCACGGCAAAGGTCAAACCGAGCAGCAGGTAGACTAATCGAGAGAGGGTAGGGGTTGACCCAACAGTCATAGGCCCCGGTGAGGCGAGTTCGTGGCGCGTGGCGAGCATCGCCAGCCTCCGCAAGGTCTCGGTCAGGGCCGTGGCGCTGACCGTTGCACCGCTTAGAGCGTCGATCTTGCCGAGCCCGACGGCATCGTTTCCCCGCAAGGTCGCTGCCCAAGGAAGTACCCGGGCCCAGAAGGAAGGGGTTTCGAGGTGCCGTCTGACCAGGAAGTCCTCGACCACTCCCCGGGGGTTTATTCTCGCTACCACGGTCAGCTCACCTCCGTACCCCTGGGGTTGAGGAGGATGTTCGGTGGAGGCCAGCACTGTTGCGGCCAGTCGTCCGTCCGGAGCGTACAGCTCGAAGCCGCCGGGATGAGCCTCGAGGCGTTCGCCTTGACGGGCCAGGGCTTGGACCTCGGTCAGCGTGAGCCTGGGTTCCAGACGATGGAGGCGTTGTTCGGTCGAGGAAGAGAGCAGGACCAAGACGAGGAAGCCGGCCGTGGACAGGTAACCCAGGAGGGCGAATTGGGGGTTGCCTGGAGACCGGCAAGGGGAGGGGGTGCGGAGAGAGTGCACGAGCAAGAGCAGGGGCCAGCAAAGGGTTGCGGCGAGCAGGAGGAGGGTTGCCTGGCGGCCGAGGGCTGGTAGGGCTATCGAACCGATGAGTGCGGCGGCGAGGGCAGCGCCCATATTCTCTGCCACCAGCAGAGCGCCGGCCTTCTCGGTCGAGGTACCCAACAGGGCGAGCGCAGAGGGAAAGCCGAGGCCGCACACGAAGCCTGCTCCCACTATCGAGGCCAGGGTGGTGCCGAGGTCCCCTGGGGCGGGGAGCATAGCCAGGAGGATGCTCCCGGTGAGTTGGAGGAAAAGGGAAAGGCCCAGGAGTAGTTTGGCTATCGATTGACGTAGGGCACTAGCTGAAGCAGTGCCCAAGGCCAGACCCAACATGAAGGAAGCGCTGAGCAGCGCCAGGTCGCGGCAGAGGGAGCCCCGGGCGAACTGGTAGTCCAGGGCGAGGATCAGGCTGAAGGTGATGCCCGAGATGCCGCTGGCTGCCGTGCCGGCAAGACCGAGGTGTCCAAGACGTTGTCCCAGCTCGCAGCGCGAGAGATAGAGCCCGTGCAGGGCGAAGAGGACGAGCAGGCAGAGCAGGAGGAACCGCGGTTCAAGCAAAACCAATCTGCGCAGGAAGACTGCCAGGACCGAGCCTCCTTGCTCGGCGAGGAGAACGAGGGCGAGGAGTTGCGCCGAGGGGCGGTCATAGGTGCCGAGGAGGACTTCTTCGGGGAGGAGTCCTCCCTGGGTTAGCAGTTCTCGGGCTCTGGTCTTGCGGTCCGGCGCGAGCAAGGCTCGCAGTTCGACCGGGGAGAGGAGTCCTCGATCCTGCCGTCGAGCGAGGGCTGCGACGGCGTTCTCGGCGTCGAGTTCGGCGATGGGTTCCCTCGAGGCCAAGAGTAGGCTGGGATTTCCGAGGATGACCTGGACGCTCGCGAATACGGTGGCGAGGTTGCGGCGCAGTGATCGTACCATGTCGAGGGCCGGTGCTCCGGGATGATTGGGGGCTCCGGGAGCGGTGAGCAGCAGGATACCTCCGGGAGCGAGGAAGGCGGCAAGTCGGGTCAAGCCCTCGACCGTGGTGAGCCGGGCCGTGACGAGGTTCGTCGGAGTGCCCTCCAGCATGAGGATCGCGTCGAGGGCGCCGGTCTCGGGATCCTCCTCGGGGTCGTCTTCCAGGGAAACCTCTCTTGTCTGAAGACCAGGAACACGGCTGGTCGCCCGGTTGAAGGAGAGGTAGGCCGGGTCCGGGTGGTGGAGCAGAATACGTTGGAAACCGAGGGCTGCGAAGGGTTCGACCAGCCCAATACCCGGTCCGACGAGGAGGATCGATGAGGCCAAGGGGTTCCTTGCGAGGACCAAGGTCGTGAGCAGGACGCTGCGTTCCGGGTCGGGCAGGGTCTCCTGCAAGCGGCCGTTCAGGACGAGCAGCTCTTGGTCATGGTGCTGCAAACGAGCCAACTCGCCGCTCGGAGTGCTCGCCGAAACCTGGACCGTGGCCTCGGGATAGATAGGTTGCAAGATGGCTGCGCGAAGGGCAGCTCCGTCACCGAGCAACCCGGCTGCGCCGAGAGAGGCGGCGAGGACGAGCCCCGCTGCGAGCATGCGACGAGGTTGTTCCCGACTCGTGAGGAGGATCGCTGTTCCGAGCAGGAGGTTCATCGAAAGAGCCAGTTGCCAGGGAGGGAGGCCGTGGAATAACCATATGGCGAAGACCAACCCACCGGCGAGGCCTCCCAGGGCGTCGAGCAGGTAGACGCGCGGTCCGCTGAGACCTCCCCAGAGTCGCGCCGCGGTATCGACCAGACGTTGGAAGGTCCAGCCTCCGAGGAGGGGGAAGGGGGCGTTGCTCAAGAGCAGCGCCAGACAGAGTTGTCCAGCCGGGAGAGGTTCGTGGGGACCGGCTCCCATGAGTGAGGGTAGGGCGGTCAGGAGGCCGAGTTGCAAAGCGAGAGCCGGCGGTTGAATCAGGAGTAACGAGGGAACGGACGGATGCGAGCTCAACTGCGAACGGCCGAGCAGGAGGCCGAGACCGAACCAGCCCAGCCAAGAGGAGAAGAAGGCGGCAAGTGCGAGTTGATCCCCGTCGCCAAGGCCGGAAACGGCGCGAAAAGCGAGGGTTTGACCGCAGAGCGAATAGGCCCCGAGGAACATCGCGGGTAGCACCTGGGCCCACCTCCCGGTCTGTTCGCGAGGGCGCATCGCTCAGGGCCTTTCGTGGAAGACGAAGGCCTCGAAGACTTCGAAGGTCGCCCCTTGTCTCCAGGCATCGGCAGAGAGCCCGGCTTTCTGAGCGAGGTGGTCGAGCGTGGTTGCGAGATTCCAACCCTGCTCGGGGGCGACCTGAGGCAGGAAGATGGCGGATCGACCGGCCTTGCGGAGCACGATACCGTGACGGCCCAGCTCGATCGCCTTGTGCGACGG
>MGSU01000012.1 GCA_001799195.1 Deltaproteobacteria bacterium RIFOXYA12_FULL_61_11 | reverse complement strand
GGGAGACCGTTTCGGGGTGGCCCCGGGGGTGAGTCTGATTGTGGCCAACGTCATCGATGAACCTGAGGTCTTGACCCTTAATCCTCTCAAGATATTGAATCCTTTCACTCTTCCTGAGCGCTTGCGCCGAGTGCGGGATATCGTCAAGGGCCGGAGTTTCCTGACCGTGGTCGCGGCCGCCTTGGATTGGATGGCCGATCCTGACGGGGATCCCGAGACCAGGGACGGAGCCACGGTGATCAACTGTTCGTTCACCATTCCCCTCTCGAGCAGGAGTAGCGAGGAGAGACGCCTGACCTATGAGCTCCTGATGGACCGGGTGGGCAAGGGCTTGCTGGAGCGCGGGGTGGCCCTGGTCAAATCCGCGGGCAATGACGGCCTCGAGGGTCCCGGCTCGATCACCTTCCCCGGCAACAGCCCGCATTTCTTGACTGTCGGCTCGGTGGCCGCCGATGGGGAGCGGGCAGGAAGCAGTTCCTTCGGTTCTCCGGACGATGAGGTGCTCAAACCCGATCTCATGGCCCCAGGAGCGGACATTGTCTCGTGCGATCGACGCGGTAAGGGTGCGGTAGAGATGTCGGGGACGTCCATGGCCGCGCCGCATGTCACCGCGGCCATCGCTTTGCTCCAAGAAGCAGCTCCGGAACTTCCTCCGCAAGCGCTCTACGAGGTCCTGCGTTCCACCGCTAAGGACCTCGGGGCAGAAGGACCCGACCACGAGAACGGCCATGGATTGCTCGACGTGCCGGCGGCCGTCGCCGCGGTCCTGGAGGGGAAAGACCCTGGAGGCTCGCGTTGAACAACCCCTCGGTATTCGGTGTTGCTGAAAAATTGCTCTCCCCCATCTGCACGATACTCCCGTAATTGATTGATGTAATGGTACTTGCCCCCGCTATCGCTTTGGTATAGGCTATGCTTCCTTGGCACCGATGTGCCGAGTTCCAAGAGCGGGGGGAATATGCTACGACCTGTCATACTTGCGTGGATCTTCGTAGTCGCAGGGATCATCGGTTGCTCGGGCAACGATCCCCAACCCGGGGTGCAGCCACAACAAGAAGGTGAGGTGCCGGAGCAGGAGCAGGATCCAGCGCCGGTCCAACCGGACGAGACTGCGGAACCGGAACCGGATCCTGTAACGCCCACACCAGTCCTCAACTCTTCCTGGTACCAACGGAACAACCATGCCGCTACCAGCCTCGATCCAGAAGACGTTCCGGAGCACTTGGTCGAACGTTACAACACCGACATCATCACTCAACTCTCCTCCTTCGAGGACTTGTTCCGTTTTCAGGCAGGGGAGGGGAGTACCTCGCTCGCAGCCTGGGACAAAGCCGAGAAGGTTCCCCTGGCCTTACGGCTGAACCTCGTCCATCGCAACCACCTCGGCGAACACGACCTCGTTCAGGCGAACGTGCAGGATAAACCTATCATCGCCACGGTCGAACCCGTGGTCGGCGGGAAGCCCTTCCTGGTAGACAATCTCACCGCGAAGGGGTTGCTGACCTCGACGTTGGCGGAGGGCCCGCGCTTCTCGACCGAGTTCAAGATTCCCGAGGGCCTGACGGATCCCATCGCCGTACTCCTGTTCATCTGTCTCGACTCCAACGAGGATGGGCGTTGCAGCGATGAGCGGGTGATGAACCTCAACTTCTATCTCAACCAGGTCAATCCCCGCACCGTGGATGAGACCGATGTCCACAAGCAATTGAAAGACGTGTTTGCACGCGACAGCAAAAAATTCTTACAGGCTGAGGAGAGACCGAGGGGCATGGTCTACTACGCCAGTCGCGCGGTGCTCGATCCGACCAAGAAGAGCCTACTCGGCTACAGCGATTTCTTTGCTGCGGCCGGGGTGAAGTATTCCCGGAAGAAAGGCGCGATCGCCTTGAACCGCCTGATGCCCCAGTTCAAGTTCTTCGCTCCTGCCCAGGCGAGCGAGACCGTGGAGGTCGATGTGGCCGTGGAGAAGGCCCTGACCTTTGTCGACGAGATGCTGCGCTCCGAAGTCGCCCAGTACCAAGGAGGGGACGAGGTCGTCCTCGTCGGCGGTGAAGAACTCGCCGAGGTCGTTGTCGAGGTGCCGATCGTCGAATACCAGCGCCATCTCCCCCTCTCGTTCGAGGACGAGTTCACACTGCCCAATTACAACTACCGGGCCGTGGCCGAGGCCCTCGCCGCGGCGCCCTTGCTCTCCGACGAGGACCGCCAATTCTACGAGGCCATTCGCGTTCAGGCCCTGACCGCGGCAGAGGATATCGTTTCGTGCCTCGAAACCTGTCATTGCGAGGCCAACGGCAGTTTGACCTGTCTGACCCATGAGCAGACCCCGGAGGGGCTCTACGACAAGCTCTCCCGTTGCACAGCGGCTTGTCGGTGCGAAGGTGGCGCCGACTCTCCGGTCATGACCTGCAACGGAGGGACTGGCTCGGAGATCATGGCCTATACCGCCCCGGTCCTGCCCGAGGTCGGCGGCGAAATGGCCTGCGGCAGTGCCTGTATCTGCATGCCCGATGCGGTCATCGCCTGCCAACAGACCCCGGAAGGCCATTACAACAAGACCAGCCGCTGCACTGCCCCTACCGGGGGTTGCAGTTGCAATCAGGCGGGCTATGACCCTGCAGTCACCTGCCCGGATGTGTTGGCGTACGAGCAAGCGGTGGCTCCGACCAGTTCCTCGGACAGCGTCTGTTCCGAGGCATGTTTGTGCGCGCCCGATGGGACCATTGTCTGTGCCGGTCCCCCCTTCGGTTTCAAGGACCACACGGATGCCTGTCAACCGCTGTGCCACTGCGACAACCCCGGGGTCGAGGCCTCGGTGACCTGTACTCCGGACGAGCAGGCCTACGAGGTCGTACCCATTCACCCGCCCACCGCGAGCACCCCCGAGGACGTGTGCAGCGTGGCCTGTCTGTGCATCCCCGATGGCGCCATCGTCTGTGCCACCCCGCCCTATGGGTATCACGACGAGACCGGTCCTTGTCAGACCTCGTGTACCTGCGACAACCCGGGGTACGACTGGGCCCTGACCTGTGTGCCGGACCACGATGCGTTCGAAGCCCTGCCGACCGAACCCCCGGCCTTCGAAGCGGGTGCGAAGTGCGAGGATGCCTGTATCTGCCGAGCCGATGGTTCCATTGTCTGTTCCGCCGCGGCGATCGGGTATCGCGACCTGACCCAGGCAACCTGCAAGGTCGACTGTCATTGCGACAACCAGGGCTATGACTCGGCCCTGACCTGTACCCCTAATCCGCCCGCCTTCGAATCCCTGCCCGAGCATCCGGAGCCCGCGGCAGGAGAAGAACTATGCAGCGAGGCCTGCATCTGTTCCCCGAATGGCACCGAGATCCTCTGTGCCGGTCAGCCGGTCGGTTTCTGGGACCGCACCGCGGCTTGTCAGAACGATTGCACGTGCGTGGATCCAGGCCATGACGATGCTCTCTCCTGCGTGCCGGATCCTCCGGCCTATGAGGAATTACCCTCGATACCGCCCAAGGGAGAGATCACCAGTCCGTGCAGCGATGTGTGTATGTGTGCTGCCAACGGTTCGGTGATCTGCAGCAATCCGCCGGTCGGCTATCACCTCGAGCCCACGGCCAAGGTCAAATGCACCTGCGTCGATCCGGGGTATGACACCGCCATTTCCTGTTCACCCGACGAGCTGTGTTACGAGGTCGATCCGGTCGATCCGGTGCCCAACGAGGGCGTGGTCAATTGCAGCGAGGTCTGCACCTGCACGGTGCGCAACGAGCTGCTCTGCACCCCGGTCGTGGGCAAGGAGAGCTTGATCTATAAATGCTACGACGATTGCGTCTGCACCAAACCCGGCACGAGCGGGGTTTCCTGCGGTCGGGACCCGCGCATCAACGGCTGTTTCGTCGAAGGGACCCTGATCAAGGTCGGCGCCGAGGAATACCTTCCGGTCGAGCGCATCCTGCCTGAGCACGAGGTCGTCGACAGCAAAGACCGGCCGCGCAAGGTCCAACGCGCTGTCGCCGGCAAGGAACGGCAGAAGGTCATCTATCTGACGACCGCGAGCGGTGAGACCCTCGGGGTTTCCGAGAAACATCCGATGATGACCCGCGCCGGGTTGAAACTGGCGCGCGAGCTCACCGCGCTCGACTTCCTCCTCCGCGAGGACGGGAGCTTCGTCCCCATCGCCAAGCTCGAACGCCGCTCGTACCAGCGCAGGGTCTTCAACCTGGCCCTCGAACCCCTCTCGAGCGAGGTCGGAGATCACCTGATCGTGTCCGAGGGACTCGTCACCGGCGACCTCGGCTTACAGGAACGCCTCTCCGCTGAACCCCTGCCCGTGGCGGCCTCGAAATCGGGCCAGTGAGTTCGACCATCCTGTTCCGGGCCTTGACGGGTTGAGCCCGTTCCACACATTGCCTTCTCGTTCCGACTGAGCTAGGACCACCTCGTCGAAGGATGCAAGGAGGTGGCTATGCACGAATTCGTAAACAGAGTCGCGGTGGTGACCGGAGCGAGCAGCGGCATCGGCAGGGCGTGCGCCCTCGGCTTTTGCCGCGGCGGAGCCTGCGTGGTCGCGGTCGGCCGGGATGGAACCCGCTTGCGGGAATTGACAGAGGCAGGTGCCGGTGAACCCGGACGCATCCTACCGGTGAGCCTCGACCTGACGAAGCACGGAGCCGTTCAGGCCGTGGTCGATGCGGCTCTCACGCACTTCGGCCGCATCGATATCCTGGTCAATGCGGCCGGTATCTTGACCTCGGGCAGTGTGGAGACTACCTCGGCCGAGGCCTGGGATCGTTTGATGGACCTCAACCTGCGCGTACCCTTCCTTTTGTTGCAACGTTGCCTTCCTCAGTTGCAGAGCACGGCCGGAGCCGTGGTCAATGTCTCCAGCGTGACGGGCCTGCGTTCCTTCCCCGGAGTCCTCGGTTATTGCGTGAGCAAGGCCGGGCTCGATCAGCTCACCCGCTGCGCGGCGCTCGAGCTGGCCTCGCGAGGGGTGCGGGTGAATGCGGTGAACCCCGGGGTGGTACGGACCTCGCTTCATCGCAACGGCGGTATGGACGAGACGACCTATGCCGCGTTTCTCGAGCACGGCAAAGAGAGCCATCCGCTCGGCCGGGTGGGAGAGGCCGAGGAGATCGCCGAGGCGGTACTGTTCCTGGCTTCCCCCAGGAGCGGGTGGATCACGGGCGCAACCCTACCGATCGATGGAGGCAGGGCCCAGACCTGCGCCCGTTGAACTCGGGTCTTCAAGCCGCTTCAACGCCCCCAGAAACGCTGTTGCAATAAGGTCAAACGCGAGCGTCGGGTAAGGACGATACTGAGTCGGCCCTCGACCAGGCTGACCTGGAAGTCCTCTGGGCAAGGGGCCCAGGGCAGTCGGCAAGACCAGGCGAAGGGAAGGTCCTGCTCGGCGCGGGTTCCCGGTCCGCGGCCCAGTCCGCACACGGTGAGGGTCCGACCGTGATGCCGCAGATGGACCTCCGAGGTCCGGCCGAGTTCGAGGGTGATGTCCAGGCGGTCGGTCTCGCGTTGCACGGTGGCAGGCGGGGAAAAGACCTCGGCCCGACGGAGGCGTTCGGCCAGGTCGGTCTCGTCGAGTTGAGCGCGGTGGGGCTGTCGCCGGGAGGGGAGCATGGCTCGATAAGGGATCAAGGGCCAACGTTGGCGGCTCATCGCTGCTCCGTGTGGTCGTGAAGGTTCGATTGAGGGTTTTTCACCGAGAGGCTCGGCCAAGGCGACGTCCAAGGTTTCCTCGGCCGAGGTTTATTCGGACTGCTCCTCGGTCAGGGGGGGCATTGCCGGATCAGCGGAAGCATCCCCGGCCGCATCTCCGGAGCTGTCCAGCAGGCTCTCGGCCGTCGGCAGGGCGTCGGTGGCTGGAGGTGGGACCGGCGCGGTGAGGGTGCGCAGGAAGGCGGCGACCAGGGTCTGTTCTGCCGCGGGGATCGGCTTGGCGAGCTGGTAGGTCGACATCACCTCTATCGCGGTCTCGATGGTCGGGGCTTTGGCGTCGTGCAGGTAAGGGAAGGTCGTCTCGAGGTTGCGCAGCAGGGGGACCTTGAAGGAGTGACGGTCAGCCTCTTTCGCCGTTGCGTTGAAGCGGCCCCAGTCGGCCTCGGTGATCGTTGTGCCCCGAGCGGCGAAGTAATCCTTGTGGCGTCCCATTTTCTCGAAATGGGTGCCTCCGAGACCTGGCCCGAGGTGGCACGAGGTGCAACCCCGTTCCACGAAGAGGCGGTAGCCTTGTTGGGCCTCCGCCGTGATGGCTGTTTCGTCTCCCTGGAGATAGCGGTCGAAGGGGGCTCCCGGCGTGAGGAGGGTTTCCTCGAAGGCTGCAAGAGCCGAGGTGACGCGTTCCTGGGTCACGGCGCCGTCGCCGAACACCTGGGTGAAGGCGGCGACCATTACCGGATCGGAGGACAGGTCTGTTGTCACCTGGTCCCAGCTCGCATCCATCTCCAGGGGATTGGTGACCGGACCGGCGGCCTGTTCCTGCAGATCGGCGGCGCGGCCGTCCCAGAACTGGCGGACGTTGAAGACCGCATTGAAGACCGTGGGCGAGTTGATCGGCCCGAGTTGGCCGCGGATGCCTTTGGAGGTCGGCAACTGGTCGGTGCCGCCCTTGGCCAGCTCGTGGCAGGTGGCACACGACACGGTGCGGTCGCCCGAGAGGCGGACGTCGTTGTAGAGCCGTTGGCCGAGGGCTATTTTGTTCGGGTCTCCGAATGCGGGCGAGGGGATGGGCAGGACCGGTTCGCCGCGGAAGGCGTCGGCTAGGTCGACGTTGCCGCGGCGGACGCGTCGGAGGTCCTGGATCCATTGCAGGCCGGCTCGGCGCTGCTCCCTGCTGAGGCGGGACGTCCAATGGGCCAGGAGGTAACGGGCCGGGGGCATTTCATTGGTGTGGAAAACAGCTTCCAGCTTTGCCTCAGCCACTTCTCCGAGGGGGAGGGCCGGGTTGTCGAGGACGCCGTCCAGGGTGAGGGCTGCGAGGCCGAGGCTGCGGTCCAGCTCGATCATGGCCCCGATACCCGGCAGGGACGCATACCACGGCGGGGGGACCTCCGAGGCGTGGCAGTGGGCGCAGGCCGAGATCAGGCGTTCGGCCAGCGGACCTGCCTTGCCGAGGTCCGAGCCGGAGGTCTGGAGGTCGGCGTCGGGCAACGAAGGAGCGGTGAGGATGTTGATCAGGGGTACGGCGAGGCCGAGGATGATGGCGGCGATGAGAGCCAGGACTGCGAGACGCATGTGCAACCTCTTAAGGGTGGCTATTTCAAGGTTTCGAGTAAACGAAAGCGAGGAGGAGGTCAAGCGGCTCAGGGGCGATACCCTACTCACGGGGCGAGCAGGTCGAGGAGGTCCTGCAGGGGGCTTGCGCCGAGTTGCACCGGGTTGGGGATGAAGGTCAGGACGAAGAGGACGCCGACCAGGGCGGCGACGACGAGGCGGGTGCGGTCGAGGCCGAGGAGGTCGTTCCTGGTCGGAGGGTGCTGCAGTCGGAAGAGCACCAGGAGCAGGGCCAGGAGCAGGAAGCCGGGGTTGACCGCGAAGCAGAGGATAACCAGGGAGAGCAGGGCCAGGCGGTACAGGGTGGCCGCACGCCGGGGGGCGAGGGCGTAGAGGACGTGTCCGCCGTCGAGTTGGCTGATCGGCATAAGGTTGAGCGAGGTTACGAAGAGGCCGACCCAGCCGGCGAAGGCGACCGGGTGCAGGAGCACGTCATAGCCGGGGGGCAATGCGCCGAAGACCAGGTGAACCAAGCCCGCGATGAGCAGGGAATCCCCAAAGGTGCTTGCTTTTTCGGGGACCTGTACCACGGTGGAGACCGTGAGACCGAAGAGCAGGGCGGGAATGGCCAGCACCGCCCCGGCCAAGGGTCCTGCCACGGCGATGTCAAAGAGGACGCGGCGATCCGGGACGTTCGGGTCCATCCGAATGATCGCGCCGAGGGTCCCGAAGAGGGTCTTCGGTGCGGGGAGGAACAACGGGAGGGAGGCCGGGACGTGGTATCTGCGGCACATCAGGTAGTGCCCCAATTCGTGGGCCACCAGAATCCCCATCAGCGTCGAGGCGTACAAGAAACCATCGGCAAGGGGCATGTACGTGAAGAAGGTCATGGAGACGAAGGTTGCAAGGAAGAGGAAGAGGGGCAGGAGGTAGGTCTTCACGTCCTCGGCTTTTTAACCCTTCACCGCGGCGCGGACGACGACATAGCCGTTGGTGGGACCGGGGATCGAACCGCGGATCAAGATTAGATTGTCCTTCTCGAGGATCTTGACCACGCGCAGGTTCAAGGTCGTGACCCTCTCGTTGCCGAGTTGGCCGGCCATGCGCCGGCCCTTCCAGGTGCGGCCCGGGGTGGTGCGGCAGCCGATGGTGCCGCCGTGACGGTGAAATTCGTGGGCGCCGTGAGAGGCCGGAGCGCCGTTGAAGTTGTGCCGCTTCATGACGCCGGCGTATCCCTTGCCAATCGAGGTCCCGATGACGTCGACCATGTCGTTCTCGTGGAAGAGGTCGGTGACCTTGAGCTGTTTCTTCGGCTCGTAGGCGCCCTCGTCCTCGGTCGGGATGCGCAATTCGCGGACGAAACGCATGGGATTGAGCCCGTGTTTCTTGAAGTGCCCGGCGAAGGGTCTGGTGACGGATTTCACCTTGCGCTCCTCGAAGCCGAGCTGGATGGCGCTGTAGCCGTCGTTGGCGACGGTCTTGACCTGGGTGACGGTGCATGGACCGAGCTGGACCACGGTGACCGGTAGCATCGCTCCGTTGTCATCATACACTTGGGTCATGCCAAGTTTCTTTCCCAACAAACCCTTACCTTTCATGGCCGATCTCCTGCGGCTGCTGCCGGTAACGTGGCTGTTCCGGCTTCGGGTGGACCTCTTCCGGAAAGCACACCTACATACTGGGTTTCGGTTGATCTTGCAAGTCCTTTTTCATAGGGTCGTACCACACCGTGTCGACTTTCCCCCGAAGTCGGCCGAGGAACTCGAGAGGATGACAATGACGCTGCGAAGGTGGTTCCCCCGATTTGATCGAGAACGTTGGGTCGATGCTTTCCTGGTCTTCTACGTGCTGGTGCTCTTCGCCGGCCTTCTCAGCGAATGGCTGGACCTGGGCTGGTTCGATTTCCTGCTCCCCCGCTGACAGGCGCTGAGTGGTGCGCGGTGCGCCATGGTGCTTGCCTTTTCCGATGCAGCGTGTTAAACGGGCACTGAGGACTCATGGGGAGGTTGGTGGCGATGCGTTGGTTCTTCTCGTCTAGCAGTTTCATAATGATAGTGCTGTTCGTCGGATGCGGCGAACCGGCCGAGACCCCCTGGAACAAAGCCCAGTATGCCGAGGACTTCGGCTGCTTCTGTACCATGCTCTATGACCCGGTCTGCGGGTTGGACGGCCAGACCTACAGCAATGGCTGCATGCTCGATTGCGGCGGGGTCGGAGAGGCCTATCGCGGACAGTGCCTTCCCGAGGGCTCGAGCTGCGAGCAGCTCTTCAGCGCCGGGTGTAAGGCCTGCCTCGACGATGCCCTCCGAGGCGCTTCTTGCGCCGAACGGGCTCCGGGGGAGAACGGACCGGTCGAGAGCGCCCATCCTTATACCTTGCAGACGGTGGAAGCCTCGATCGTGGCACCGGCCGGGACCACGGCGATCGTCCTGACGTTCGACCGTTTCAGCACGTTCCCCGCTCTGGACGAGTTGGCAGTGCTCACCCCCGAGGGCCTGGTTCTGGCCACCTACAGCGGAGATCTCGGCTCCTTCGAGACCCGTTTCGAGGTCCCCTCGCTCGAGTTGGTCTTCGCGCCGCGCAGCCTCTTCGTCCGCTGGTTCAACTGGATGTATGGCTTCCGGCTGGCTTCGGTGCGTTTCGAACGGCCACCGCGCTTACCGGTGGGCTGCTTCTGCCCCGAACTGTGGGATCCGGTGTGCGGCGAGAACGGACAAACCTACGGCAACGAGTGCGGTGCGGGGTGCGCGGGCGAGACGATCGCCTACCGCGGCGAGTGCGAACCGCCCATCTGTCTCTGCTCGGATACCTACGAGCCGGTCTGCGGCACGGACGGCGAGACGTATAACAATGCCTGCGAGGCCTCCTGCGCGGGCGTAACCCTTGCCGCCGAGGGCGCCTGCCCCGACGCTTTCTGAACTAGCGAACCTCCCTCGTCCGCAGCAAAGCAGGATCGTGACGTCTTCTTCCCCTTCTCCCCGCGGGAGAAGGGGCCAGGGGATGAGGTGGAGTACGACCTGGGTCCCGGTCTCGCGCTATTCCAGGGCTTCGAGCTTCTTCTTGCTGGACAGGTAGCGCTGCGCGGCCAGGTAGAACTTGTCGTTACGGGCCGTGTTCCAGTAACCGCGGTGAAGAAGCGGATTCGCACCATCGGCTTTGCAGTTGTAGGAACACTTCAGATGGATGGCCAGGATCCCCTCGATGCCGTTGATAGAGGCGTCGGTCTCCTCGTCGAGCAGGTAGATGCGCAGCGAGAAGGCCATGACCACGTTGTTGTCGTTGTCCGCCTTGGCCGCATAGGTCGTCCAGGTTGCGATCTGGGCGTCGTTGGGATAGAGCACCGGTCGCTTGACCCAGTACGAGAAGGCCGGGTGCCCGCAGGCAGTACCAGCGGCACCGGAGGGATCATCGTTCAGGAAGCATTCGGTACCCAAGTTCGCGGCTATCCACGCCCGGCGGGTGGTATTGGCAGCGAGGGCGAGGTTGACCGCCTTGTTCTCGGCACCGGAGGCGGGCATGCACTGGTCGTTCGTATTCGTCGTAGCGCAGCCGCCATCGAGCAGGCCGAGGAAGGAGACCTCGTCCATGAAGGGGATGCAGTTGCTGTGTCTGGGGTCGGCCGTAGAGCAGTCTTCGACGCCGTTGGGGTCGAGGTAGCGGGCCTGCAGGTAGAGCACGAACTTGTTCAGCTCTTTCCTGAGCAGCTCCTTCACCTCGGCATCGACCGAGTGTTGCTTGATCACCTTGGAGGTGGTCGAGGAGGTCACGAAGACCGAGGTGGCCAAGAGGGTCAGCACCATCAGGATGATCAGCACCGCGACGAGGGTTGCGCCTCGCTCGCCGGCGCGGGCACTTCGCACGAACAGGGTCGTCATAGCCGTTCTCTTCATGGGGTCATTGATCCTCGCGCCGCATCAGCATGAACCCGTCGTCGAGGTCGTCGGCGAACACGGCGTAGAAGGGCGGCACGTCGTTCTTGAGCGAGTAGTCGAACTGCAGGGCGTCCTGCTTCTGCTGGGCGTCGAGCCGCTCTTCCTTGTACAGTTTGACCTCGTCCGTGGGCACGCGCAGGGTATATTTTTCTGGGATGTCGCCGGGGAAACCATGCGTGCTGTTATTGTGCGTACCGATGTACAGTGGTGATGACGTCGATGCGGCGAGCATCGTGCCGGTTAGGATCTCGGTCTTGGTGTGAGTTGGGGTCCAGTTACGATTGCGGACCGTCCAGTTGACCTGAGTGCTGCCGCCACCCGGATCTGCCTTGGCCACGATTGTGATGTTAGCCCAGCCATCGGGGAATTTGTCATTGGATGGATCGGTGAGGGAGATCATGCTGATTTGGTTGAGGCTCATCGTTTCGTTCATGCGGAAATAGATGGAACCACGTGTGGGCTGTTTTCCTGGCTCGTCGGGGACAGGATCAAGGTAGGAGTCGCTGAAATTGGAGCCGCGTGCGAAAAGTTCATAACCCGCGTTGGTGCTGGTTTGCCGGGCGATCATGAGTACTCCGCCATCCCCTGAATCATCGCCGACGGGTAGCCAGAGAGGCTTCGCGTCATCGACTGTGACATCGCTTGGGTGGAGGGGTGCCTCTGGATTGACATGGCCGCTACAAGAGACGTTGGCATACGGATTGGCTTCACCTATGCAATAATTTTCCAGTTCATCGACCTTGACCCAAGCAGAGAAGGTCATTTCGCGTTCGATCTGCATGCCGGTACGGTCAGAATCAGTGCTCGGTTGGAAAACCAAGCCGCTGTTGATCATGGTGGCATAGGTGGCGGCCGACCCAGCGGATTTGAGCCCGCCAGAGGTCAGCGCGTTGGAGAGGGGCGTGGCCGACTTGTAGAAGGTGCCGGGGTCGATGGTATTCTGGGCCGAGGCGTTGTAGATGGAGTACTGGTCGGGTTTGGTCTGCGTGGGGTCGTTGAAGCTCAGGGCCAGGACCAGGGAGGAGGGGAGCTGCACCCCGGTCTGGGTCTTCATGGCCGCCGGGTCGGCGCCGACGCGGAGTTGGCGTTCTTCGGTGCCCGCGACCAGGGCCTCGTTGGCGAAGCGGAAGTACACCTGCTTGACGAAGGCCGAGCGGCACTGGGTATTGCCGGCGACCGTACCGCCCGGGCGGCAGAAGGGATTCTGGTAGGGATAGGCGGTGTAGGTGCCGCCGAACCCGCTGAGATTGCTGCAGCTTGCTTGACTCGGGCCTTCGTTGTACTGGTCGTAGACCGTGTTCCAGTTCTTCCAGTTGGGTTTTACCCAGACGTCGTCGAAGAGGTCGCCCGAGGTGAAGCCCGCCACGGCCTTGAGTCGGCCGGCGGTGTTGTCTTTCGCGATATACGAGCCGGGGAGGTCGAGCACGTACTCGACCTTGAAGCTGTCGGCGTCGTCGAGAAGGACGAAGGTGTCGAGGTCGCCGACGGCGGAACGCCTCGTCAGCCGGACGAGCTGGTTGCTCGAATTCACCTGGAGTTGCACCAGATTGACCTTCAAGAGGTAGGATTCCGCCTTGTTCTCGTCCGCCGACCAGCCGGGAAAGGAGTCGAGCGCGGTGGCGGTGAGATTGCATGGAGAGCTGATCAACGCTTCTGTGTCGTAGTCGTATTCCTGGTACCAGAGTGGGCGGAAATAGATGCCGCCGTTGCTGAAGTAATTCGTGGTACCGTTGAGCCGATCGACGGCCACGGTGCAGGTGGTGTCGCCGCAGCTCACGCCCGAGGTGGCCTTGAGCAGGATGCTCTGGCCCATGGTGACCAAAAGCAGAAAATCGTTGGCTTCGACGCCGTAGGTCCCGGTGAGGTAGGGGTCGAAGTTGGTGCCGAGAGAGGTGCAGGCGGCTACGCCCGTGTTCTGGGTGCAGCGCCGCAGGGTGATGGGACTGGTCAGCGGGTTGTTGTCGGTCGTGGTGTCGACCGGGATGGGCGGGTAGCTGTGGAAGAGATCGGTGTCGCCGGGATACTTCTCGGCGCGCAGGTAGGTGATGATGTCGTTGTCGCGGTAGTCGCCGTAGACGATGGTGGCGGGATTGACGTACTGCGGGTAAATGATCGGCACCTGCATGCGCGGGACGTTGACCCCCATCTGCTCGATCTCGGCCTTGAGCAGGGTCGAGACGATGGCGGTCTGGCGTAACGTGTCGCTCTTGACCGTCTCGGTCGAGAGACGACTCTCGTAGATGTTGAAGAGTTTGACGGCGCTGATGGCGATGATCGCGGAGATGATGATGACCAGCATCACCTCGATCAAGGAAAACCCTGAACCCTGGAGGAGAGGACGAGTCGTCTTCATGGACGTGCTCCGGTTTTGTAGTCCTGGAATGTATCTATAGTATGATACTCTGAAAAGTGGAAAAGGAAAAGGGAGGTGTGGAAGAAGAATCAGTCGGCGTGGACCGCTGTGCGTTGATCAAGGACGCAAAGCCGTTGCTCGAGGTCGTCGAGCTCGGCGACCAGGGTTTGCTCGAGACGATCGAGCAGGTCGACGGTGGCTTGATCGATGCGGTCGCGCAGCTTCTGACCTGCCAAGTTGAGGCGATCGGAGAGCCGGTCGAGCAGTTTGGTACCCTGTTCCGGTTCCAGCTTGCCGAGGTCCACCAGGGATTGTACCAACTGCGAGGCTTCCTCCAGGGTGAAGCTCGCCAATCCATGGGTGGCGAAAGTGGTGTGCCGAACGAAGTTCTTGAGGTGCGTAATTTTGCGCGCCTTGTTCATGAAATCCCCCCTCTGACGAAATGCTTTCTACTCACGAATGAGTGTACACCATGTATCAGCGAAGTTGCAACATGTCAACAATTATTTCCTAGAACAGAATGAAACGGCGAAGAAAATTGGATAAAATCGAGGATGGAGACGCGGAATATCGCTTGTGAAAATCTTGACCAGGAGCGCCGAAGCGTGAAAATTCTTGACGCGGCGCAGGAGGCTGTTACTCCTTGGGATCCTTGACCAGGTTGAGGTACATCTTGGCCTTCTTGTTCTTCGGGTCCTTGGTCAGGACCGCGTCCCATTCCGCCCGGGCCTTGGCAATCTCGCCGGTGGAGTAATACGCCACGCCGAGCTTGATCCTCAGCGGTGCAAAATCCTTGCTGATCTTCTTAGCCTCGAGGTACTCCTTGATGGCTTTTTCGACATTGCCCTGGTCGCGATAGGTGTCACCGAGCTTGATCTTGATATCGAGGTATTTCGGCCGCAGGAAGAGCGCCTTGGTGTACTCGGCGACGGCTTCGTCGTATTTGCCGACCTCCCGGTAGGTGTCGCCGATCTCGGAATGCATGTTGGCCAGTTTGCCCTTGACGAAGGGATCGAGGTCGTTCTTGAGCCCCTTGGCCGCCTGCTTGGCTTTTTTATAGACCTGTTTTGCGTCTTTGTACCGACCGAGGTCGTTGTAGGTCACCGCCAGGTTGAGGAAGGCCTCGATGTAACAGGGGTTGAGCGAGATGGCCTTCTCGAACTCGGCCAGGGCCTGGGTGTATTTGCCCTGCTCATGGTAGATCAAGCCGAGCATATTATGGATGTCGGGATATTGTTCGTTGACCGCAAGCACTTCCTTGAAGCTGAGTTCGGCCTTGGAGTAGTCTCCGTTCTCGAAGCTCTCTTTACCGACCTTGAACATTTCCCGCTGTTTGTCGTCCATGGAGGTCCCATCCCTATCGCTGTTCCTGACCGCAGCGCATAGGTATACCGGGAAGCTCCCCGGCTATGCAACCAAGAAAATGCAGTCGACTTCGTCCCGGTTGACAGATGAGGGGGTAAAGTCCCATGATCGCGCTCCGGAGAGGTCGAAGCCGGGCTCGACGCACTCTCCTGGATGTGATCCGGACGGCCGGCAGGTCGTCGTGGTCGAGCACAGTATGCGGCACCTCGTCATCATCGATCCCCCAGAACGCCTCGAGCCGATCCGCGATACGACCTTCCTCCTCATGCGCGAGTTGGATCGGCGCGGGCACGGGCTCATGGTGTGCTGGTACGACCGGCTGCTCTGCCGCGTCGAAGATGGTCGGCTCGAACTGGGAGCGCTGTGCCGACGCATCGCCTTCCCCGGTCCGATGTGCTTCGACCTGGGCGGCGAGGAATACCATCCCCTGACCGATTTTGACGCGGTCCACGTGCGGAAGGACCCCCCCTACGACCTCAACTACCACCACCTGTGCTTGCAGCTCTCCTTGTTGCCGCGGCGACCCCTGGTCTTCAATGATCCCCTCGCGCTGGCGACCCATGGGGAGAAACTCTCAATCCTACAATTCCCTCTCCAAGTTGCCGATACCCTGGTCAGCGCCGACCGCGAGGAGCTGTTCGCCTTCCTGGATCGACACGGCGGCCGGGGGGTGGTTAAGGTCATGCACGACGCCGCTGGCAGGGGAGTCGAGCTCGTGACCTCGCGGGAGCCAGAACCCTTGCGCGTGGCCAGCGACAACTTCACGCGCGCCGTGATGCTCCAGGAGTTCCTGGAGGAGATCTACCAGGGCGAGACCCGGGTCTTCCTGCTGGGAGGCACTCCGTTGGCCTGGTTTCGCAAGCTGCCGGCCGGGGGTTCGTTCAAGGCCGATTACGAGCGCGGCGCGATCGGAGTGCCGTACGAGCCGAGCCGGGAGGATCTCGCCGTGGTCGAGGCCGTGGCTCCGTACCTCCGAGCCCGGGGGCTCCACCTGGTGGCCCTCGATATCATCGCCGGCCGCTTGAGCGACTTCAACATCACCAGCCCCGGCCTGCTGGTCGAGACCAATGAAATCTGCGGCCTCCGGACCGAACGCGCGGTGGTGGAGTATCTCGAAACCATACTCGCCGAGGTCCGTGAGGGGAGTATCAGCGCGCCGGTATAATCGCGGTGCTGCCGTAAAGGGAACGGAAGTCTCGGAGTAGTGTGCGCAGCTCGGCAATGTGCTCGAGGTCGGTGCCCTGCCGGGCTTTCATCGCCGCGAGCAATATGCCGTGCAGGGTGGTCAACTGGCGCACATAGGTGCGGTGGGCGGCAGCCTCGGCTTCGGCAGCGGGCCTGATCCGCTGGGTGAGGAAATAATCGGCGACCAAACTCTGGATCTCCTTGGCATGATGTTCCTTGGTCTCGATCCAACGGGTGGTCTGGTGCAGGTCGAGGGGGTTCTTGGTCCCGAGGGCGACGATCTGCTGCATCGCCTTCTCGAGGGTGGTGACGTGCTCGTCGAGCAGGGCCAAGCGGAGGTCGTCTCCGTAGATCCCGCACGGGATCTGGCAGTGGGCTTGGGCCCGACCTGCGAGGAGGACGGTGAGGATCACGAGGAAACGTACTGCCATAAAGACCTCCGGCGATGCGGTGTTCCTGGGGGCCGGGGGGGATCGTGGCCTCGACCGGCGAAGCCTACCCTAACCCCGATGAGGGGCTTGTCAACCTGGGCGACGGGCCGAGCCCTGCACCAGTCGGGCGAAGTGCTCGAAGGAACGGTCGTAGGTGCGCTCGGCCTCGGGCGGGAAGCAGCAGGCGGGCAGTTCTCGGGAGCGCAGGTGATGGCGGAGGCATTCGCAGCAGTTCCCCTTGCGGCTGCACGGTTCGTATGTGCAGGCACAGGTGGCCGCATTCCGTTCTCGATGGCATTCCATGCAGTATCCTCAGAATCGATGTCATCCTTGCCTTACCTAGCAGTTCGGCCGCGACCGGGCAACCCTACTTCCAATCTCTTCGGGTTCTGCTAAGCTGATCCGAGGTTCGACCTCTTCAAGGCTGTACCGGAATGATCGACCTGTCCTTGTGCATGATCGTCCGCGACGAGCGGGGTCTCCTCCCCGCGGCCCTGCGAAGTGTCGCCGGACTCGTCCGGGAGATGGTCGTGGTCGACACCGGCAGCAGGGACGGCACTCCGGAGGTCGCCGCGGCGCACGGCGCGAGGGTCGTGGCCTTCCCCTGGAACGATGATTTCAGCGCGGCCCGGAATGTCTCCCTGGAACTGGCAACCTCGGCCTGGATCCTCGTGCTCGACGCGGATGAAGTCCTCGCTCCCCGCGACCATGCAGCCCTCTCCGCGCTTCTCTCCGGGGAGCCGGCCTTGTACCAACTCGTCCAGACCACCTATACGACGGCCAGCGGAGTGTTCGGCTACCTGCCCAACCAGCTCGGAGTGCCCGAGGCGGAAGGCTATCCCGGCTATTTCGAATCCTCCTTGGTGCGGCTCTTCCCCCGAGAGGCCCGTTTTCGCTTTCAGGGCCTGATCCACGAACACTGCGTGGACCTCCGAGGAGAGCTGCAACCCGTACCGACCGGCCTGCGCTTGCACCATTACGGCAAGGTGGCCCTCGACGAGCGGCAGCGCCGCCGGAAGATGGAACTCTACCTCGCCCTCAGCGAACGCAAGGCCGAGGTCGTAGGCGGGAGCACCCCGTGGTACGAGTTGGGTATGCAGCTCTGGGAAGTTGGCCGTTTTGGCGAGGCAGAACAGGCCTTCACCCGCTCGCTCGAGACCGCCAAGCGTCCGGGACGCATTCTCTGCGCCAAGGGGAGTCTGCTCTTGCACGTGCGCCGGACCGAAGAGGCCCTCGAGCTCTTCCGGCGAGCCGAGCATGCCGAACCCGAGGAGCCGTTGCCGCTCTTGTTGCAGAGCAGCGCCCTGCTGGAGCTGGGACGTACGGCCGAATGTGTGCCCTTACTCCGGCGCCTCGCGGCCCGGACCCCGAAAGATTTTCAAGTTTTCAATAATCTTGGCGTGTTGCAGTTGGCGACGAACGAGCCCGAGCGGGCCATGGTTTCGCTCGAGAAGGCTCTCAAGCTCGGAGGAGCCCAGGAACACGTCCTGCTCAATCTCGGCCTTGCCGCCATCGACCTCGGCCGCTTCGCCGAACTCGAGGACCTGCGTCAAAGGATGCTGCAGAGCCATCCTCGGAGCCTTCGCCTGTACGAACTCTGGGGAGGACGTCTGCTGAGCCGGGGCAGGACCGAACTCCTCGGACGGGTGTTCCCCGACCTGCCGGACTGTGACGATCCCATGGTGCGTTGTCTGCGCGGGTTGCAACGGTTGCGCGAAGGCAAGCAGGTCGAGGCTCGCGCCGAGTTCCAAAAAGCCCTGGCGAGCAACCCCGAGCATCCCCTTGCCGCAAGCCTGCTCGCGGCAGCGGGAGGAACATCGACATGAAGCGGCGGCCCTTGTACCTCGTCTTCTGGAGCTTCGGCCCGTCCTTCAACGGCGAGACCCTCGACGAAAGGCCCCTGGGTGGGACGGAGACCGCGCTGATCCTGACCGCGAAGAGCTTGGCGGCGCTCGGCGAGCGGGTCGTGGTCTACTGCGCCTGTGAGCGTCCGGGCAGGTACGCCGGCGTGGAGTATCGGCGCAACGAGGCGATCGAGCAGCACGGTGAACCGATCGACGTGCTCGTGGCGGTGCGCGATCTCTTTCCCTTGACCATTGGCCTGCGACGACGCCTGGCCGTGTATTTCTCCCCCGATGCCTACACCCAGCGGTTCGTCCGCGGACTGCTCGATTTCGGCAAGGGGGTCGAAGGAACCGCAGCGGACTTGATCGTACCGTCCTTGGCCGAGCTGGCCGGTTTCTACGACTTCGTCTTCACCGTCGGCCGCTGGCAGGGCGAAACCTTTGTCCGGCACCTAGGTCTTGCCGCTGAAAGGCTCTTCGTCACCCGCAACGGTCTCGAGCCCCGCAACTTTCCTCCGCCTCCCGGGTGGGAGGGGCGAGCCTGCAATCTGGTCTACAGCTCTACGCCGTTCCGCGGGCTCGACGTGCTGCTCGACCTCTTCCCCCACGTGCGGCGCGAGGTACCGGAAGCAGAACTGCATGTGTTCAGCGGTATGCAGCTCTATGGCTTGTCCGACGAGGAGGATCGCGCCGGCTTCGGGCCCCTCTACGACCGAGCCCGACAAGAGGGGGTCGTGCTGCACGGTCCGGTTCGGCAGGCCGAACTGGCTTCGTTCCTGGCCCGCTCCCGCCTCCTGGCCTATCCCAACACCTTCGACGAGACCTTCTGCATTGCCGTACTCGAGGCCCAGGCAGCGGGTCTTCCGGTAGTGACCACCGCGGCCGCGGCCTTGACCGAGCGGGTCGAGCACGGGGTGGATGGTTGGCTGATCGATCCTCCGGCTCACGGCCAACGTTATCAGGCCGAGTTCGTGGCCGCGTGCGTGCGGTACCTGACCGAGCGCCCGCTGTGGGAACGCAGCTCGAGCGCTGCCAGGGCAAAAGCCATTGAATTTACATACGATACTCTGGCCCGTTCGTGGTTGGATTTCTTCGACCGGCTCGGTGTGTCGGACCGACCCGCGTCCAGTCCCCGCCTGTCCAGCCGGGACCTACCCCCCCGGCGCAGCGGCGACGGGAACAGATTCCTCGCCCGAGAGACCCAAGCGGCCGCGTACCTCGAGGAACTCGCAAAGCGAGGCCTCGGTCGGGCTGCGAGGACCTTCTTTTGAAGATGCGGCCGGGCACTCTCGCACTCTGGCTGCTGGGTTGGGTGGTCCTCCTGCCCTTGCTCGACCTCGGTCCTATCGACAACCTCGATGTCTTCTTCAACCAACGCACCGGGCAGTTCATTCTCGAGAGCGGCGGAGTCCCTTGGCAAGATCCCTTCGCGCTGGATCCGGAACCGCGACCCTGGATCGAACACAAGTGGTTGTTCGATCTGCTGGTCCATGCCCTCTCGGGAGGGGGGACGGTCGCCCTGGTGGCGGCGGAGGTTGCCCTGATCCTGGGCGTCTTCCTGGTGGCAGGATTGCGGCTCGGTCGCCGCGATCCGTATCCCGGCCTCTTGCTCTTGGTCCTGCTCTGGCCCGCGTTGGAGTCGAGGCTGGTATTGCGCAGCCATACGGTAGGTTTATTGCTGATGCTCGGCCTGCTGCTGCTCGGAGAAAGGGGGGTGCCGGGGCGACGGAGGGACGCCCTGGCCTTGCTCGGACTGGTCATATGGACCAATGTCCACGCTTCGTTCATTCTCGGGCTGGGGTACCTGACTCTCCTCTTCGCGGTGGAAGCCTATGAGTCCCGCAAGCGGCTCTATCGCGTCTTCCTGCCCCTGGCAGCGACCCTCGTCGGGCCCTACGGGCCGATGGTGTATTATCCTCTCTTCTCGCATTACCAGGCCGAGCGCTTCCGCGGTGAATACATGGCAGAGTGGCAACCTCTTGCATGGACCGCACCGGCGATGCTCCCCATAGTCCTTGCGCTCGGACTCGCCCTGCTCCTTGTGCTCCGGGATCGGCGAAAACTCCCTCTGCCGACCCTCGGCCTGTTCTTTTGTTGCGTCGGGTTACTGACCCAGTCGGGCAGGTTCCTCCCCGAAACCCTGCTCACCGCGCTCCCCCTCTTCGCCGAGCTCGGCTTAGGTCTGCGGACGAGACGCACGCTCGGTGCCGTCTTGGCCGCGGTCCTCACGGTCAGCACCCTGTGGCACGGCCGTGAGCTGCTCGCGCTCGATCGATCGACCCTACTGCGACCGGCCAGGGTCGACCTTGCCGCGGCAGCAGAGTTCCTCGAGCAGCGACGGCTCGGCGGCAGAGTCTTCCACAGCTTCGATTACGGCCAATACCTCGCCGCGATTTGTCATCCCGAGGTGAGCATCTACATCGACGGCCGCATCGACCTGTATTCCGAGGCCCGTTTCGGCAGGTACCTCGAGGCTGTGCAGCGCTTCAGCGGCCTGACCGAGCTGGACCGCCTCCATCGTTTCGACCTCCTGGTCCTGCAATGGCCGGGAGACCGTCGACGGGAGCGTTTCTTCCTCGAGGTCAGGGCCAGCGGGAGGTGGGTCCTGGTCTACCTCGGAGAGGAGGTCGCGATCTTCACGAAACAGGGCCGTTTCCCAAGGGTCGAAACCGAAGACGGCTTCACCTGGCTGCTCCCCACGGCCTACCTGCACCGTTATGACCTGCTGCCCCGGAGCCAGGTCATGGCCGAAGTGGAGCGGGGTCTTCGACGCGGGAATCTCGGAGAGTTGCCGGCGGCTATCCTTGCCATCTACCTGGAGCGGGATCCCGGGGCGCGGCTCCGACGGTTGCGAGCGCTGCGGCCGGAGCACCAACGGCACCAGACGACCCTCGTACTGTTGGCCGCGACCTTGCGTCAGCTCGGCGAGCACCGGGCCGCCGCAGAGGTGGATAGCCAGCTCGAAGCGGTAGGCTCATCACCGCGTTGAGTTCGGTGAGGACATCTGCTAGGCTGCCTCTCGCTCCGCCGGTCGTCGACGAGCGCGGCAGCCTTGGACCTATCCGGAAGCACTATGAAGCGACGAGTTTTATTCTGTTCGGTCGATCTCCCACTCAATCCCTCCCGCGCCGTCCTCGGGGGCGGACTGAGGGCTTGGTCCGTGGCCTCGATCCTGCGGAGAGCCGGGCACGAGGTGCTCCACGCCGTCCCCGAACGCACGGCTAAAAGCGCCGGCGCAACGACCGACGACAAGCTGGTGCGTTTCGAGGAAGGAAGTCTGGACGCCCTCGTGGCGAAGATCGGTCCCGACCTCCTACTCTTCGAACAATGGCATCTTACCTCGTGGCTCCGAGAACCCCACGTACCGGTGCTGATCGACCTGCACGGGCCCCTCTTGTTGGAAAACCACTTCCGCGGAATCGGCTCGACTTACCTGAACGCATCGAGCAAGATCAAAGCCTTGAGGATGGCCGACGCCCTCCTTGTGCCCAATGCGCGGCAAGAGTGGTATTTCTC
>MGSU01000011.1:7430-21968 GCA_001799195.1 Deltaproteobacteria bacterium RIFOXYA12_FULL_61_11 | reverse complement strand
GTCCTCTGCGCATTGGAAGATTCATGCCGAGATGGAACATGTTGTTTCCGTTATACGGCGCCGCCTTCCTTGCCTTAAAGTCACCGATTTCCGGTCACCGGTTTTCGGTCACTCTCCGAAATCACTCTCCGAAATCCGGACCTCTGACCCTGGGGTGGAGGGGGTGGAGGATACATGGGGTGACACCATTCTACTTGACAATTGGAGGCAATAATGTATATTGCCATACATTGTATGAAGGTACAGATTCGAGGTTTTCATGGAAAGGGAGCAGCTCGAGAGCCAGCACGAACAGGTCGAACCTATCGGTGGTACGAGTGAGGCTGAAATCCAGGAGCCCTGGTTCGATTCATCGATTCTGATTTCCTTGGAACCCCTGCCATTCTGAATCTTTTCGCTTCTGGCCTTCCCTCTTCTACAGGTTCTGATACTCCAACTATCATGAGGGCTCATCGTGCGGGCTTGCTTCTCACGCGTCTATCCATTACAACTGCTGCGCAGTGAGGCTTGCCCCGCGCGAGCCTGTTTCGATTTGGTGAAAGCGATGAGAATCATCCAGACGGGAGTGTTGATCATGATGGCATTCACCCAGGACCTCACGGCCTTCCAGGCCATTGAAGCCTATGCTCCGGGGATGCAGGTGGAGGGGTTCGAGGTTCTCTCTGTGTACCTCGACGTCGAGGGTAAAGGGCTCGGAGCACGCTACCGTCATCCTAACGGTATGCTCGTCGACGTACTCCGCTTCGCCTCCGTCCCCCAGGTATCGTTGAACTTCAATACCCTACCAATCTCTGATCGCGGCGAATCCCACACCCTCGAGCACTTGGTCCTCGGCAAGGGGCCTAATGGGACCCTGATGAACAGCCTTATGACTATGAGCATGGCCGATCACACGGCCAGCACCCACAGCGAACTCACCAATTACCAGTTCAACACGGCTGGCGACGTCGAGACCTTCTATCGGTTGCTCGAACGTTACTTGGCCGCGTTGATCCACCCCAACTTCAGCGACGAGGAGATCCGGCGCGAAGTCGCCCACATCGGGGTCGAACTCAGTGCCAAGGACGGTAGTCTCTACCTCGAGGAGAAGGGTTCGGTTTACACCGAAATGGTCTCCTCCATGGAAAAAGCGGGAAGTGTAAATTGGAATCAGTTCAAGCGGTTAGCTTTTGGCGAGGGTAATCCCATGGCCAATAACTCCGGTGGAGACCCAGCCTGGATCCGGAAGACCGAGCCCTCCCATATCCGAGCGTATCACGAGAGCAATTACCACTTCGGTAGCAACCTCGAGCTGATCGCCGCCTTGCCCGGCAACTATGATCCGCACCGCTTCCTCGCTGAACTGCAAACGATCATGGCCAAGGTGGAGCCGGCAGCAGTCACGGCCCTGCCCGGGTGTTTACCGGCGAAGGAGAAGGGTGAAACCCGATGCCATACCTACACCGTGCTCCCCACCTTCGAACCGGTCGAGGGTTCGCCCATTGCCATCGGGACCTTCCCCAGCGATAATCCCAATCTTCCCCAGAGTGTGTACCTCTTCTGGAAGCCGCGACCGCTCGTCAACACCCCGGACCAGAAACTGCGTCTGGAATTGTTGCTCGAGGTCGTTGGAGGTGGCGAGACCTCGCTCCTCTACCAGGACCTCATCGACGAGGCTCGGCGTACGGTCGACTGTCGGGCCACGGGTGTAGGGTCGTGGTTCTACGACCACCCCGCAGGCGTACCGATGATCCTGCTCTCGGGTCTGCCTACCGACAAGGTAGAGCAGCGAACCCTGGAAACCGTTCGTGGAATAGTCCGAGAACGGTTCGCCGCGCTCGGTAAAGCCCCTGACAAGAGCCCGGCCGTGCTGGAAGTCAACACCAAGGCTCTGTCCCAGCTCAGCTCCTGGCGTCGGTTGCTGCTCAAGTTCATCGATAGCCCCCCGCGCTTCGGTTTTCGCGGCACCGGGGTTTCCTGGCACCAGCATCTGCGCGATCTGCAACCCCTGGAAGGCTTCCGCAAACCCGTTATTATGACCGAGGCCTACGATCGTTTACAGACCGAACTCGAGGCCGGGAAGAACGTCTGGCGCGAGGTTGTCGAACGCCACGGACTCTCAGAAACGCCGGTCGTGTCAGCGGTAGTGCCGGACAAGGCCATGCTGGAACAACAGCGCCAAGACAAGCAAGAGCGGTTAAAAAAGGCCCTGGAAGAAGAGTTGCGCCGTTCTGCGAAGAAAGATGCCCAGCAAGCCCTGGCGGCCTTCGCGGCGCGCTTCGAACAAGCGGGGGCTGCTATCGAAGCCCGCAATGCCGCGGTGGAACGACCGGGGTTCCTTCCCGATCCACCCCTCACCCTCGATGAAACCATCGATTGGCAGCGCCGTACCCTGGCCGGGACAGTGGACACCGTGCTGGCAAAATTTCCTTCCACACCCTTCACCGAGGTCTCACTCTTCTTCGATCTCAACGGGTTACACGAAACCGATGAGCTCTACCTGCCGGTCCTGCCCGCCCTGCTCACAGCCCTCGGCGTGCGGCTCGCCGACGGAACCCTCCTGGATTATGCGGCTACCGAAGAGCGCTGGCGCTCCGAGATCTATCGTCTCGATGCAGGATTCTCCTCCAACGGGAGGACCGGCCGTTTAGAGCTGCAACTCCAGGCAGGCGCCGCCGGCACGAGAGAACTCGCGGCAATGCTGGAGTGGCTGCGCACCACCCTCGTGCGCTATCGGCTCGATCCGGACATTCTGCCACGGCTGCGGACGGTCCTCCGCGAACAGCTCCAAGATCTGCGGCAGCTTTTCCAACAGCGCGAGGAATATTGGGTCAACGGTGCGGCAGCGGCCTACCGCTATCAACACCAGCCCGCGTATCTCGCGGTGGAGAGTCCCTTTACCCGGCAGCATCATCTCACGAGGTTATGGTTGCGCTTGGCCGGAAGTGGGAAGAAAGGAGCCCCTGCCCGTGTGCGGGAACTCCTGGCCGCTGTGCGCGAGAGTATTGCCAAAACTGCCGACCGCACGGTCGTTACAACCTTGCTGCAATCGCCCGAAGGGCCTGCAGAAGGGGATGAGGCCCTGCGTCGCGATGTGATCGACTATCTCCAAGCCGAACTGGCCCATCTGCCGGAGGAGACCTGGCGCGAGGATGTGCTCGCACTCCTCGGAGAGCTCGAACATGACCTCGGCGCCGAGCCAGAGGCGGAGTTGAAGCGGCTCAGGACCTTGCTGGACCAAGTCCAGAAACGGGCCTCGGCGCGCATGGCCGTGACCGGAAGTCCCGAGAACCTCGACCGGGTCCTGCCCATGCTCGAAGCCTTGCTCCTCGAACTCGCTCCGGCGAAGAGTCGTGCGAAGCCGCAAGCAGCCAGAACGCGGGAAGTCGTCTTGGAGCGATTGAAGGGACGATACCACGACCTCGCCGCCAGGCCTGCCCACGTCGGACTGATCAATCCCAGCGCCACCACCGGGGTTTTCGTCATGCATGCCCCCGGCCCCCTGTACGATGCGACGGATGATGCAGCGCTGCTCGATTTCCTCGCGGCCATGGTGTTCTCCGGGGCCGCACCGCACAGCTTCTTCCTGAAGACGTGGGCTGCCGGTCTTGCCTATTCCAATGGCATCAGGGCTTCTGCCGCGAGCGGAGCCTTGTCCTATTACGCCGAGCGTTGTCCGGATTTGACCGCTACCATGCGTTTCGTCACCGAACTCGCCCGGAACACGGCGCTCCAGGACCGCAGCTTCGTGGACACCGCGCTGGCCAACTCCTTCGCCGATTACCGCGGGGCGGAAACCTTCTCGAAACGCGGTTTGGCATTGGCCCTGGATCTCGTCGACGGCAGACCTCCGAGGGTGGTGAAGTCCTTCAAACAGCGGCTTCTTGCCCTGGCCCAACAACCCGAGACCTTGGCTCGCCTCGAGGAACGGTTGCCGAGAGTGCTCGGCTCGGTCCTGGTCGGGTACGGGAGCCGGATGGAGGATCGCGGAGGTATCGGGTATGTCATCGGCCCCGAGGGTATCCTGCGCGACTACGAGATCATGTTGCAAACAAGCGGCGAGGCTCAACGCCTGATCCGACTCTATCCTCGGGACTTCTGGGTGCTCGGCAAGCCCTGACGAGAGAACTGGTTGCCCCCCCCTGGCCACGCCTGTCGCGGCGCCCCGGCCTCATCCCAACCTTGCCAGCAGAGCGCGGCGTTCGCGCTCGTCCCCGGGGTCGCGCAGGCGCACCATCCAAGAATGGACGTTGTTGAGCAGCGCGGTGTGTTGGCGGTAGCCCTCGAGCGTGCAGGGGGCATAGCCCGGAGCGGTGGCATGTCTCTGCCCACGAGGGGGCACGGTGAGGATGAGCTTGAGGGGGTGGCAGAGGGCTCTGGCGGCGAGGGTTTCGTCCTTGCGCAGTTCGGCAACGACCTCGTAGGCCCCGGCATTGAGATTACACCGCTCGAGGAGCACCCGGACACGGAAGGTTCCCGGCCCGGTCAAGCGCAGCTCATGGCGGGCATTGTTGGTACCGAAGAGCAGCCCACACTGGACCTCGAGCGGAAGGACCTGGAGTCGCAGCAAGCCGTCCTGGTCCGTCAGGGCGAGGTCGAGTTCGAGGGTCGCCGGCTCGCCATAGCCGAGGGTGGTCCCCTCGGGTAGCCCGAAACGCAGGAGCGCGCTGGCCGGGGGCAGGACTTCGTCGAGTTTCTCGAGAGTCAAGGTGTGCGGCAGGTGCAACCAACCGCCGCCATCGGACCTGGCCACCGTGACCTCGAGCTCGCGCAGGTAGATACGCCCCCTGGCCTCGAGGTGCAAACCGGTCGCACCTACTTCGCGGGCCATGAGGTGGAGGTGATCGGTGGTGGTATTGGTCTTGAAATTGAATTCCGGGAAGACCACGGTCGCAGTTTCGTAACCGGGCAGCGTCTCATGCGCTTCTTGGAACTCGTCGAGATAGCCCTTGAGGTCGTCGAGCAGGAAGAGGTCGTGCCAGAGGACTTCGCGCAGGTTACCGAGCACGGCCAGCAGGACGGCTCGGGTGCGCGGGATGGTGGTGCGCACCACACCGCCGGGGTTGCAGCGGTCGGGTGGGAGGAAGTAGATGCGGTCGTAGTAGTTGTTCGAGATGCTGGCCCAATTGACCAACAGGTGCCGGTCGACGAGGCCGAGTTCGGAGAGCAAGGCCAAGGCGCTCTCGATGCGCCGGTTGCGGGTCGTCGGCGTACTCGTGAAATCCTCGCTGAGCCAGTGGTCGCCGTGGCTGCCGATGCTGGGGAAGACCAGCCCATAGCGTCGCGGGTTGCGCTCGAGTGCGGTGCCGGGGAGAATCTTGCAAGCCGAGAGACTGGTCAGGCCGTCGAGGTGCGGCGCCAGCTTTCGCAAGCCTTCGAGCCCCTCGAGGAACATGGTCTCGGTCTCGCCCGGGAAACCCAGCAGGTAGTTGACCCGAATGTGGATCCCCGCACCGTGGGCGGCAGTGAGCGTGGTCTCGATCTGCTCCGGGGTGATGCGTTTGCGCATCAAGCGCAGGACCTCGGGGGAGAGGTTCTCGATGCCGAAGCTGAGAGTGTGAAAACCGACCGCCCGCAGCTTCTTGAACATGGCCGCATCGAGGTTGCCGTCGGCGCGCATTTGCCCGGAAAGACCCAAGGGCGGGAGATCGAGAGCCGCGAGGGCTTCGCAGAGTCCTTCCAGGGCTGTCGGATTTCCGTTGAGCACCAGGTCGTTGAAGATAAAATTGGTGATGCCTCGCTCGCGAACGTGACCTGCGATTTCAGCGGCGACGTGGCCTGGATCCCGGCTGGCGAAGCGCGGGGTGAAGGTGAACTCGTTGCAGAAGGCGCAACGGTTGACACAACCGCGGCTGAGCAGCAGCGGCAAAACCTTGTGGGAGTAGCGAGCAAGGTCGAACTGCGTGAAGTCCGGACCTTCCAACTCCGCGAGGGTGCGATAATGTACCATCTTCGAGAGCGGCACGACCGTGGCTGCATCCTCGACGCTCAGGAACCCCTCGACCTCGGACCACGCTTTGCGAGGCAGGGACAGGAGACGGGTCAGCGGCAGTTCGCCATCGCCGATGACAAAACCATCCACGGTGTTTTCGGCAAACTGGAGCCGGTCCTTTGCCACGGTCACCCCGGTCCCACCGACCAGCACCGTCACGCGAGGCAGCAGCAGCCGCAAACGTGGCAACAGCCAATTGATCATGCCGATGTTGTACGTGGTACAGGTGAGGCAGAGGAACTCGGGCTGCCGGTCGGCGACCGTGCGCACCGCGTCTTCGAGCAGGTCTCCGAGTTCGATCAACCGCTTGTCCAGTTCCCTCTCGCACCAGCAACCGTAATTGGTGAAGCTCCACCACTGGTGGAGTTGGGGAGTGGCACGGTAGTAGAGTTCGAGGTTGAGGTCCACGACTTCGACCTGGTGTCCAGCTCTCGCCATGGCCCTGGCGAGATAGGCCATGCCGAGGTGGGGATAGTCGAGTTGCCCGGGTGGGGGCAAGAGCAGGAGAACACGTCGGGAGGAGGGCACGCTGCACCTCGGGGAAGTAGAGGGTAGAGTATACCCCCCGGATCGTCCCAGCTCAACCTGCGATTGGCTCGGTTCCGACCTGTTCAGGTACCCTCGACGGTCGTGCAGCGGCGCGGCGCGCTCGTCGGCGGTCCATCCAGCCGGCGATGATCACGTAGAGCACGGGTACGATGACCAGGGTGAGCAGCGTGGAGACGATCATGCCGCCGATCACGGCGCGCGCCATGGGAGCCCAGATCTCGGCACCGTCCCCTATCTCGAAGGCCAGGGGCATCATGCCGAATACGGTGGTGAGGGTCGTCATCAGGATCGGCCGCAGACGGAGGCAACCGGCATCCATGGCTGCCTGGACCAGATCGTGGCCGGCGAGGCGTCGATTCTTCAAGACGTCGATGAGCACGATACCGTTGTTGACGACGATACCCACCAGCAGGATGAGGCCTATGAGTGCGGTCACCTGCAGGGTGGTCCGCGTGACGACCAGGGCCAGCACCACGCCGGCGAGGGCCAAGGGGATGGAGAAGAAGATGACGAACGGTTCGATCAGGGATTCGAACTGACTCGCCATGACCATGTAGACGAGCAGCACGGCGACCAGGAAAGCCCAGAGGAGGCCGGTGAAGGATTCCTTCATGTCCTCGGCCGTACCCGCCACCTCGGTGGTGATGTGACTGTTGCGCGGCAATTCGGCGAGCACTGCCTCGACCCGTTCGACGAGGGTGGCGAGAGGGATTCCCCCCGCGGTGATCGATACCGTAGCCAACCGCCGCTGGTTCTCGCGGGAGATGGAGGTGGGCCCCAGGGATTGGCGCAGGGTGGCCACGGTCTCGAGGGGAATAGTCACCCCGAGTGGAGAGAGGAGTGGTAGGGTTCGCAACCGGTCGAGGTTCTCGCGGACCTCGCGCGGCGCCCGCACGAGGATGCGGTACTCGTCTCCGCCTTCGCGGTACATCGTGGCCGTGGTGCCGAGGAAATAGGTGGAGACCGCGCCGGCCACTTCGGCCGGGGAGAGACCCAGGAGACGGGCCTGTTCCCTGTCGATATCCAGGGTGAGTTCTGGGGCTCCTTGTTCCATGGAGAAGGTGATGTCCGTAGCGCCGGGTACGAGCTCGAGCTTGTTCTGCAGTATCAGCCCATACTCGCGAGCGTGCGAGAGTTCCTCGGCGAAGATTTTTACTTCTACGTCTCCCTTGCTGGAGGCGAGGCCTCGGGTCTGGGGCTTTACCTCTAAACCGGCAAGGTCGGCGAAGTCCTCGCGCAGCGCTGTCTGGATCTCTTTGATCGAGCGCTCGCGATGACTGCGTGGAGGCAATCGGACCTGGAGCGTGCCGCTGTAGGAGTTCTGCCCGAAGAGCGCGGAAATACCCTCACCGCTGCCGAAGCGAGAGACGATGACCTCGGCCTCGGGCACCTTCGTCTCGAGGATCTTCTCGACCTCGGCGAAAAGCTCGTTGGTGGTTTCCACGCTCGTGCCCGGCGCTGCTTTCACCGAGAACTGGAGATAGCCATCGTCGGCTTGCGCCATGAAGTCGATACCCAGGAGCGGGATGAACCCGAGACAAGCCAGAAACACGAGTAGCGCCACCGCCAAGGTCGTCTTGCGGTAGTGGAGGGCCTTGCCGATGAAGTGACCGTACTGTTCCGAGAGCGGGTCGAGCCAGGCCGTGAACCGACCGATCAGGCGCTCGAAGCGGTTCAACCCCGAGGTTCGCACCAGGAGCGAAGCCAGGAGGGGCACGAGGGTGAGGGCAACCAGGAGCGAACAGAGGAGGGAGATCACGATGGTGAGACTCATGTCCTTGAAGAGTTGTCCGGCGATGCCGGGCACGAAGAGCACGGGGGCGAAAACGGCTACCGTGGTCAACGTCGAGGCGATGATGGGCATCGACATTTCGGCGGTGCCGTGTACTGCCGCCTCAAAGACCGCCTCTCCGCTCTGTAACCGCCTGTAAATGTTTTCGAGAACGACGATCGAGTTGTCCACGAGCATGCCGACCGCCAGGGCGAGCCCGGCCATGGAGATGATGTTGAGGGTGACCCCCTGGGCATCCATGACCGCAAAGGTCGCGAGCAGCGACAGGGGGATGCTCACCAGGACGATGACACTGGTGCGGAGGCTGCGCAGGAAGGCCAGGAGCACGAGGGCGGTGAAAAGAACGGCCATCAGGCCTGCCGAGGCGAGATTCGAAATGGCCCGGGTGATCGGTTCGCCCTGGTCGAACACCGAGGTGACGCTCGCACCTTCCGGTAGCCGTCTTTGGATCTCGGCAAGCCTGGAAAGCACCCTCCTGGCGACCTGCACCGTATTGGCGTCCGATTGCTTGCGCACCGCGACCATGACGGCATTCTCTCCATTGGCGCGCACGACGGAGGTCTGTTCCTCGAACCCGTCGACGACCTCGGCCACGTCGCGTAGGTGAACCTGGACCCCTCCGGCCTGCCCCACCACGACGTCGCGGATTTGCTCTACGTTGGTGAACTCGGCTCGGGTGGAGATGCCGAGCTCCTGTTTGCCTTGGGAGATGTATCCTCCGGGGAGGAGTACGTTCGCTCCCCGCAGCGCGGCCAGCACCTGGGCCGTCGATACGCGATAGGCTTCCAGCCATTCAGGTCGGAGCTGTACCTGGATCTGCCGCTCCGTGCCTCCGAGTACCTCGGCCGAGGCAACTCCGTCGATACGGGCGAGAAAGGGCTCGATGTGGTCCTCGGTGAGTTTCCGGACCAGGTCCGGGGTCCCCGGAGCGTTGACGGCCAGGAAGACGACCGGTTGCAAGGAGGGGTCGAAGGCAAAGGTCAACGAACGGGTCACGTCGTCGGGCAGGGCGTCCTGTGCGAAGATCTCGAGGTTCTTGCGCACGTCCTGCTCCGCCTGTTGCATGTCCGTGCCCCACGCGAATTGTACTAAGACGAGCGAGGTGGCCTGACTGCTGGTCGACAGGACCTCCTCGACGCCCTGGACCGAGGCCATGGCTTCCTCGACGGGGCGGGTCACGAGTTGCTCGACCGAGTGGGGTCCTGCCCCTGGATAGGTGGTGATGACGGCCACGATGGGGAATTCGAGGTCCGGCAACATATCCAACTTGAGTCGGCTGAAGGTGAACACACCGAGGATGGTCAAACAGAGGAAGGCCATGACGCCGGTGACCGGCCTGCGGACCGAATATTCGGTAAGACGCATGCTCAGCTCTCCTCGCCGGGTTCCCGAACCTGGCGGGTGATGGGATTCCCGTCGCGAAGGAGATGCGCTCCGCGCACGATGAGCTGTTCTCCGGGGTCGAGACCTCTGATCACCTCGAAACGATTGCCCTGCCGTACTCCCACCGTGATCTCACGCCGACGGGCTTGGTCGCCCTCGGCCACGAAGACGGTAGCGAGTCCGCTGCGCTCGGTTTCGCCGGTTAAAAGCACGGCTTCGGCGGGCACCAGCACCACCCCCGTACGACGAGCGATCTCGATCGAAACGCGGATCGTGCTGCCCGCCAAGAGGAGGCGTTCGGGATTGGGAAGATGTACCTCGACGAGCCCGGTGCGGGTTATCCGGTCGACGATCGGTCCTCGCAAGGTCACCTGACCTTCCACCGCGAGCTCCGGCCGAGCCAGGGGAGAGACCTTGGCCGACATCCCGGTCCGGATCCGCAAAAAATCTCGTTCGGGCACCCGGAGCACTGCCTTGACCCGATCATCTTTGACGATGGTGGCAAGAGGCACGGTTGGACTGGTCTGATCACCGACCTTCACCGAGAGCTGCGCGACCACTCCGGAGGTGGGACTTCTCACCGTGGTCCGTCCCTGGTAGGCCGAGGCAGAATTCACGGCGGCGGTCGCTTGGCGGACCTGGGCCTCGGAAGCCCGGGCTTGGGCTTCCAGGGTTTCGAGCTGACCGCGGGTGCCGCCCCCACCCTCGAGCAGGACGCGTGTGCGGACGAGATTGTCGTGGACGACGTCCCTGTTCGCGACGGCGGCCTCGAGCGCGGCCTCGGCCTGGCGCAAGGCCTCGGTCTGCAGATCGCCGAGCACGGTGGCGATGAGGTCGCCTTTGCGCACGGCCATCCCCTCTTTCACTGCCAGGGTATGAATGCGCTCGGCGACTTGCGCGAACACGCGGATCTCCTCGATCCCCTGGAGTTCGCCGATGACCTCGACCCTGTCGACCCGATCGCCGGTCTCCACGGGGGCTGTCCACACCGGCCGCACCGGCAGCTCTTGTTTGGCGGCGGCCGTTGAGGATTGCCCTCGACAACCGGCCAAGAACAGGGCACTCGAGCACACGAACAGGCACAGGTAGTTCATGGTTTCTCCGAACCGGCAGTACCGGAGGTCGTGAAGCCGCCTTGGAAAACCCCCGCGGTCTTTGCCAGCTTCACCGCGGCGAGTTGGGCGTTCAACTGCTCGGTGATGAGGGTGAGTTCAGCGGTGCGCAGGGCGGCATTGGCGTCCACCGCGTCCAGGGACGAGGCCGCGCCGGCCTCGAAGCTCAACCGCACGAGGTCGGCGTTCTTGCGGGCGAGGCGGACTTGCTCTTCCGCCTTCTGCCGGTTCGCCTCCGTGCTCTCGAGTTCGAGTTCGGCCCGGCGAAGTTCGTCCCTCGCCCGGTTCTCCTGGGCCCTGAGGCTCGCCCGCCGTTCGACGAGCTTCGCGCTCGTTTCGTTGAGTTCCGCCTCCCGGAGCCCGCCGTCCCAGAGAGTCCAACTCAGCGCCACACCTGCCGACCAGGCATCGTATTCGCCGGTAAATCCTTTGGAGTTCTGCGTGTTGTAGCGGGCAAAGAGCCCGAGCAAGGGCAGATAACGCGCCTTGACTCCCCGGCGTTCTTGCTCGCTCAACTCGAGGCTGCGCCGCGCGGCGAGGACATCTGGCCTGCGTTCGAGAGCACCACTGGCCAAGGGTTCCGAACCGACGGGAGAGGGGCTCGCGGGGCGGGCGACCGTGAAGGTGGGTTCGCGATCCAGGGCCGTGGCCAGGGCGATGATGCTGGTGGTGAAGGCATTGCGGGTGCGGAGCAGGTCTTGTTCGCCCCGGGAGCGTTCGATCTGCGCGCGCAGGAGGGTCATCTCAGGAGCGGTCCCGGCGCGGAAACTGAGCGCGGCGTCCTTCTCGTGCTGGATCGTGACGTCGAGGAGCCGCTCTTGCACGTCGAGCGATTCCCGCAACATTTCAGCCCCGTAGTAGAGTTGGACCACGGCGAAGAGCACCTCGATCCGGGCATTGTCGAGGTTGAGCTCGGCGACCTCCTCGACCAGGTAAGCGCTCTCGATCTGCGTCCACAGCGAGGGGGCGATGAGCGCCTGGGATACTTGCAGGTTGCCGGCGAACTGATGCTGCTTTTGGATCACGGCCTCGGCAAAGCCGGCAGGGAGCAGCGCATAGGACGTAGGCCCCCCGAACTCGGGATGCGCGGGATCGAAAGCTGCGCCGATGGGAGTACCCATGTCGCGCACGAGATAGCCGGTCGGCATGGCTATCTTCGCTTCGGTGGAGTTATAGGTATAGGTCCCTGTCGCCGTGATCTGCGGCAGATACCCGGCCCAGGCCTTGCGCGAGACGTAGCGGGCCTGGGCGAGCTTCGAGCGCATGGTCACGAGGTCGAGGTTCTGTTTTGCGGCGAGGTCGAGCGCTTCCTCCAGCGTGAGCACGGGCGCCGAAGCCGAGACAGTGACGAGAAGGGTCAGGATGAGCGTGGGGATCATGGCTCGGGTCGGACCTCCTCGGACGAAAGGGGTGGTTGGGGGGCTTTCTCCAGACGTTCGAGAACGCCGAAGAGCATGGCGAGTTCTTGGGGTTCGAGGATGCCCAAGAAGGTCTCGGCTTTCTTCCGGACCTCGGACCACAGCACCTCGAAGAGGTCCGCTCCCTCCTGGGTAGGGCCTACCCGGACCACCCGACGATCCTGCTCATCCCGCAATCGCAAGACGAGCGCCGCTCGCTCAAGTCGGTCGACCACGCCGGTGATCGTCTTGTCGCTGATGGCGAGCCGCTGGGCGAGTTCCCCCATGGTCAGAGGTCCATCGAGCCCGATCCAGACGAGGGTATGGAGTTGCGAGGGGGTGAAGCCGCGCTCCTCGATCAAGGCAGTCGCCGGATCCCGCATCGGTTTCTTCCTGCTCAAGGCGGTGAGGTGGGCCAGGAAGCGGTCCGCGTCGGATTGTTCTTGGTCAAGGGAGTTCTGCATGGAAGATATCCTGCATTACGGAACATCTCTGAGGCAGAGCTTGTTCTACTGCGATAGGTTCGGCGACGCAACAACTATTTTGTGGGTGGAGTTCTACGCACCTTCTCGGAACGTTCACCCTTCGCAACAGAAGTCGTCCGCCCGTTCGTTGGCGGCATTGTCAAGACAGCGCCCTCGTGGGAGACTGGACGTCGGCCGTGGAAATCGGTGGAACCCAGAGGATCGAGGATGCCGGACAGTACCAGAGCAGAGAAAGCCCTCGCGGCTCTCGACGCGGCGTCTCTCCAGCCGCTCCGCGATCGCTTGGCCGCGCTGCGCCGCCTGGTCGAGGAAGCCGGCACCGCCCCGCGCAAGAGCCCGTCCCCGCCGCATTTCTTCGACATCCACCTGACCATGCGCTGCATGCTGCGCTGCCGTCATTGCGACATCTGGCGCCTTCCCCCTCGCGAGCTGTCGTTGGACCAGCTCTGCGGCTACGTCGACACCCTGGCCCGCTGGGTCGGCCCGCACGACCTGCACCTGACCGGAGGAGAACCGCTCCTGGTCGAGCACCTGCCGGCTTTTCTCGAGCACTGCCGGAACCTGCCCCAACGACTCTTCCTGGTCACCAACGGTTTCCTCTTGGACCGGCAACGCCTCGATCGGTTGCTCGACAGTCCCGTATATGGACTGGTCATCTCTCTCGACGGTCTGCGAGGGCTCCACGACGAGCTCCGGGGTTGCGAGGGCTTGTTCGGCCGGCTTGAGGCAGCACTGGACTATCTGGCGAAGCGCAATGGCCGCCTCAGAGTCAGCGTGCTAACCGTGCTCAACGGTCTCAATCTGCCGACCATCCCGGCTCTCCTCGACTGGACCCAGGCCCATCCGGCCATCCACATGCATTCCTTCCAGTTCTTCTCCCAACCCTTCGGTTCCGCGGGCTCACCCCTCTGGTACCGCGAGCACGAGCTCTGGCCGCGGGACCTCGGACTGGTCGACGAGGTACTCGAGGAGATCAAGGCCCGCCGCCGCGACGGAGCCAGGATCAGCAACGATTTGTTCCAACTCGAAGTCTACAAACACTATTTCCGCGACCCGAACCGCTTCGTCAGTCACCGCTGTGACGTCGGCAGCTTCGCCCTGACCTTGGACAGCAGCGGGCAGGTATTCTCGTGCCCGCGTTTCGGCGCGCTCGGTTCGCTTGGAGACGATCTGCCTCGGTTGTGGGAGTCGCCCCGGGCAGATGAACTGCGCCACCTGATCCGAGGCTGTGAGGTCAGTTGCAACCGTCCCATCAACTGCAATTTTTTGCAGAATGCGCCCTTCCTCTTGCAAGATCTTTTCGGTTCCGAACTCCAGCCGGACTGGGAACCCGAAGAAACCGCGGCAGGTCCGAACCGACGTCCAATGGACCTACCGAGCGAACAGCGCGAGTTGCTCTGGCAATACTACCGGCTTTTGCAAGGCCATCGCCGGGCCTATTACGAGGGGCTGTGCACGGAGCGGGGAGATCTGCTGCGAGTCAGCGCCGAGGGGACCTTGACCGTGCCGCTGCCTTGTGTCCCATCGTCTCCTCGCATCCTCGTCGCAGGCTTTACCGAAGGGGGGATGTTGCTGCACGAGCACGAGTTGAATCCCCTTCCGGGCGCAACGGCTCTCGTCTTCCCCTCCTATCCTGGCCGGCCGGGACGGCAAGGTGCGCGCCTCACCCTGACTATTCTCGGCCTCGACAGGCGGGGCGAACCCCTTGCAGGATGTGCCCGCCTCCACGAGGTGGAGTGTGCTTCCAGTGCCGTCGAAGGCTGCGTGGCACTACCGTTCCCGGTCTTCCGAGCCGTCCCTGCTCTCCCGGTCCCGAGAGAGCTTATGCTGGAGCAGGAGGAAGCCCCCT
>MGSU01000011.1:1775-7420 GCA_001799195.1 Deltaproteobacteria bacterium RIFOXYA12_FULL_61_11 | reverse complement strand
CGAGGGAACCTTGCGTATCGGGTTCCCGATCCCCTCTCGCGAGCAGGGAGTTGCGCCGAGGTTGCTGGTCCGGCTTCATCTCGAGAACGATCTGGCCGGCGAGGTCCTCCTGTGGGGCGCTTCGTTGCCGATCGATCACCTGCAACACCCAACAGATCCATGTCCGCGGGCCAACCTGATCCTCGACACGTCCCTCCTCGGCCGAGGACGGTACCGTGTATGCGCGGAACTCGTCGCCGGTCCGGCCGGAGGGGATCATCTGTATCCGCCGCTCACAGCATCCTTCCGGGTGCACGCCTCGGCCTCGCCGACGGAGCCTACAGTACGAACCCCGACCCTCCTCGCGCCGGATCGGCTGGACCGGCACTGGATGCTCGGGTAACAGAGGACCTCATACCAGAGGTGGGATTACTGGGCTCGGCTACAGCGGCAGCACCCCGGCCAGGGTTTCGGCATTGAGCGGGGCCCGCAGCCAGGCGGTGGCGATGCCCTGTTCCAGTTCGGTTTTGCCGAGCGAGGCATCGGCGCTGGTGACTAGGAGCACGGGCAGAGCGGGGTAATGGAGGCGGATCCAGCGGGCCAGGTCGAGACCGTTGTCCCCCGGAACGCCCAATTCAAGATCGGTGAAGACGAGGCGTATTCCCCCAGCCTCAAGAGCGGCACGGGCCTCGGCCGGGGTCGCAGCGGAGACGACCTTTTCCCGGCCCCATCGACGGGCTACCAACTCGACCGTATGGGTGCGAAGCAGCTCGTCGTCGTCAACGACCAGGACCAGCCCTTCCCTTGGGTGCGGCACGTCAGGTTTCACCTTCGCGCTGTCCTCGGCACCCTCCCAGGCCGGCAACGCTACGAAAAAGGTCGTACCTTCCTCGGGTTCGCTTTGCACCCAGATGGTGCCGCCGTGTTCTTCTGCCAACTTGCGACAGATGGCCAAACCCAGGCCGGTTCCCCCGCGTTTTCCGCTGGTGTAGAAGGGTTCAAAAATACGCTCGTGTAACTCGGGCGGCAGATAACTGCCATGATTGTGCACCGAAAATAGTACCTGCCCCTGACCTTCGCCGCCGTCCTGGGTGCGGACCGTCACCGGTCCTTGTCCGTGCGAAGCCTCGACCGCGTTCTGAATCACATTGAGAAGGATGCGTTCGACAGCCCGTCGATCGGCGCGGACAGGGCGGGTTGTTCGAAGTTCCCGGCGAAGGTGGAGTTCGGCCGGCACGCCTGTGGGAAATGACGAGGCAAGGGCCTCCTCGGCAAGTTGCACCGGATCCTCGGGCAGCAGGATCAAGTTGCGCTCGCTGGTCGCAGCCAAAAGATCTTCGAGCATGCGCTCGGCATGACCGAGTTCGGCCTCGACCTGGCGGATTTGCCCGACCTGTTGGTCTCCCACCTCGTTGAGTTCGAGCACCCTGCCGAGCGCCACCTTGAAGAGTGCAAAAGGTTTCCGCAGGTCGTGGGCCAACATGGCCGTGGTCCGGCCGACCGCAGCCAATTCCGTCTGCCGGCGCAACAGGTGGTTGTTCCGTTCCAACTCAGCGGCCAGCCGGCGCAGTTCCTCGAAGACCGGCAGGGGGAGCCGTCTTCCTTCCTCGAGACCTCCCTTGGCGCCGACAATCTCAATGGCCAAGCGGCGATACAACCGGTATTCCTTGGCCAAGGCCAGAAGGACGGTGACAGCGAAGACGATGAAAAGCAGGAGGCCGACCCCTGCCACGAGGAGCAGGAGACCGCGTAAGGTATTCTGCAGCGCGCTGTTGCGTCGATGCAGGTTGAAGACCGCAGTGCCCCAGGGCTCGCGCCCACTTTCGTCGTACCAGATCCCGACCGACACCTGCTCAACAGCTTTTCCTGAGTTACCGTTGTGTGCGTCGATCCTGTGCACAACCTTCCCAGTCGCATCATAGAGAATAATTTCATCAACTTCTTCCCCGCCAAGAGCCGATTGTAGGTCCTGTTCGACCTTGCGGAAATCAGCCAGCAGCAGCGACGTGCGAACACCGCCTATCACATACTCATAGTGGCGCTGCCGCTCGAGGGTCAAATCCTCGGCGAGACTTTGCTCGACCATGTTCTGGAGCACCAGACCGCCGATCAGTGCAAGAAACACCGACAAGATGGTGCCGCCGAGGATCACCAGAGTGAGTTTTTTGGGCACGTGTGGCCTCCTGGTCACAAGACCGATCAAGGCAACGGGTGTGGGGGGCACGTTCCCGGCAAGGACCTCCCGAGTATCGCTTCAAGCCTCGTACGATTGAGGCTCTCGCGTTTACCGAACCCTAAATTCACCAACCGCGGGGAAGCACAGTGCATCAGCCACGTTCCTGCCAAGGATTCAGGCAATTGTGCCACGGCGACCTCGATCGACCACTCCCGCAAGAAACTCGGCAACACTTCGACCCCGACTTCTTGGGCCGGTAGGTCCGAGCATGGTTCACAGTCCAGCAGCATGTCGAAAACCGCCAGGCGGTCCGGCCGCTGATAAAACAGATCGTGCTCCTCGATGCTGGTAACCGTGTCAGGAGGACCACCTCGCTCCAAGGCTCGCCGCAGGGGATGACTGCGATATTGACAGACCAATTCGCCCCAAGCCCGGCGGAGAGTCGGCTCGAGTTCCAAACCGCAAGCCGTCGAGAACAGAAGGTGAAATCCCACATCCTCGCGCTTGGTGCGGGCCAGCAATCCCACCGTCGTGAGTGGCCCAAGCCGGTCGAGGAGAAGAGCATGGAAATCGGCTCCTCGCGAGCGCAGGACTTCTTCTGCCTGTCCCAATAAGGGCAACCGTTGACAGTTCAGACGACCGAGAGCCGGTTGCGCTGTATACCAGTGCAAGGCGAGATGATGGCGTTCGACCAACTCGCACAGGCTGGCCAACAGACAGGGCTGCACCTCGGTGTGAAAGGCCAGCCCGTTGGTCGATTCAAGGACAGGCCCAGCGTCACTCCATCGATTTGCGCTGCAGTCGAGTGTGCGCCAGGATAACCCTCGATCGTAAAAGCAAGTTCTTTCCACGGCCTCGGCCAAGGCTTTGAGCAAGGCCCGTTCTCTGTTTGGAGCAATGCCCGTACAGATCACTGGTCGCCCCTCTCGTTCTCGGTACTTTATCAGGAAGCGGCAGAGGGAGGGGTCGAGAGGATCTTCCGGCTCGTCTTCGAAAATTACAAGGTCCGTGACCATCCCTTTCGCCGCTTCGGCGTCGAGGTGCCCCAACAAGAGCTCCACCCGTTCGGAGTAACTCCGCGGTTCATTCCGGAGGTGCCACAGTTCTTCAAGACTCATGGTTGTGGGGCACGCTTGCGCAGTCGCCACAGGGTCGGCGTACCGTGAAATCCGTTGACCGCGCTGAACTCGTACTCACGATGCAGAAAATCCTGACGGATGACATGATAGAGCGGAAAGACCAGCGCGTCATCGACCAGGAGCAGCCCGATTTCCTTGGTGAGGGCGGCGCGCTTGAAGTCGTCCTGCTCTGCGGCAAGACGAAGATTGAGCGCCCTCACCTTCTCTGCGTTCTCCTTGAAATACAACCCGACCGACAGCATATACGAAAAGGTCTCGTGCAACTCGCGCTCATCGATGTACAAAGGAGATCCAAAGAACAAATACTTGGGCTTACGGGCGACCCAGTCCTCATTCGAGACGAAGCGGTTGGCGTTGGCGACGAAACCGAACTTCTGCATGAACTCGATCAAGATATTCCCGCTGCGGTCATCGAAGAGCCAGGGCATGTAGAGGTATTCGAAGCGGTTGTCGCGAAGCGCCCGTGGAGGTTCGGACGGGAAGGTCGCAAGCAAGGTCTCGACCTCTTCTTGGCTGGGTTTGCCAAGTTGGGTCGGCAGGTACAGGTGATAGGCAGGGGAGAACCACTCGTTCTTCAGCGGCCGTAGGTCGAGCTTGGCTTGATACAGTTGTCGATAGAGGGCCTGGCGGTTGGCCTTGCTCTGCATCAGTTCCAGCCGGGGAAACAGAAAAAGAAACATCGTGGCGCAATACGAGCGGGGTCTGATCTCAATGCTGGGGGAAGCGAGCAGCTTGTCGTAGCCCGCTTCGGTGGTGAGAAAGCTCTCCAGAGTATACTGCAGACCGCCGCTCACCAGGCCTTCGATGAGCTTGTCCCGTTCACGGACCTCAACCAATTCCAGTTCTTCGAGGCTGGTCGGCTCGATCAACGGAAAGTGCGGGTTCTTGCGCAGGCGGAGCTTGCCGGGTTCCCATGCTGCTACACTGTACGCGCCGGAACTGACCGCCCAGTTGTCTACGGCTAACCTCGCTCCCTCTACCTGGCTGCGGTGCAGGATGGAGGTATCGGCCATGGTGAAAAGATAGAGACTGAGCGGGCTGAGTTGGTGAAAGGTGAAGCGGACCTGCGCAGCGTCCAGCGCGACCACCCCGGGAAAAGGATCTTCCATGCGTTGCAGGCGGTCGGCGCCGAGCAGAAGTTCCCGCACGGCGAAATGGAAGGACCCATTGAGGGCCAGCCGTTTGAAGGTAGAGACCACGTCCTCGGTCGTGATGGGGTCGCCGTTGCTAAAGTGGGCCCTCGGATCCAGGGTGAAGGTGAGGGTGTTCTTGGTCCGGTCTACCTCCCAACGCCTGGCCAAGCAGGAATAATATTGATCGGCGGCCCCAAGGACGACCAGGGTACCGCCAAGATTGGCGGCGAGGTAGTATTCGGAAATAGAACCGAGCCTTGAAGTATCTATGGCTTGAGGAAGTTCATAGTATGATAAACGGAAAAATCTTTTTGGCATTGGTTGTCTCCCATTTTCCCGGGGTGATCCCAGGAGATAAACGGGTAGAAGAATAGAAATACAGAATAAAAACTGTATTTTCATTGAGTTATAATGACATTATCGTTCATTCGTAAAATGGGTACCACATGAATCATATGGCTCTATTGATAAATCCCTCTTCTCTATCCGCGCCTCGATGCTCGGAGGGATGACCTCGGGTTTGGTCTTGAGCTCTTTGTCGGCCTTGGTTTCTTTTTCAATCAGGAGTTTCAGCGCCGGGTTCGGTTTTGCGTAACCGATCATGCCCGACATACCCAGCAACATGGCCATGACGATGGCTTCGTTCTTCATCGTTCCCCCCTCCCGCACGAGTTGTTCTTCGATCCGAGAACCTCCCTTTGCAATTGCCGACCCAACCATCAACCTGTTGGTATCGCACCGTTTCTGCGCCCCAAAGGGCCATTGATTCGAAAACACGAATCGTATTCCCGAATTCAACCCGGTACGATGGTCGGACAACTGACACGGTTCTGTTCTCTGATGCGGGGGTATATAGCACGCTGCGTCAAAGTGGTCAAGAAAAAAGTACGGTCGGGTACTCTTGCCCCACCTCAGAAGTGGCCACGCAGCAATTCCAACTCGACCAGCGGGGCATCGCCGACTTCGAGTTCGGCCACGGAAAACCTGGGCGGAGCAAACACAATTCCCTGCAGGACCTCGATCCCGGACTGTAGGGCCTTGGCGTGATAGCCCAGCACCGCGGCCGGAACACAAAGCAGCAAGGTGAACAGTCCCGCATCATGCTCGGACCTCGTGCCGTTGGCAAGCCACCAGCTCAACTCCGGAAGCCCGGCCAAGGCTGCTGCCCCGAAGGCCGGTATGGTCGAGCCCTCGCTTTCGCCCAACCAACCGACCGCC
>MGSU01000011.1:1028-1743 GCA_001799195.1 Deltaproteobacteria bacterium RIFOXYA12_FULL_61_11 | reverse complement strand
CGGTATAAGCAACACGGCAGCGCGGCGATTGTAGCGCGGCAACCCTTCCTGCTCGTACTTGTGAAAAAAGAAGTCCTTATCACTGTTGAGCAGTTCTCCTCCAAGAAGAAGGATGCTCCAGCCCGCGGCTGCGCCCAGAATCAGTTCGCTGCCGCCGAGCAGGTAGGCGCCGAGTAACGTGGACGTAGCCCCGGGGACGACTTCCGCTGCAGCGGGAGCAGGTACGGCAACCCCGGCTTCATCGGCGCTGGTGTCGGCCTGCAGCCTGGGCAGGGCCACGGCTGCAGGTTGGGCCGATCGATCGAGAAGGAGTTCCCGGCCCAGCTCCGACACTACCTGCAGCAAGCCGTCGACCACCCCCTGGTAGGTTTTTTGAACCGATCGCTCGATTTTCCCCGTGGCGATGTCGGTGAGCTGCAAGGTGAGCACATACGTCTCACCCAACTTACCCACACTGCCGCCGACCAACTTTTGCACGCCGAGCAAGCGACCGACCTTGACCGTGCAGCCCTCCTGCTCGCAGGAACCGCTCAACACCAAGGTCTGTTCCGCCAAGATGCGATCCATATTGGTCCGATCCAGTAGCTCAACCTCGCCAAGCTCTGCCAGAGATGCGCGGAGGTTGTCGGTGAGCAGAACCGTTTCCGCGGCGGTGAGACCCGGTCCGGGGTTGAGTTCCAGCACGGCCAAGGAAACCATAGCCTCGGCAGTGGGA
>MGSU01000011.1:0-999 GCA_001799195.1 Deltaproteobacteria bacterium RIFOXYA12_FULL_61_11 | reverse complement strand
ATAACTCCTCGGAAAATGCATGACGTCTCACCACCAGCGCATCGGTTTCAATCTACCGGGATAGGATCTACGAGGCAAGATCTCCCCCCTCTTCCAGCTCCTCTCCCTCCGCGGCTGGAGGTGGTTTTAGATTGGCGTTCAGGGTTCTGCCGCGTGGCCGAGTTGAGACCAAGCGGAAAAATCCGCATCCCCGAAACCTCATCCCGGAGGTAAAATCTCGTAACAAATACAAACCTCATCCCGGAGGTAAAATCTCGTAACAAATACTATAAGTTTGCACAAATACCCTATTCGCGCGCTCCCTTGACCAAAGCGAGAGCCGAACGATCAAGGCCTCGGGTATTCCTTTCACTGCGCCCTCAACCGGGACCGTGCCTTCTCTTTGGACCGGGAGGATTCAGCGATTCGATCTTCCGAATACTGTTCACTCCCATACTGTCGTTTCAAACGATTACCCCTGGCCCGAGCCTTGAATTGCCCGACGGTCATGAGCAGGAGAAGCCCCATCACCGGTCCCGGCGACTATGCCTTCGTCCACACCATGTGCAGGGTCAACAACCGCGAGTACTTGTTCGGCAAGGAGATCAAGGCCCTGTTCCTGACTTTCTTGCACTTGGTCTTTCCTCGCTACGGTGCGGCTGTCTACTACGTGTGTCTCATGTCCAACCACGCTCATCTCTTGCACCAGGCCCCGACCAAGAACCCCAACACGCCCTACGGCCGCTACCTCGATAGAAATCAGCATTTGGCCGAGAATGGAGATCTACTGCGCCACTTCTTGTCTCTGTTCGCCAAGAATGCCAACAAGTTGATCGAGGTGGACCGTTTCGGTAAAGTAGTTGGGTTCGTGGCCGACGGAGCCGTGAAGTTGCGTCAGCGCTTCAACCGCCTGATCGAGGAGAACAGTAAATCGGTGCAGGTCAAGACCTCGCGTGACGCCCTGGCCGAGTTGATCTACCTTGCACTGAACCCAGTTCGCGCCGGGCTGGTCAAGCATCC
>MGSU01000010.1 GCA_001799195.1 Deltaproteobacteria bacterium RIFOXYA12_FULL_61_11 | reverse complement strand
GGGAAGTGGTGATCAACAGCAATGCTCACCACGGCCACGGCAATTGCCAACCCTTGGCCGCTCTTACCGGGCGGACGGTCGACGGCGTGGTCGTCGGCGGACTTGGGATGGGCGCGCTCAATAGACTGCTCGCCGATGGCATCGAGGTGTTCATCTCCGGTCCAGCGACCGTGGCCGAAGCCCTGGGGGCCTTCGAAGCCGGCAACTTGCCCAGGGCGACCCCGCAGCACACCTGCGCCGGTCACGGGCACGGCGGTGGTTGCGGCAACCATTGAAGCCTACGAGCACCGTCCCCGGGGAGTCCTCAGGCCTTAGACTCCCCCCCTCTCAGCTTCCTCCACAAGGTGATGCGCGAGATGCCCAGGGCTTCGGCCGCCCTGGTCCGATTGCCGCCGAAACGCTGCAAGGTGTCGCGTATGAGACGCTGCTCGGTCAGGCGCAGCGGGGCTTTGAGCCCGGGAGTCGCGAGTGGGAGTGGTCTATCGGAAAGCAACTCCCAAATAGTCTTCGGGAAATCCTCAACTTGGAGCACCTCTCCGGTGGAGATGAGAAAGGCGTGTTCCACCGCGTTCTCCAGTTCGCGCACATTTCCCGGCCAAGCGTAGGAACCCAAGACAGCCAGCGCACGCTCCGAGCAGGCCCGCACCACCCGTCCCTGGAGCACGTTGCAGCGCTTCGAGAACCGTTCGACCAGCAGGGGGATATCGGCTTTCCTCTCCCGGAGCGGAGGCAGCTCCAACCCGACCACGTTGAGCCTAGCGTAGAGTTCCCGGTGGAAGCGCCCCGCTGCCACCTCGGCGGCCAGATCGACCTTGCTCGAGCTCAAGAGCCTGACCCGCACGGGGTTCGGTCTCGCCCCCGGAGAGGTACTCCGTTCTTCTAAGACCTCCAACAACACGAGTTGCTGGGCCGGAGAAAGCTGTTCGAGCTCATCGAGCAGCAGCGTTCCCTCCCCGGCGAGCCAGAAACGTCCCGGCCGCTCCACCTCTTCCCCAGGGCTCACGCTCCGAGCACGACCGAAAAGCTCTCTCTCTAAGCCCCCCTCGAAGCCCCGCCCGCAATGCACGATGACGAAGGGTTGCCTCCGCCGAGGCCCGAGGTTGTGCAACAGCCTAGCCACCAACTCTTTACCAGTCCCGCTCTCACCCTGGAGCAGCACTGGGCTCGTACTGGAAGCCACCTGGGGAAGGATCTCGGACAGGTGGGTCATCACGGGGGTCCCACCGACCAGGTCCTCGAGGTCGTAGTGAAGGTCCAAACGTTTTTGCAACTCCTTGCGGATACTGAGATCTCGGAACATCTCCACCCCGCCGAGGAGCTTTCCGCGTTCGTCCTGCAGAACGGCGGTGGTGATGGACACGGGGAGGACCTGTCCATCCCTCCGCAGGATGACCACCTCGCGGTCCTCGACGCCCTCACCGGAAACCATGCTCGACTTCAAGGGACACCCCACCATGCAGCAGTTGGAGCGAAGGACTTCGCTGCACGGGCAACCGAGCACCTCTTCGGTGCAAAAACCGGTCAACTCCTCGGCCTTGCGATTAAAAGAGGTGATACTGCCCCTTCGATCGATGGTGAAGATAGCGTACGGGATAGTCTGATAGATGAGAGGGAACAAGCGTTTGTCGTGACCCATCGATGCACTCTCCGGCAAGGGCATTCCCAGCCTCGCGGCTCGACCTGTAGCACGCGGGCCTCCCGGCGGGCAATTCTGGAGAGTCGGTTCTCAACTTGATTCTTCCCATTGCGATGCGCAAGAAGTACGCAGGAGATCGAGATGGAAGGTCTCACCCAACCGAGCCGGAGCAACTATGAAGAAACCTCAGCGCATTCTCCTCATCGACGACGAACAGGACATCTTGCTCTATCTTTCCACAGCCTTGGAGGACCAGGGCTACGAGGTCGCCTGTGCCACGAGCCACGTCGAGGGACTCCGCGCCCTCAAAGACTTTTCACCGGATCTGGTCTGCCTCGATATCCTGATGCCCGAGAAAACCGGATTGTCGCTGTACCGGAAGCTCCATTCCCTCCCTCCGGGGCAGCAACCACCGGTCATCGTCATCAGCGGCATGGGTTTGCGAGGAAAGTCCGGAAACACGCCGGCCAACATCTCCGGGGTGGAACTGACTCACTACCTGGAAAAACCGGTCAACCTCCCGGAATTGATCGACCTGGTCGGTACCCTGCTCAGCGAGGCGAAACCATGACCCCCGGCCGTTCCGCCGATCGACTCTATCGCCTGCTCTTCGAACAGGTCCCCTGCAGCCTTGCCGTCATCGATCCGGAGCTCGACATCATCGAGACCAATGACCGCTTCACCGCGATCTTCGGTCCGGCCCGTTCCGCGAAATGTTACCAACTCCAGAAGGGGCGCAACTCCCCCTGCCCCGACTGCCTCGCCCTGAGCGCCTTCCAGGACGGCCACGTCCATGTCACCGAGCAGCAAGGCATCGACCGACATGGCCATCCTACCTATTACATCGTGTATTTCGCCCCGGTCCTCGACGCCGCCGGCAAGGTCCGGCACGTCCTCGAGATGGCCACCGACGTTACCGAGATCAAACGCCTGCAGCGCGAATACCAACTCCTCTTCGAGCAAGCTCCCTGTTTCCTGTCCGTGATCAATCGGGACTACCGCATCGTTCGGGCCAACGAGCGGCTCCGCTCGACCTTCCCCTTCCAGGACGGCGCGACCTGCTACAGCACCTTCAAGCAGTGCAGCGAGCGTTGCTCCGAATGCCCGGTCGCCCTGACCTTCGAGGACGGCCAACCGCACACCCAAACGCACGTCGGCACCTCCAGCGACGGCTCGCCGGTGCACTACCTCGTCACCTCGATGCCGTTGGACCGCGGGGAAGAGCAGCCGAACCACGTCCTCGAGATGGCCCTTGACCTGACCGAGACCATTGCCCTGGAACGGGAACTCGCCCACGCCTCCCTGCTCCATCGCAAACTGGTCGAGAGCAGTATGGACGGGATCCTGCTCACCGATGCCGCCGGTACGGTGATCGATCTCAATCCCGCCCTTGCCGAGCTCCTCGGCCCGCGGCAGCGCCCCCTGCGCGGCCATCGCTTACCCCTGACCCTCTTCGAGCGGACGGTGCAACGCCGGTTGGCGGCAAACCCCACCGCCTCCCTGGAACTGGAGACCAAGTTGAAACCCCGTGGTTCGACCCCGATTCCCGTCCGGCTGGTCGTGACCCCGCTCCTCGACGAGCGCGAGGGCATGCTCGGCCGGGCCTTCCTGGTCCAGGACCTCAGCGCGCTCAAACGCATGGAAGCCGAGAAGCTGGAAGCCGAACGCCTGGCCGTGGTCGGTCAGACCGTGGCCGGCCTCGCCCACGGTATCAAGAACATCATCACCGGGTTGGAAGGTGGCCTCTACGTCTGCGCCTCCGGCCGGAAACGCGGGAACGAACAGAAGGCCAACGAGGGTTGGGCCATGATCGAACGCAATGTCGAGCGGATCTCTACCCTAACCAAGAACCTCTTGGCCTTTTCCAAGGGCGAGCAACTCTCCTTCGCGCCCCACGCCCCGGCAGCCTTGCTCGAAGACGTTGCCTCTCTGTTCCGCTCCGCGGCAGCCACCGAGAACATCACCCTGACCGTAGCCTCGCCCGTGAAAGTCGAGCCCTTCCCCTTCTGTTACGAAGCGCTCCACGAGAGCCTCGTCAACCTGGTTTCCAACGCTCTCGATGCTTGCCGGATGAGTTCCCGGGACCGCAACGAGATCACGCTTGGACTCGAGGATCGCCGGGACTCCGTGATCCTCAGCGTGCAAGACGACGGCATTGGCATGGACTGCGACGTGAAGCAGCGGGTCTTCACCTCGTTCTTCACCACCAAAGGCAAACACGGCACGGGGCTGGGCTTGCTGACCACCCGCAAGGTCCTCTTCGAGCACGGCGGCACGGTGGAATTCGATTCGACCCCGGGTCAGGGCAGTATCTTCAAGCTGGTCCTGCCCAAACACCGGCCGGGGTAATGCTCCAAACCGCCGCGAAACCCGGAAGAGCCCCGACAGATCCAGGACCCAGGGGTACGACGGTCTACTTCTTCAACAAAGAGAGGGCCGCCGCGAGGCTCGCAACATCGGCCCGACCCAGGGTGGCGACAATCTCGCCGCGAAGTTCGTCGGCCTTCGCCGGGGTCCCTTCCTCCAACCGATCGAGCGAGGGTCTGTCGAGCATGGCCCGAAGCGTATTCACGTAGCGCAAGGGATCGATCGGCTTGCTCATCACCTCGAGCTTGCCGCCTTTCCCTCGCAAGGCCTCGAGCTGCGCAAGGTCCTTGCTGCCGAATTCGTCTCCGGCATGAGCGGTCAGACACAACACCGGAATTCCGGCTCGCTCCTTGTTCTTGAGGATGTACTGGTAGAATTTCAAACCGGACATCTTGGGCATGACGAGATCGAGCGAAATAGCCCTGGGCAACCGCTCGGTCATGGCCGTGAGGGCCTGGTTCCCGTTCTCGGCCAGGACAACCTCAAAACCGCCCCGTTCGAGCACCGCGGCCAAATAGGTTCTCACATCGGGCTCATCGTCCACAACCAGGATCAGGGGTTTGGGGTTAGCCTTCATTTCGTTCCTCCTCATTGGTCATGCTGTTCGTGCAATCCTACCTTTCTTTCTTCTGTGGTCGTCTCGCTCGTTGGTACGGGCAACCGTGCTCGTGGGAACACCAGCACGAAGGTACTGCCCCGCCCTCGAGCGGAGCTGACCTCCACCCGACCGCCGTGTTCGGCCACGATTCTGCGGGTCGTGAGCAAGCCCAGACCCGTGCCCTTGCCCACGGGTTTCGTGGAGAAAAAACTGGTGAAGGCTTTGCGCCGGACCTCGGCATCCATGCCTACTCCATTATCCTTGACGAAGAAGCGCACGATCTTGTCTTCCTCCTCGCAGCGGAGCGTGATCCTGCGGTGTTTCCGTTCCCCGGCAAGGCAAGCGTCCGCGGCGTTGGAGAGCAGGTTGGTCAGGCAGGTGTGCAAGCCCTCGGGATCCACGGCCATGGGTTCGAGCACCTGCCCGGCCTCCAACTGCAGGGCAATGCCGGCCTGGTCCAGCATCGGCCGATACAGGGCTGCGACCTCCTCGAGGATCGCGTTCGGATCGACCAACCGCGCCCTAGCTTTCGCTCCGCGGGCGAAACCGAGGAATTCCTTGGCGAAGGACGAGATCCGGGCCACGTTGCCCTCGATCATACCCCAGCCCCGTTGCAGGACCTCCGGGTTGTTCTTGGCCAAACCGTCTTTGAACACGAACAGCCCCCCCTCGAGCCCCATGAGGATATTCTTCATCCCGTGGGCGAGCCCGGCTACGGTCTCCCCGACTACGGCAAGCCTCTCTGCCTCAAGCTTCTCCTTCTCGACCTGTTCGAGCCTGCGGCGCAACTCCACGACCTCGGTCACGTCTTGGGCCATCTCGATCACGGTCCGCACCTGGGCTCCGGTGTAATCGAAGGGGGCCGCGGTGACCAGGTACTGCAAGGTCTGGCCTCGGCTTCCTCTTCCGTTCTGCACCTCGCGATGCACCGCCCCATCGAGAAAAACCTCACGAGCGGGGCAACTCTTGCACGACCTGCCCCGGCCTTTGTAGAACTCGAAACAGCGCGTGGCTCCCTTGCGGTAAAAGGTCTGCCGGAAATGAGCATTTGAACGCACTACGTTGTAATCACGATCAATCACTGCAAGACTGCACGGCACATGATCGAAGAGGACGCGCAACTCGTGCTCGACCTCGCCCGGCTCCCGGGCGCTTTGCAACTCCGCCGCACCTCGATCCTCGGCCGGGGGTAGCTCTCTGTCACCGCTCCGCTTCCTCACCATCCTCGAAGCATCCTCGGAGAGGATGCCCTCCTCGACCCGGCCTTATCCTGACCTCGTCCGGGTAGCATACTCACCTCGGGGAAAAACGTCGATCGAGTTCCGAGGAGAGTTCGAATGAGTCTTGACAACCCTTTCGCACTCGTGGATACCTCAGCGACGGGAAAAATCTATCGGTTTTTCTCAAGTTCTTGGTTTTTTGCAATAATAACGTTCCCATTTTCCCGTAAGGCTACGGGGATACAGGAGGCAACGTGGCGATCGATACAGCGGTCCTGACATCTTGGGATTGGCACCCGGCAGAGCGGACGATCGCAGACCTCACGTCGCTGGCCGAAACCCTGGGGACCATCGTCGAGACGGCTTGGAGCGAGGACGGCGAACATGTGGCCGTGGTCGGCAGACAGGACGACGAATACCGCCTCGGCCGAGAAACCGGCGCTCTGGATACGGTCTTCGAGAAACTCCGCCAGGTGCGTTTCACCCCGGACAATCGCGTTTTCGGGTTAGCAAAGCTGGACGACGCCTGGACCGTGGTCTTCGACCAAGAGCCCTGGGAGGAACGTTTCGACTTCGCCTGGAACCCCGTTCTGAGCGCCGATGGTTCAACCGTGGCCGTGCAGATCACCCGCGACAACCAATGCAGCGTGGCCGTCAATGGCACCCCATGGGAAGAGAGCTTCACGGCTCTCCGCGAGTTGGCCATCAGCGCCGACGGCAAAACCGTGGCCGCCACGGTCCAGACCACGGCCCTCAAAGAAGCCGACGTTCCCGGTTTCTTCGCCGGCACCTGGACCATCGCGGTCAACGGGACCCCCTGGGAAGCGCGCTTCATCAACACCTGGGGGGTCTGTGTCCACCCCGCCAACGGTTCGGTCGCCGCCGAGGTCCGGCACCTCGACCAGACCTATGGCATCGCCGAGAACGCCAAGGCCTGGGAACAGCGCTTCGGCTGTGTGTGGGAACCACTCTTCCATCCCGCCTATGACCGGGTGTTGGCTCCTGTCCGCCTGGGGGGTATGTGGACTCTCGCCGAGAACGGCCAACCCCTCTGGAAGGGCCGCTACCATCAATTGTGGAGAGTGGCGGCTCCTGCCGGGAATAACCGCTTCGCCGCCGTGGTGGCCCATGACTTCGGCCGCTGGACCGTGGCCGTCGACGACGCTCCCTGGCCGATCGGTTTCAGCGACCTGGTGCTGACTCCCTGCTTCTCTCCATCCGGGGAACGCGTGGCCGCGGTGTTCCGGGATGCCGGCACCTGGGGCATCGTCGTGGACGGCAAGCCCTGGGACCACCGCTTCGCGATGGCCTGGGACCCCCTCTTCAGTCCCGGCGGCCGCGAGGTCCTGGCAAGGGTCGAGGTCGAGGACGGCGTGACCCTGGCCCTCGACGGAACGCTCTGGTCGGCCCGCTTCGACACCCTGGCCCCACCCTGCTTCGACCCCGCGGGAGAACGGGTTCTGGTCCGGGGCATGCGGCGCGGACACTGTATTCGGCAGGTCGTGGACCTGAAGACCCTGCGAGGCTGAATCCAATCCTCCAAGGAGGCTCGGTAGCATGTACGAGTTCGTGACCGGACCGCTGGCTCTCGCTGCGATACTCATTTTCTTCTTCGGTTCCGCAGGTCGGATCGCCGCCATGCTCCTCCTGGCCAAGAAGGACAAGGTGGTCTATCCCTATCTCAATCTCCATTACGGTTTGCGTTCCCTGTTCCACTGGGTCCTGCCCTTCGGCGCCAGGAACATGCGCATGCACCCCTTCTTCACCGTCTTTTCCTTCCTCTTCCATATTGGAGTCCTCGCCCTCCCGCTCTTCCTGCGCGCCCACCTCGTCATGTGGGAACGCGCCACGGGCTTGACCGCTCCAGCCCTCCCCGAGGCCCTGGCCGACACCCTGACCGTCATCGTGCTGTTGGTCTGTTTCTTCTTCTTGTTGCGGCGCATCGTCAGCCCGGAGGTACGCTACGTCACCACTGCCGGGGACTACCTCTTGCTCTTGCTCGTGGCCGCGCCCTTCATCACTGGGTTCCTGGCCACCCACCAGTGGACCGAGTACCGTCCGGCGCTCCTGTTCCATGTGCTGTTGGCCGAATTGCTGCTGGTGCTCCTGCCCTTCACCAGGATCAGCCACATGCTCTTCTTCCCCTTGACCCGGATGTACATGGGTGCCGAATTCGGCGCCGTGCGCCACTCCAAGGACTGGTGATCGGGCTCGAAGGGCATCACCGAGGAGGTTCCATGACCATTCACCGCAACCCCGTGGACGATCCCGGCTTCGAACGCGGGCTGCAGAAACTCACCCCCGAGCGGCTGTCCGCCGTAGTCCACCAGGTCCTCGACACCGAGGCCGCAGCCAGGCTGAAGATCTATCTCGCGACCTGCGTGCATTGCGGCCTCTGCTCCGAGGCGTGCCACTGGTATCTCTCGAATCGCAAGGACCCCGAATACTCCCCGGTCGGCAAGGTCAAGGAGACCATGGCCAAGCTGGTCGAGCTGCGCGACACAGTCACCCACGACGACCTCCGCGCCATGGCCAGGATCGCCTTCACCGAATGCAATGTCTGCCGCCGCTGCAGCATGTACTGCCCGTTCGGCATCGATATCGCCTATCTGCTCCTGACCATCCGGCGTTTCTGCCACCTGCTCGGTATCGTACCCCTCTACCTGCAAGACACCGTCAACTCGCACTCGGCCGCCTATAATCAGATGTGGGTCGGCCAGAACGACTGGATCGACACCTTGTTGTGGCAAGAAGAAGAAGCCCAGTCCGAGGTCCCCAGCGCCGCCATCCCTCTCGAGCGGGAAGGGGCGGACATCATGTATTCCGTGATCGCCCCCGAGCCCAAGATCTTGGCTCAGCTCATAGGCAACATGGCGCAGATCATGGCAGTGGCAGGAATGAGCTGGACCATGCCGGCCACCGACGGTTGGGACAACAGTAATATGGCCATGTTCTCCGGCGATTTCGAGATCATGGGGCGAGTCGAACGGCTGCACTGGGACACGGCCCTGCGCCTCAAGGTCAAGCGCGTGGTCATGGGCGAGTGCGGCCACGCCTTCCGCGGTTCGGCCTACGACGGACCTAAGTGGCTGGGCTGGCTACATCCACCCATTCCCATGGTCCACGCCGTAGACTTCTATCATGAGTTGATCACCTCGGGGCGTATCCGCATCGCCAAAAAAATCAAAGGACCGATCACCCTCCAGGAACCCTGCAACATCGTGCGCGGCCTGGGACTCGGCGAGAAGCTGCGCTTCCTCATGAACGCCGTCTGCGAAGACTTCCGCGACGTCGAACCCAACCGCGAGCATAATTACTGCTGCGCCGCGGGCGGCGGCGTGATCAACTGCGGCCCGATCTGGAAGGCCGAGCGGGTGCGCGGTAATAAAGAAAAGGCCAAACAGTTGGCCGCCACCGGCGCGACCACGGTGATCACCCCCTGCCATAACTGCCACAGCGGCATCGAGGACATCGTGGGGCATTACAAGCTCGGCATGCACGTCAAGTTCTTCAGCGACCTCCTGCTCGAGGCGATGGAGATACCCGACGAGTTGAGGGGGTGAGGCGATGAGGACCATACAACTCTCCCTGATCGGAACCCTGTTGGCCGCCCTGCTCGTCGCCGCTTTCCTGATCGCCGCCGTAGGGAGCCTCCTCCCCCCGACCGTGCCCGCGATCGAAGCCGGCAAACTCATTCTGGGCAGCAGCCACGAGGGAGAACGCCCGGCCGTGCTCTTCGACCACGACGCCCATACCAAGGCCCTCGGCAACGCTCCCTGTGACTCCTGCCACCACCGAGACGCTGCCGGTGTTCCTCAGGTTGTCGAACAGCCCTTGGCCGAGGAGTCCGTCGCCCCGTCGCTCGCGGAAACCCATGGCAAGTGCATGACGTGTCACGAGGACCGCCTTTCCGAGAACCTCTCCGCCGGTCCGACCACGGCCTGCGGCGACTGCCATTCGCTCGCCAACAACGCCCTCGGGAAGGACGCTCGCGACCTCTTCTTCGATCGCCACCGCCATGCGCAACACGAGGCGGTCTTGCAACCCGAGCTCGGCCGATCGAGCTGCGCCTCCTGCCACCACCGCTATGATGACCAGCGCAAGGCTCTCTACGAGGCCCCCGGCAAGGAAAGCTCCTGCCGCGAATGCCACGAGGAAGCCTCCACCCCGACTGTCCGCGGCCTGCGGCAGGCTGTACACCAGAACTGTGTGACCTGCCACCTCCAGCGCCTCGGCCTGCAGAAGAAATCCGGCCCGGTAGACTGTGCGGGTTGTCATTCCTCTACCACTCCTCGGGACTGGACCACGGTCCCGCGCCTCCTACGTGGGCAACCCGAGGTCGCCACCATCCACACCATGAGCAGCGCCATGGCCGCGGTCGGTTTCAACCACGCCGCCCATGAGAGCAGAGAAGGGACGTGTCGGGTTTGTCATCACGACACTCTCGAACGCTGCGTCGTCTGTCATGCACTCGGCAAGGGGCGGGATCTCCAAACGGTCAAACTCGCCACGGCTCACCACACTCCGAGAGATCCCCGGTCCTGTGTTGGGTGCCATGAGTTGGAGAAGCAGGAACCCGCCTGCCGGGGCTGTCACGATCGCCCGCTCCAGGAACTCCCGACCACCTCCTGCGGGCTCTGCCATGACGGTGGCCCCGGCGTGACCGAGGTCTCTTCAGATGAGTCTGCTCCTACCACCTCCTCTTCCAGGACCGGGGCCCTGCTCGCGGCGTTCCAGGACCTCTCGTCCGACGCCCTGCCCGAAACGCTCCGGCTCGACCTGCTCGCTGCCGAGTACGAGCCATCGATCTTCCCGCACCGCAAGATCATCCAGACCCTTCTCCAGAAGCTCGAGGCCAGCAGTCTGGCCCAGCACTTCCACCCCGAGCTGGCCACCCTGTGCAGCGGTTGTCACCACCACCAACAACCCAGCCAGGCCTTGCACTATGCTCGCTGCGCGGCCTGCCACGGTCAGGACGACGAGGATCGCCGTCCGGGGTTGCTCGGCGCGCTGCACCAGCAATGCCTTGGTTGCCACCAACGGATGAACCTCGGGCATACCGGCTGTGAGGACTGTCACCGCCGCCGCCCCCAACAGGACGAGGTGCGATGATGGGGCTCACCCGCAGACAGTTCCTGGGCGCCCTCGGGGGCGCCACCGCCGGTCTTGCCCTGCCTCGCACGACGAGAGCCGCCCAGAAAGGGACCCTCGGTTACCCCGAGAGTTTCGGCGTCCTCTGCGACCTCAGCCTCTGCGTCGGCTGCCGCCGCTGCGAGCAGGCTTGCAACGAAGCCAACGACTTGCCGGCACCTGATCAGGCCTTCGATGATCCGACCGTCTTGCAGCACCTCCGCCGGACGACCGAGTCTGCCTACACCGTGGTCAACACTTACCCGCAAGCGAACGCGCCGGCGGTCCACAGGAAGCTCCAGTGCAACCACTGCCAAGAGCCGGCCTGTGCCTCGGCCTGCCCGGTCGGGGCCTTCACCAAGACCCGCGAAGGCGCGGTGATCTACAACCCCGACCTGTGCATCGGTTGCAGGTACTGCATGGTCGCCTGCCCCTTCGGTATCCCGGCCTACGAGTACCATGATCCGCTCACCCCTCGCGTGCGCAAGTGCACCCTGTGCCACGAGCGCATCCTGGCCGGCAAACGTCCGGCCTGTGTCGAGGCCTGTCCCATGGAGGCTCTGGTCTTCGGGAAACGCACCGAACTCTTGGAACGGGCTCGCAACCGCATTGCAGCAAAACCAGAGAATTACCTTCACCACGTCTATGGCGAACATGAGGTAGGCGGCACCAACTGGCTCTATCTCTCTCCGGTGCCTTTCGACCAGGTCGGCCTTCCGACGAACCTGGGCGAAGAGCCGCTCTGCGCCAAGACCGGAGGCTTCCTATCCTTCATCCCGGTGGTGATCGCCCTCTGGCCGGCCTTCCTCGGAGGCACCTGGCTGTTCAAGCGGCACAACGAGCGTCAAGGCCAACAGCCCAAGGAGGGAGCATGAGCCAGACCGCACCGACGACCTGCTGGATCAAGGACAAACTCTTCTTCGGCCTCGGCGCTCGGGAGTACCTACGCTCGCTGCTGACCCCCTTCAACGCCGTGGCCGCGATGATCTTGTTGGCAGGCGGAGTGGCTGCCGTCGTGCGCTTCGGCCAAGGCCTCGGCACCGCGACCAATCTCTCCCACGACAACCCCTGGGGCCTATGGATCGGCTTCGACCTGCTCTGCGGGGTCGCGCTGGCCGCGGGAGGATACGTCATTTCCTCCACCGTGTACTTGTTTGGGCTCAAGGCCTACCAACCGATCGTACGACCGGCCATCCTGACCGCCTTCCTGGGCTATGCCTTCGTCGTCCTGGCGCTACTCTTCGACCTCGGCCGTCCCTGGCGCCTACCCTACCCCTTCGTGGTCCAGGCCGGTTTCTCCTCGGTCATGTTCGAGGTCGCCGTCTGCGTGGCGACCTATTGCACCGTCCTCTTCGTCGAAGCAACCCCTCCCGCCTTCGAGTGGCTGGGTTGGAGGAAACTGCGGGCCGTGATCCTACACCTGACCATTCCCTTGACCATCCTCGGGGTCATCCTGTCCACCATGCACCAGTCGTCGCTCGGCGGACTGTTCCTTATCGCCCCGGGTAAGCTGCACCCCTTATGGTACTCCCCCTACCTGCCGGTGTTTTTCTTCATCTCCAGCATCATTGCCGGCCTCTCCATGATCGTAGTCGAAGGCTCCCTCTCCCACCGAGCCCTCCACCACCGCGCAGATCCCGGCACCGACTTCGACGCCTTGACCATAGGCTTGGCCAGGGCCGGGGCGATCGTCATGTTCAGCTATTTCGCCCTCAAGATCCTCGGTGTGATCTCGGACGGGAACTGGACCTATCTGCCCACCGCGTATGGTTCCTGGTTCCTCGTCGAAGTGCTCGGTTTCGTCCTCGTACCCTGCCTGCTCTTCGCCTCGGCGGCCCGCAATCGACGTCCGCGGCAGGTCAAGCTCGCCGCCCTGCTCTCCGTGCTCGGCGTGGTGCTCAACCGACTCAACGTCTCGCTGGTGGCCTTCAACTGGCAACTCCCCTGCGAGCAACGCTACTTCCCCAGTTGGATGGAGCTGGCCGTCACACTCTCGATCATCCTCCTGATCGTCCTGGTCTTCCGCTCCGCCGCCCTGCGCATGCCGATCCTGCGGCCGGATCCAACCTATCCCGAACACCCCTGAGCCGGAGGTCCCATGGAGACGATCCACGAGTACATGACCAGCATCAAGGCTGCCGGATACCTCTTCTCCCTGCTCTTCCTGCTGGCCTCGGTCGCCTTCTGGCGTTACCTGCTCGAGGGCGACGAGGAGGACCCACCCATCCCCCCAAAACCTGCACCCAAGCACTGATTTCTCCTCGATGCGCTATTTCTTCTCGACCGTCGAACTGGCTGCCCTCTTCGAGGTCACCAGAACAACCGTGTCTCGCTGGATCAAGAGCGAGCTCGTGTCCAACACCCTCAACCACCACCAACATCACCGGATCGCCCTGCCAGAAGTCATCCTGCTCGCCCACCACAAACGCCCGGAGCTGGCCTCGGTGCTGCAAGCCCATGCCAGCCTCCGCCACGTTGAGCCCCTCGCGACACTGTCTCCGTGTTGGGACTATCACCGTGAGAACACCTCGGACCTGCACGACTGCTCTTCCTGCCTAGTCCGCTCTTCGGGGTCGAAACTCTGCTTCCTCCTGAGGCGCAACACCCGGCACAAGAAAGTATTCTGCCGACTCGACTGCCAAGCTTGTGCCTATTTCCAGGACCTGCTCGAACGGACCTCGAGCTGTTGGCTCTACCACGAGCTCCTGGGCAAGAACGAGCGCCGACAACACCGCTGCCGCGAGTGCCTGGTCCTCATCTCTTCAGCCGACCATTGTCATCAACTCCGCCGCCACCTGGGCCCCCTGCCCACCGGGTGCACCATGGAGTGCGCCGAATGCGCGTATTACCAACACCTTCGTTCCACCTTCCAGCATTGCTGGGAACTCAACGAACGTTGCAGTCTCGATCGTCACTCCTGCAGTGCTTGTCTCGTCTACAGAGCCCGGGTACATGATTGCCGTACCCTGCGGGCTCGGGTCAATCCCGGAAGCATCGGTTGCAGCTCGAACTGCAACGACTGTCTCTTTTACCAAAAAGCACTCGCCCCCCGGGTGAAGGATTGACCAAAGACCGAGGTTTACTCGACGGGTGGCTTCCTGCTACGAGGGATCAGCAACTCCTTCAGGATGCCTAACCTATGGCTCGCTACTTGGCAGATCTGCACCTGCACTCGCATTTTTCCCGGGCTACCAGCCGCGACCTCACGCCACCCGAGCTCGCCCGCTGGGGGCGTAAGAAGGGGCTCACCCTGCTGGGCACCGGGGATTGCACGCATCCCGGTTGGCTCGACGAGCTCGAGACCTGCCTGCTCCCGGACGGACGGGGTCTCTTGCGTCTCGCGCCCGGATGGGATCCCTCGGTCCGGGACCTGCCGCCGATCCTGGCGGAGAGAGAGCTACGCTTCCTGCCGACAGCCGAGGTCAGCACGATCTACCGACAGGACGGCACCGTGCACAAGGTCCATCATCTCTGCCTCCTACCCGATCTTACCTCGGCAAGACGTTTTTCTCTCGCCCTCGAGGCCTACGGCAACCTCCGCAGCGACGGAAGACCGATCGTCTCCCTCTCGTCCCGGGACCTGCTCGACCTGCTCCTGACGGTCGAGCCCAGGGCCATGCTCATCCCCGCGCACCTTTGGACTCCCTGGTTCTCAGCTCTCGGTTCCAAGTCCGGTTTCGACCGCCTCGAGGATTGTTACGGCGAACTCGTCGGTGAGGTCACGGCAGTGGAAACGGGCCTCTCCAGCGATCCTCCGATGAACCGCCGCTGCAGCTTCCTCGACCGCTACCTCCTCGTCTCCAACTCCGATGCCCACTCACCTTCGAAGCTGGGGCGAGAGGCCACGCTGTTCGATACCGAGCTGTCCTTCGACGCTCTCAGACTCGCACTTCGCACCGGCCTGGGGTTGCTCGAAACCCTGGAATTCTTTCCCGAGGAAGGGAAGTATCACCATGATGGCCATCGATCCTGTGGAATACGGCTATCGCCGGAGGAAACCACGGCGGCGAACGGTCTCTGTCCCATCTGCGGTCGCTGCGTAACGTTAGGGGTCGCCTCGAGGGTGGAGACCCTGGCCGATCGCCGAGCCGAGCATCTGCCCCCTACGGCCCGGCCACACCGCTCTCTCTGCGCCCTCCCCGAACTCTTGGCCGAAATGCTCGGCAAAGGCTCCTCCAGCCTCACCGTGCACACCGAATATCACCGGCTGCTTGCCCTCTTCGGCTCGGAACTCCAGCTCTTGCTCGAGGTCTCACCCGAGGAGCTAGGCCGCCACGGAGGCACCCTCCTCGCCGAAGGTATTGCCCGGCTACGCCGCGGGCAGGTGTCGTTGAAGGCAGGCTATGACGGGGTCTTCGGAACGGTCAGGGTCTTCGATCCGGCGGAGCTGCCCCGAAAACATCGCATCTAGGCGAGGACGTTCTGCCCACCTGCCCCGGATCAGTTTTTCTTGGTCTGGAACACGGCGCTCTTCGAGACGATCAATTCTTCTATCAGCGCTCGCGTGGACTGGAGCTGGTCGGCCGAAGGTTGGTGACCCTCCTGCCCCGTCAGCATGGTCCGCATCTGGGTGAGTTTGGCCAATTCAGAGGTGGAGGTGTTGTGCAGGAAATCCGACACGCTGTTCATCAATTCGGCCAGGTATTTGAACTCGTCCCCCTTGCGGAAGGAACGCACGTGCATGGCTTCACCCATGACCACGGCCTTCAGGAACAGCTCGACGCGGAACAAGGGACCGGCGATGCGGTGGGTCAGCAGCACGGCGAAGACGAGCAGGCACAGGGCCTGGAGCACGATGAAAGACAGCAAGGAAACCAGTACTTTGAAATCCTCGTGCTTCACTCCCTCCAAAAGATCGTTCTGAATGCTCATGATCTCGAGGAGCTCGCTGTTCGCCAGAGAAGTCTTGTAGATATAGAAGCTCAGGATGCTGGAGATCAAGGTGCTGGCAAGAACTACATAGGCAATGTACTTGACCTGGAAACCTTGATTGATGATGTACTTCCGCTGCCAGAACTTGGGACGATTGCGTACCATGGCCATGGTCACTCCTGCCTGGACCGACCGGGATCGACCCCTCTTCGAATGCGAAACCGAGTCTCTGCACCTCGTTCGAGCTTGTCTGTCCGGTCCTCGATCCGACCAAGTGTAGCCGACCCCGGGGAGAGAGACAAGCACTTTCCCCCACTCGAGGGGTCTATCCTTGTTTGCATCAGGTCTTCCGACCGGGTCGTCTAGTATTGTCCAACACCTTGAGGTCTTTAATTCTTTTCGCCAGGGTCCCCCTGCTGAGACCCAGTACCTGGGCGGTCCTGGTGCGATTGCCGCCCAGCTTGTCCAATACCAGGCGGATGAGGGCGCGCTCTACTTTGGAAACGATCATCTCGTGGAGATCATCCTCTCCTTCGAAGGGTAATCGCTCGATGAAGGAGTGGAGCTTCAAGGTAACGAGCGCCTCGAAAGACAAGTCTTCGATCAAGGCTTCCTGATCGTTCATGCGTTCGTCTTGCAAGATTGGCAACAGCATTGCATCGACGGCACCAGTCACACTCACCCCCGTATGAAAACGGCGAGACCCGAGGCTCCGATGATCGATCCTCGCCACGCCATGGCCCAACTTGTGTGATGTCGAGAACGTTGGAAAGTTCGCCCTCTCTACTCGATGAGGGGTTTCCTGTCAAGCCGGTATTCCGCGGTTTTTCCCCTTGGCTCGCCGCTCACCGCAAGGACTGGAAAATGCTGTTGAGCAGGGTGTTCGCCCGGGTGAAATCTCCGCTATTGAAGGTCTCGGAGATCTTCAGCAAGGCATCGACGAATTCCTCTTCTCGCTTCTGCTGGCTCAAGCGCGCCATTAAACGCTCCATTTTGAGTTGGCAGAAGGCCTTACCGATCACCGTTCTGCTCAGAGCGTTCCGCAATTCTCCGTAGAGCAGCGCGGCCTGAGCGTGTTGACCGTTCCTGGTGAGTTGACCAATCTTCTGCACCTCCTCCATCTGGAAGGTTCTCAGAGCTTGCTCCCGGTCATCGACGAGGATGTCGCCCGATTGGAGCTGCAACTTGCTGAGAAGATCGTTGAGCGCTTTGAGATCGAGCGGTTCGACCGGAACCTCTTCGTCGAGCTCGGCGGAGGCAACGGCGCGCTCCGTGCCCGGCTGCGCTCCACCGGCGTTCTCTTCGCCCTCACTGACTTGGTCGGGTCTCTTGCGGGTGATGGCGGTACGCTTGGTCAGCTTGCGCACCAGAGCGTCGAGAGAGGTCTTCTGGCGTTGCAGGTGAAGTTTGTGCTGCTCGAAATAGAAGTCCATCTTCCGGCTGAAGTATTCCCGATCGAGGTAGTCTTTGGTGCCGTCGTAACTGCGGCGATAAATGCTCGCGAGCCGCAACAGAGTACGGGCCTGGTTGAAGAGGAGGTTGGTCTCGGTGCGGGCGAGATCGAGCGCTTCGGGATACTGGAGCAACTCCGGAGGCCAGATGCCGGCCTCGTCGAGGTTGCGCAGGTGATGGTCGAGCTTCTGCAGGCGTTGCTCGAGCTTGGCCACGTCGGGACACAGGGCCAGGACCGCAGGGACGACGAAGAACGAGGCGACGAGGAGCGTTGATCTCACCTCAGGAACCTCCACCTTCCACAGAACGACGGTGGGCGCAACCATCGACCAGGTCGCAGGGAAATACCCGGGCCGTTCTACCCAATCTCTGTATATACCGCGTCTGCATCCGTTCGGTAAAGCGTTGCAGCGCTTCCCGGCGCAACAGTGTCACCGTCACTCCGCCCAAGCCAGCCCCCGAGAGTTTTGATCCGAGCACTCCCTCGACCTGCATGGCCTCCTCGACCAGCACATCGAGTTCTTCGCAGCTCACCCCGTAGTCGCCGGCAAGACTGTATTGGGAAGCGAGCATCAGGGCTCCGAAGCGATCGAACCGGCCTTCCCGGAGGGCCTCGATACCGGCGCGGACCCGTTCGTTCTCGCCGAGCACATGCCGCACCCGACGCCGCTGCGGTTCCGGCAGATCGTACTCTCGCGGTGGAACCTGGCTGAGCGTTGAGTAGGTAGTGCCGAGAAGACGGTTGATGGCCGCGAGCGCAGCATCGCATTCGGCGACAATCTCGTTGTAGCGACCGGCCGTGAGCTGGCGATGCTTACCGCTGTCCACCACGGCGAGAATTACCTCGGGATCCGAAAGGGGGACGTTCTCGTGGCGCAAAGCGCTGCAATCGAGGGCCACGAAGCTGCGAGCCCGGGAAAAATGGACCGCATACTGATCCATGATGCCGCAATTGACCCCCACCTTTTCGACCTCCACCCGCCTGGCTCTCACGACCAACTCGAGATCCTCGAGGGGAAGACCCAAGAACTCCCGCAACGCGGAGAGAAAACCGACGGTCAGGGAGGCCGAGCTGCTCATGCCCCCGCCGACCGGTAGATCACCGTCCAGGCCGAGGTTCAACCCGCGGTCCGGAAGGATATCCCCCAGGACGGCCAGACTGCCGGTCAAATAGGTCGACCAGTGCCCTGGTCGGAGGGGCGCGAGTCCCTCCCGGGTGCGCAATTCCACCAACTCACCGAAATGCTTGGAAAAGGCTTGTATGATACCATCCTCTCGGGTCTGCACCGCGAACCTGGTGAAGCGATCCACGGCTGCGGGCAGCACCAAGCCCCCGTGGTAATCGGTATGTTCGCCCAGAACATTGATCCGGCCTGGGGAGAGCCAGGTCCGGATCGGCCGGTCCGCCGAGAACAAGCCCTCGGGCCAAGAACTCCCTACGCTGTTATTCATTGGATGTACCTCTACTTTTCGCTCCCCCGCGGGGGGCAGGGTCGGGCAATTCGACCGGCAAGCGACCTTCGGGCTGCTTCCGTCCGGTCAGGACATCGACCAGCGCGGCCAAGGCGACTTCGGTCGTGCTGTACGAGCACAGTGCGGCAGCTACTCCGGGGAAATCCATGAGCAGGTATGGCGAGCCGAGGGAACAAAAAATAGTCCTGCGCACGAAGGGTTGAAGCCTCGAGCGCAGGAATTCGACCGCCCAGAGGGTTTCCAACCCGCAAACCAAGGTACGCTTCTTGCCCAGGGCCGAACTCACGCTCGCCCACAGGTCGGCTCCCTGCTCGGCGCACCGTCGCTCTTCCAGCCCGATGAAAACCGCTCCAGGGTAGCTCGAGCGCATCTGTTCCAGGAAAGAAGCGTGGTCACTGAGCACAACGAGGTTCTTCCCCTCCTCCCCCCGCAAGGGGAGCATCCGGACCTGCTCTTCGACAAGGGTGATCGAGCGACTGGCAATGCGTTGCGCTACTTCCGCATAGGGCCTGGCCGTGGTCAGTAGTCCGAGCTTCTCGGGATCGATGTTCTGACGCAGGAACAACCCCCGCTTCAGTTTCAGAGCGAGGATTCTGACCACGGCCTCGTGTAGCCGGCTTTGGGGAATCCTGCCGCTGCGCACGGCTCCGGCGAGGGCTTCGTAGACCGCATCTTTGTTATTCCCATTCCACACCGCGATGACCATGTCGTTGCCGGCGAGAATGGCTTCTACCGCGGCTTCACCTGGGGACAACTGGCGGGTGATCGCCCCCATCTCGAGGGCATCGGCAATGACCACGCCCTCGAAACCCAACCGTTCCCGGAGATAGCGCAAGACATTCAAGGAAAGACTCGCGGAGATACGCTGACGATCGAAGGCGGTGTAGTGGACATGGGCGGTCATGATTGTGTCTACTCCGGCGCCCACCGCTCGGATGAAGGGTTGCAGATCTGCCCCTTCCAATTCGGACAAAGACCTAGCGACGCTGGGGAGCGTATGATGGGTATCCTTGCCCGTGGCTCCGTGCCCGGGGAAGTGCTTGGCCGTTGCAATAATGCCCTCTTCCTGCAATCCTTTGATATACCAAGAACTCTGTTCTGAAACAAGTTCAAAACTGCTCCCGTAGGAGCGTGTGCCGATAACCTGGTCGTCCGGGTCGGAAACCACGTCGACCACGGGGGCGAGGTTCATGTTCACGCCCAGGAGCCGCAATTCCCTGCCCGTGATCCTGCCGCCGTAATAGGCCAGGACCTGGGACCGGGTCGCGCCGAGAGCCATATTGCCGGGCAGCACGGTCACACCCTTGCTGATCCGGGTGACCTTGCCGCCTTCCTGATCCACGGCGAGGAGCGGAGGTACTCCCGCCGCGGTAAGTGACCGAATTTCCCGGCACAAGCGCGCGGTCTGGGGGGCATCAATCAGGTTGGAAGAAAAGAGGATGATCCCGCCGACCTGCAACTCCCGGAGGTAACGGGTGAGTTCCGGATTGACCCCGGTCCCGCGGAACCCGTACATCAGGAGTTGGCCGATGCGTTCCTCGGGTTTCAAAACCTTATAGAGCTGTTCGGCCTTCTCCACGAGTTCGCGCCGTGCGGGCGGGGTCGGATCCGCGCCTCTTGCCGGGAGCGAGCCGGCCAACCCCGGGATCGCTACCAGAGCGACAAGGAACCAACTCGTGCGGCGACCTGATCCCAGGAAGGAGAGGCGACAGTCGTTCACATTCCCCAACCACGATACCTTACCCGGGACCTGCATACGTCGGGGGGCGGGGAATAGCAAGGCTCAGAAAAACCATGGAAACCACCACGCGGATAAGATGACAGGGACAGGAGAGGAAAAGCGTTGCTAGAGTAACGTCCGACCCATGGCCTCGCACATTTCGCGGCATTGTGTAGATTCGCACGCACGGTCAAGCGGAACCAGACCACTGCGATTACCATCGGGTACGGAACGTGGAGGAACGGTGCTGACGCATTGGGACAAACTCAAGGCCGCCGAGCGGATGCAAAAGTACATCGAGGCACATCTCGGCGACAGGATCACCATGGCCACCCTGGCTCGCGTGGCTAGTTACTCACAGTGGCACGCTGCCCGGGTGTTCAGGGAGGTCACCGGAAAGTCGCCCTTCGAGTATGTCCGGCTGCGTCGTCTTTCTGTCGCGGCAGAGGAACTGCAGAATACCTCACGTAAGGTTGTGGACGTTGCCTTCGACTTCGTCTTCGACTCGCACGAGGGTTTCACCCGAGCCTTCGCTCGGCAGTTCGGCGTGTCCCCCCTCCGCTTCCGCAAGATCGGGTCGACCGTGCAGCTGTTCATGCCCCCACAGCTCCGGGACCAGTACACAAGGAGGCAACGAGGAGAACTGACCATGTCCGAGAACAAGAAACCCGACACCGTCTTTGTCCAAATCCTCGACCGACCTGCCCGCAAGATGATCATCAAGCGCGCCAAAAAGGCCACCCACTACTTCGAGTACTGCGAGGAGGTGGGATGCGACGTCTGGGACCAGCTCACCGCCATCCCGAACGCAATCCAGGAACCACTCGGTATGTGGCTCCCCGACAGCCTGCGTTCGCCGGGGACTTCCGAGTACGTCCAGGGCGTCGAGGTCACCCTGGATTTCGATGGCGAAGTTCCAGAAGGTTTCGAGGTCACTACACTACCCGCCTGTAAAATGATGGTGTTTCAGGGGCCACCGTTCGAGGACAAGGACTTCGAGCAAGCGATCTCGTCGCTCTGGGACGTCATGGCGTCGTACAAGCCGGAGACCTACGGCTTCACCTGGGCCGATGACGCTGGACCGCGCTTCCAGCTCAAACCCGAAGGCTATCGCGGCTACATCGAAGGTCGCCCCGTGCGAGCCGTGTAACTCGTCGGAGAATTTTCACAAAAACCCCGTCCAGGTGGTTTCTCCTCAGCAGTCGCACACCCCACTATTGGGATTGGCAATGGGGAGACGTGTGGGGTGCTGTGGGGACAGGATTGTTCATTAACCACATGTTGGACTTCGGCTCAACGAATCGCCTTTCTGAATGTCTGCGAGGTGTTGTGAGTAACAATTTGTCTTTACAGTCATTTTCTCGACCCAACCCCGGGCACGCAATGTGCTGAAGTATTCTAACCATGAGCATGATCACCAACACCCGTGTACCTCGCGACCTGCAGCTCCACGACGGCGATCTGGTCCATGCCTATTGGCAGTGCACCGACCACGCCCGCCAGTACCTGCTCAGCAACCCCGCGTTCAAGGGACTCTACCTAAACCTCCTGGCGGGAACGAA
>MGSU01000009.1 GCA_001799195.1 Deltaproteobacteria bacterium RIFOXYA12_FULL_61_11 | reverse complement strand
GCCTGCTCAGGTCGTCCGGCCAGTGCAAAGGCCAAGGCTGCCCACACCGCGCCGTGGGTATACTGCCCCCCGTTTTCGCGCACCCCGGGTGGGTATCCCTTGATGTAGCCGGGTTCGAGAGAGGAATGATCGAAGGGCGGGGTGAAGAGTTGGACGATCTGGAGCTCTTGGCACACCAGTTGGTCCCACAGAGAATCCAGTGCCAGCCGGCGGTGCTCGGGGTCGCCGACCCCGGCGATCGTGGCCCAGCTTTGAGGTAGTGAGTCGATCCGGCATTCCTCATTCTTCGCCGAGCCCAGCGGCTGGCCGTCGTCGAAGTAGGCGCGGCGGTACCACTGGCCGTCCCAGGCCTGCCTCTCGAGGTGACCAGCAAGCTCACTGGCTTGTGCCAGGCAGCGCTTGGTAAAAGCCTCATCCCCACGTTGTTGGGCCAGGACGGCGAATTGTGTCAGCACCTCGTGCAGGAAGAACCCCAGCCACACGCTCTCACCCTTCCCCAGGTGTCCGACCCGATTCATCCCGTCGTTCCAGTCCCCGCTACCCATGAGCGGTAGGCCGTGCGCTCCGGTATTCAGCGCGTGGAGGATGGCCCGCGTGCAGTGTTCGTAGAGGGGGCCGATCTGGTCGGAGCTGCCGGGCAGGTCGTAATAGCTCTCCTCGTTCTCATTGAGTGCTCGGCCCGTCAGGTAAGGGATCTGCTCATCAAGCACACCGGTGTCACCCGTGAAGGCCACGTACCGAGATACGGCGTAGGGCAACCACAGGTAGTCGTCCGAACATCTCGTGCGCACCCCGCGCCCACCGGGTGGATGCCACCAGTGCTGCACGTCCCCTTCGACAAACTGTCGCTCGGCCGAGCGCAGGAGATGCTGCCGACACAGCTCGGGAACTTCATGCAGCAAGGCCACACTGTCCTGGAGTTGGTCGCGGAAGCCGTAGGCCCCGCCCGACTGGTAAAAGCCGCTGCGGCCCAACATGCGGCTCGAAAGCACTTGGTAGGGCAACCAGCCGTTCATCAGCACGTCCATGGCTGCATCCGGCGTCTCGGCGTGCAGCACGCCCAGCTTGTCATTCCAGAACTGCCAGACCTCCTTCAACGCCACGCGCGCGGCACCAAGGCCACGGTGGCTCTGAACCAGCGCGACGGCGTCCGCGGTGTTGTTGCCGGCGCCGAGCACAAAAACGAGTTCCTGCTCTGCTCCCTCGGCCAGCTCTACCCGCACTTGTATCGCGGCACACGGGTCCAGGCCCGGGCCCAACCGCCCGGAGAGTTGACGCAAGCGCAAGGCCGCCGGATTCGATGGGTCTCCGTTGCGTCCGAGGAATTCGGCGCGGTCGCCGCTGACTTTGCGTACGGCCTCGCTGCAATCGAAGAAGGCCACACAGTCGGAGAACTCCTGGTTGCAGGTGTTGCGGGCGAGGATCGCACTCGTCAGCGGCTCGAGCTCGGTCACGACGTGCATGGCCTGTCGGGAGCGAAGGTCCCCGAGTACCAGATCGATCGAGGCGAATACGCTGAGGGTTCGGCTGCAGGCGCTGAGGTTCTTGATCTTGAGTGCGAGGAACTTGACCGGTGCCGCAACCGCCACATAGGTCGTCAACGTCGACTTCAGCCCGAGCTCGTTGTGCTCGAAGATGCTGTAGCCGAAGCCGTGTCGGCATGCGTAGGCAGTGCCGCTGGGGCGTGGCCATGGCATCGGGCTGAAGCACTGTCCGCTGGGCTCGTCGCGGATATAGATGACTTCGCCGCTCTGATCGCCGGCCGTGTCGTTGCTCCATGGCGTCAAACGGTAGAGCTGGGCGTTGCCATACCAAGTATAGGCACTGCCACGTTCGCTGACCACGGTGCCGAGCCGCGCGTTGGCGATAACATTCACCCATGGCGCAGGAGTGTGACGGCCCGGGGGGAGGTCGACGATATACTCGCGCCCGTCCTGCGTAAAACCGCCGGTGCCGTTCGCGAAGAGTAAATCGTTCCGCGGCGTCGCCGGTGTGACGTTCTCTTCCGGCCAGGGCTCAGGATGCGTGGGGGGAAGCATCGAGGCCCGTGACGGCAGCATGGTGCGCCACCAGCGGTCCAGTTGTTGTTCAAGAGGGCCATCGGCCTCTCGGATGACGATCCGTGCCACCGTCTGCAGCAGCACGCGGTCTTCCTCGGGAAAGCTATCGACGTGGCGGATGAACACGCCGCCCGGTTTGTCTACCAACTGGGCCTCGGTGCCGGCGGTGATGAGCCCCATGATCTGGTCGTTGAGCACGTGTCGATAGCCCGAGGCGTCCTCGTTCCAGATCACCAGATCGGACAGCAGGCCCTGCATCCTCCAGTAGGCGTGCGCCTTGAGCAGGTCGCGCACCAGGTGCAGATTGTCAGCGGCGCTCACGCACAACAGCACGATCGGGAGGTCGCCCGAGATCGCGTAACCCCACAGCCCAGAGTGGTTCTTGCGGTTGCGGCGCAGGATGTTGCTAGGAGCACGGCAGGCGCTGACGGGAAAGATCAAGGCTGACGCGAGTTGTCGGAAGTGCTGAGCCTCTGCCTCGCTGGCTCTCAGGTGGCCCAGAACGGCTCGGCTGTGGGACGGCGCGACCTCGAATACTCGATCGGCCATACGATGATCCTGGTACTTCGATACCAGGGCCATCGCGGCCTGCTTCGTTGGTGCCGCGCCGAGGATCAGGTCGAGCTGCACGCTGCCATCGACCGCCAAGTGCATCACCGTACGCCGGAGCGCAATACAGGGGTCCAACATCGGTCCCGGAGTTCCAGGCAGCGGGCCCCAGGTTTCCATCGCAGCGGGTTGACGGGCGGTGCGACCCCTGCCGAGGTAGCGCCCCCGATCAGTTTCGTAGCTGCACGGTCCCACTTCGACTGCGGCTGACAGCAGCATGCAGAACATCCACGGTGGCTGCTCCTCTGCCATGCGTGGCCGGCGAGTCATCAGGATGGCGTTGTAGTCCGGTAGAAACTCCATTTGTACGAACAGGTTGCTGAACGCCCGGTGCAGCTCGTCAGTCACGGCCGGCGCCAGAACGACCTCCGCGTAGCTGGTGACCTGCAGCGAGCGGGGGGTTCCCAACCTGTTGGTCAGCTTGATGCGGCGTATCTCGAGATCGTCCTCCGGTGAGATCGCGATCTCGGTATGCGTTTCCAACCGATCGTCCTGCCGTCGGAACTCAGCTCGACCCGAGGTGAACACCGCTTCGTACTGCCGGCCGGCGCGCAGCGTTGGTTGAAAGGAATTCGACTGGCTGCGGCGGGTTGAGAGGTCACCGATGAAAAAGAAGACCCCGAAGGCCTCGGACGTGGGGTCCTCCCTCCAGCGTGTGATTGCCAGGTCGTTCCAACGGCTATACCCACCACCGGCGGCCGAGACCATCACGTGGTAGCGGCCGTTGGAGAGCAGTTGCACCTCCGGGATGGGCGTATTCGGGTTTCTGAACACCCCCATGACCGGCGCTGCCTTCTGGATCTGGCCTCGACGTGAAACCTGGGCATTGCGAGAAAAGGGGTGTATGAGCACCTTCGCCTTGGGGATCCGCTCCTGGAGCAGCAAGGCTGCCGCTCGGTATTCCGGATTTCTCAGGAATCTGGCTTGCATCCGTGGACCCAGCACTGTCTGTCCCAGCGCAAGGAGGCTCATTCCCTGATGGTGGGCCATGAACGCCTGGACCACCGCTGCCCGCTCTCCCCCATGGACTCGGGCGGGTGTGAAATCGATAGCTTCAAAGAAACCGTAGGGGCCGAGGTAGGCTTCCTTGGCCATGCGGTGCAGGTTCGAGCAGGCCCGCTGTGGGTCGACCAGCAGGGCTAGGATCGAGGCATAGGGCGCAATCACCACCTCGTCGCCGAGCCCCCGCTGCAGACCCAGGCCCGGCACTCCGAAAGCGCGGTACTGGAAGGTCCCCTCGACATCCGTCAGGTTGTAGCAGGACTCGGAAATGCCCCAGGGTACCCCGCATTGTCTGCCGTATTCGATCTGGCGGGTGACAGCGGCGTTGCAGGTTTGATCGAGGAGCGTGCCTCGAAAGCCGGGCATCACCAGCAGCGGCATCAGGTACTCGAACATCGAGCCGCTCCAACTGAGAAGTACCTGCCTGCCGTTCGCTATGGTCAGACGCCGACCAAGAGCGAACCAATGGTCGAAGGGGAGCTGACCGGAAGCGATGGCCACGTAGCTCGCCAGCCGCGCCTCTGAGGCCAGTAGGTCATAGGAACCGTTGTCCAACCGGCGTTCCGTGGCCCAGTACCCGATGGCCAAGAGCTTGCGCCTCGGGTCATACAAGAACGAGAAGTCCGCATCCGTCAGGTCCGAGCAGCGCTGAGCCAGGGCGTCGATCTGACGGATGCGAGACGAGATGCGCTGTGCGCCCAGCCGAAAGGCTTCCGCCAACTGACTTCCTCCGTCGGTGGCGGGGAGCGCTTCCAGCGCTTCGGCTGCGTGCAGCGCTAGGCGGCCCAGATCCTGGAGGCTGCGCGCCTTCTCGATCCCGGTCAGCACGCGCTGCGCATCATCCCCGAACGACTCGTCACCGGCCGCCAACCACGGCGCCACCTCGATCAGATCGGTCAGGAAAGCTCGCACCTGCCGGTCAAAAGCGTTCGCCCACCAGGCCGCTTCGGGATACCGCGTTCGATCAATCGAATCGCACAACCGGGTGGCCGCGGTGCCAAGCTCCCCCAGCCATACTGCCTTGGCGGAAAGAGAGTCGACCGAGTACCCCAACAGGCGGTTGACCGACTCCAGGACTTCATTCGGGCTGATCTGCTCGGTAAGAATACGCAAGGTGTCGCGCAGCCCTTCTATCGCCCCCATCGGCAACACAGGGCTCCCCGGAAGCTCCAGCAGGCCGCTGCGCAGCACGAGCACATGTCCGACCAGGTTGCCGCTGTCTACTGTGGATACGTAATAAGGCCGCAAGGCCTTGCGCGTGTTGGTATCGTACCAGTTGAAGAAGTGTCCTCGGTGCCGCTCCAGCGTTTCCATTGATTCGATCGTACGGGTGGTGCGGTCGAGCAACTGCCCGCCGCTCAGGTACCCCAGGTCATGTGCGGCTAGGTTGGACAGCAGCGACAGGCCCATATTGGTGGGGCTTGTGCGATGGGCAATACGGTGGGCGGGCTGATCCTGGAAGTTGTCGGGGGGCAGCCAGTTTTCCTGCGTTCCGGCAAACACCTCGAAATAGCGCCAGGTGAGTCTGGCGATTCGGCGCAGGAAGCGTAGGTCGCTGTCGCCGAGCACCTTCGAGGCAGACTGCAGCGGTCGGCTCACCCACCACGCCGCCAGCGGTGACAGGAACCACAGTACAATGATAGGCCCCGCGAACGCGAAGGTCCTCGGCGTACCCATGGTAATCAGCAGTGCCGCGAATACTATGGTGGAGCTCGGGCCGACCCACATTCGCCGGATCACGTGCCCGAGGCTGCTCGTCGCTGTGTGCTCGACCGCGGCGGCCGTCTGCCACTCGAGCAGGCGCTGCCGACTGAAAAGCAGCCGCCATAGCGAGCGCACGGCGGCATCGAGAGCCACCAAGGCCTCGAACGGGAGGAACGTCAGCCATAGCGTGATCTTAGCCAGGCGCCGCGCGGTCGAGCGTCCGACTGTGGTCACATGCCGCCGGAGCGGTAGCTTGGGCGGGCGTTGCCAGAGTTCAGCCAGCCCGGGCAGCAACTCGGGGGCGAAGAGCAGCGCGAGCACACCCAGCGTCCACGTTAGGGGGGCCGGCCACACGAGCCACCCCAGTGCCAGCAGCGCCACATAGGCGGGTGCCACGAGCGCACGGCGCAGGTTGTCAAAGATCTTCCACCAGCCCAGGACCGCGATCGACGGATAAGCGAGCCGACCTGCGGCATCGCGAACCCTCAGCCCCAGCCAGGGTGCGATCTGCCAGTCGCCGCGCATCCAGCGGTGGCGGCGGCTGACGTCAGCCAGGTACCCCGATGGCGAATCCTCGAGCAGCTCCACGTCGCTCAACTGGCCGGCACGTGCGTAGCAGGACTCCAGCAGATCATGGCTCAGCACCGCGTTGTCCGGAAAACGCCCGTCCAGCAATCGGCGGAAGGCGCCGACGTCGTAGATGCCCTTGCCGATGAAGGAGGTCTCCGCGAACAGGTCCTGATACAGATCCGAGACCACATGGGTGTAGGGGTCGAGGCCCACCTCGCCGGCCATGAGCTGGGAATAGGTGCTCTGCACCGCGCTGCGCAGCGAGATGCTGACACGCGGTTGGAGGATGGCATAGCCCCGGATCAGACGCCGTCTGCTCGGATCCATGATCGGGCGATTCAACGGGTGGGCGGCGGCACCCACCAACCGCCATCCGGCCCCCCAAGGCAGATCGGTGTCAGTGTCTAGGGTGATGACGTAGCGGATCGAGGTGAGCTGCGCAACGTCCCCCACGATCCGGCTGAAGCTGGCCCGATCGTCTCCGTACAAAAATGCGTTGAAGTCCTCGAGCTTGCCGCGCTTGCGCTCGCGGCCCATCCAACAACCTTCTTTGCGATTGTAGAGTCGGGGCCGGTGGAACAGGAAGAAACGTCCGTGTGCACCGTTGCAGTACTTTGCATTCAGGGCTTCGATGCCGGAAGCGGCCAGAGAAAGCAGGGTCTCGTCTCCCTCGACGTGCTCCTCTGCGGCATCGTGGAAATCGGTCAGGAGTCCGAACCACAGGTTCGGATCGCGGTTGGCCAGGTAGCGCAGCTCCAGTCCTTCGATGATCGCGGTGATGCGCTGGACTCCCGAGAGCATGGTGGGCACGACGACCATCGTGCGGCATCCATCGGGGATGGTGTGCTCAAAATCCATTCGGGGCAAGGCCCGGGGTTTGCGGACAAGAGAGGTGAACCAGTTCACCGCAGCGATGGCGAACTGGGAGACCACGATTACCGCGCAGGCAATCAGAGCCGGCAAGACGAGCTCAGGAACTCGGCCTGCTTGCATGACCAGCCACGCGACGCCTGCTGCTGAGAGCAGGGCAACCGGCCCGAGATAGGCGAGGAGCTTTAAACCACGCAGCAGTCGACGGGGGAACAGCCTCCCCGCAGAGTGCCCGCGCAGCGCTCGCTCGAGATGCCGATTACCGTCATCGACGAGCACGTAGCCCACGTGGCCTGCAATGTCGGAACTATCAGCGGTATGGCGCGTTGCACAGAGCGCCACCGCCGTTCGGACAACGACCTCCTCATCGAGATGCAACCGCCGCGCCGTGGCCTCCACCACGTGCCGGTACTCGTCACGGGTCGCAAAATCCATCCGGCCGTACACGCCCGCGGGTTCGCTTCGCAGGAGCTGCTCGGTGGCGCTGTGCGCCTCGACAAACTCGTGCCAGTCGATGGCGTTGACGAGCCGCAAGCTAGCGATGCTATTGGCCATCGAGGCCTGGTCAGCCGCCTGGCTCTGGCTCTCGGCGCGAACGACCTCCTCGATCGTCTGTCCTCGTTGTGCCAGGCGCTCCTCCAACCACGCCAGCACGAAGGTCGTGGTCGCTCCGCGCCCCTGAAGGGCTTGCGTGAACTGCGCGACGAAGGCCGTCGATAGGGGCGGATTTTCGCGGACCATGTCCGCCAGCACCAGGAGTGCGTTCTCATGCTTGTCCGAGGGGGCGTCGATCCGCTGCGCCCACGCCAGAGCGGAGTCACGATGTGCCCGCTTCCAGCTCACGCTTACTGCGACGCGGCGGAGGTTCTCGATCAAGGCTAACCGCAGCATGATGGCGACCGACCACAGCTCTCCCATCGTCAGGTGCGTGACCGATTGGTAGGCCGCCATATAGCGGGCAAGGGCTTCGTCATCCACGCGGCCATCGACGTGCGCAATGAATTCCAGGATGAGGTCGTAGATCCGGGGCAAGCCGGCCAACTCGCCGTCCGCTAACTTCGGCAGTTGACGGCAATAGCCCCGCGGGAAATGCTTCCGGGCCAGGTAGACTTGCTCCTCGATGAGGTAGTTGTTGTCGAGCAGCCATTCGGCGGTAGGCGTCAGGCGCCGACCGGCCGTGTGCGCCCTGGACATCAATTCGTGGCTACGGGCGATCACTCGCTCCGAGTCGGCCAGCCGCTCGAGGAGCTGATTGCCGCCGCGGCGGTGACCAAGCCTATGGGTAGCGGCCAGCCCTCTGGCGTGCAGTTCTAGCTGCTCGATCGCGAAAACCGCCCCGCGCAAGGGCTGATCGGTATCGTCGGCCAGGTACAAATCCTCCGCCCAGCGAGCGAGGTCGGCCGACGGAAGCGATCCCAGCGCCCTGCCGGAACCGAGCATAATGTTGTGAAGCCAGGGTCTCAGCGTACCACCTCCTTACTATTCCGGGACAACCTACCATCGGGTTGATCCAGCGGCAAGCAAGGAAGGCCCCTCCCGGAAAGAAGGAGATGACCCTTGAGGATCTTGTCTCGGCGCGCGGGTGGCGCTAGGATGGCGGCGGCGCTGCTTGGGTGGAGTTCCTCGAGATGACAGAATTCGAGTTGGTCACCGATTTCGTCCCGCGGGGGGATCAACCCCAGGCCATCGCCGAGCTGTGCGAGGGAATAGCCGCCGGGGAACGGCACCAAGTCCTGCTCGGGGTGACCGGCTCGGGCAAGACCTTCACTATGGCCAATGTCATTGCCGCGACCTCCCGACCAGCCCTCGTTCTCGCGCCGAACAAGACCCTCGCAGCGCAACTCTACGCCGAGTTCAAGGAATTGTTCCCGCACAACGCGGTCGAGTATTTCGTCTCGTACTACGACTACTACCAGCCCGAGGCCTACTTGCCGACCACGGACACCTACATCGAGAAGGATTCGGCGATCAACGACGAGATCGACAAGCTCCGCCACAGTGCCACCCGCTCCCTCCTGACCCGCCATGACGTGGTGGTCGTGGCCAGCGTTTCTTGCATCTACGGCTTGGGCTCGCCGGCCAACTACCGCGATTTGCACCTCTTCCTGCAGACCGGGCAGGAACTCGACCGCCGCGAAATCCTAGCTCAACTCGTGGCCATCCAATACGAGCGCAACGATTTCGACCTGGGTCGGGGTACCTTCCGGGTCCGCGGCGAAATCCTGGAGATCTTCCCGGCTTACGAGGAGAAGTACGCTCTGCGGGTCGAGTTCTTGGGCGACGAGATCGAGGCCATGACCCTGTTCGACCCCTTGACCGGACGCCGGGTCCAGCCCCTGTCCACGGCGGCGATCTATCCCGCCAGCCATTACGTTGTGGCCCGAGAGAAATTGGAGAAGGCCCTGCTCGTGATCGAGCACGACCTCGAGGTGCGCCTGTGCGAATTCGAGAAGGCCGGGAAGGTGGTCGAACGGCAACGCCTCGAACAGCGTACTCGCTACGACCTGGAGATGCTCGCCGAGACGGGTTACTGCACCGGGATCGAGAACTACTCGCGCTACCTGGACGGCAGGGCGCCCGGTGAGCCGCCCTACACCCTGCTCGACTATTTTCCCGAGGACTTTTTGCTCTTCGTCGATGAATCCCACATCTCAGTACCTCAGGTCCAGGCCATGTTCCGGGGGGACCAGGCCCGCAAGGACAACTTGGTCGAGTTCGGCTTCCGGCTGCCCGCGGCCAGGGACAACCGGCCCCTGACCTTCGAGGAGTTCGAGCAGCGGATCGGTCAGGCCGTTTTTGTCTCGGCCACGCCGGCGGAGTACGAAATGCGGAAGAGCTGCCGTATCGTCGAGCAGATCATCCGGCCGACCGGGCTGGTCGATCCGGAGGTCCAGGTGCGGCCGGCCGAACACCAGGTCGACGACCTCCTCTCGGAGATACGGAAGAGGGTCCTGCGTTCGCAGAGGGTTCTGGTCACCACGCTCACCAAACGTATGGCCGAGGACCTGACCGATTACCTGGCCGGCGTCGGTATCAAGGTGCGTTATCTGCACTCCGACGTCGAGACCCTGGACCGGATCGAGCTGATCCGGGACCTTCGCCGGGGCGACTTCGACGTGCTGGTCGGCATCAACCTCCTGCGCGAGGGACTGGACCTACCCGAGGTTGCACTGGTGGCGGTCCTCGACGCCGATAAAGAGGGTTTTCTCCGCTCGGAGCGTTCCCTGGTCCAGACCTTCGGCCGCGCCGCGCGCAACCTCGAGGGCACGGTGCTGCTCTATGCCGACAGAATCACGGACTCGATGCGTCGCGCCATGGAAGAGACCTCGAGACGGCGCGAACTGCAGGTTCTCTACAATCAGGAGCACGGAATAACCCCGACCACGGTGCAGAAGAACCTCTCCTCGGCCTGGGGTGCCCTACTCGAACGCGAGCACTTCGGCGTGCCCGAGGTCGGGGAAGAACTGGCAGGCTATCGCAGCGAGAAGGAAGCCGCGGCGGCCGTGGCCCGGTTGGAGAAGGAAATGCGCAAGGCCGCAAAGAACCTGGAGTTCGAGCGGGCCGCGTCCCTGCGCGACCAGCTCGCCGAGATCCGCCGGGGCCTGCTGTGACCGAGCGCGAGACCCGCTTGCGGCTCCTGGCAGAAAAGGCCGCGCTCCTACCCCCGGCTCCGGGCGTCTACCTGCTCTCGGGCTCGGACGGTACGGTGCTGTACGTCGGCAAGGCCGTCGACCTGCGGGCCAGGGTGCGCGGCTATTTCCAAGGAGCCGACACGCGCCCGCGCATCGGCTTGCTCCTGCGCGACGTGCACGACCTGGCCTTCATCGTTACCGCCTCGGAGCAGGAGGCGTTGATCCTCGAGAATACCCTCATCAAGGAACACCAACCGCGCTGCAACGTCCTGCTCAAGGACGACAAGAGCTTCTGGTCCTTGGTGCTCGACCGGACGCATGCCTTCCCCGCGCTGCGGAGGGTGCGCAGCCACGAGCTAGCGCCGGCGACCGCCTCGGTGGGTTGCAGCTATTTCGGTCCGTACGCCTCGGGTCGCGCGCTCAAGGAAACCCTGGCCGGACTGCAACGCTTGGTGCCGCTGCGGACCTGCAAGGACGGCGAGTTCTCGCGGCGCAGTCGTCCTTGCCTGCAACACCAGCTCGGTCTGTGCCTCGCCCCCTGTTGCGGCCTCATCGATGCGGCGGCTTACGCGGCGTTGGTCGACCGGGCGGTGCTGTTCCTGCGTGGCCGTGGCGGAGAGCTTGCCGGGCTGCTCGAGGCCGAGATGCAGGCGGCAGCCGACGACCTCGCGTTCGAGAAGGCCGCCGGCCTGCGCGATCGCCTCGCGTTCCTCGAAACGACCCTGCGGAAGCAGGCGGTGTTCACCCATCGCGGCCGGGACCTCGATGTCACCGGTTATGTCCGTGAGGGGGACCTGCACCTCTTCTGCTTCCTGTGCTACCGAGAGGGACGCCTGGCCGAGAAACAGGTCCTGCGGGTGAAGAGCGCGGTCCTGGAGCAGGACGAGGTGATCGAGAGCGTGCTCTACCAGTTCTACCAGCGCCGCGAACTGCCCGCACGCCTGCTCGTGCCCGACGGCTTCCCCCCGCTCGAGACCTTGGCCGCCGCCCTGGGACAACGCTCGGCGATCGCGATCGTGCGGCCGAGCAGGGGCCAACTCGCGGCCATGCTCGCCATGGCCGACCGAAACGCCTTGGAAGAGCTGCGCTCGCGGGATCCTGCCGCTCCGGAGATAGCCTTGGAACGACTCGCCCGAGCGTTGCACCTGCCCGGGCCATTGCGACGGATCGAGGGTTTTGACGTCTCGAACCTCGGAGGCACCGACTTCGTGGCCTCCCGAGTCACCTTCCTCGACGGCAAACCCGCGCCCGAGGAGTATCGCCACTATGCCATCACCGAGAGCGGCGAACCCAATGACGTGGCCATGCTCGCCTCGGTGGTGCGACGGCGCCTCGTCCGTGGGGTAGCCGAAGGGGAACTCCCGGACCTGCTCCTGCTCGACGGGGGGCGCGGCCATCTGTCCGCCGTGGTCGCTCTGGTGCGGGAACTCGGTCTCGAACAGCGGTTCGGACTCGCTGCTTTGGCCAAGGACCGAGGTCCCGGCACGGGGGAACGTCTCTTCCTCCCAGGGAGGAAGAATCCGCTCCGCTTGCGCGTGGGATCGCCTGAATTGGCGCTGGTGGTGCGTTGCCGCGACGAGGCCCACCGCTTTGCACTTGCCTATCAGCGGAAACGGCGCGGAAAACGCTCTCTGCACTCTATCCTCGATGAAGTCCCCGGTATCGGACCTACCCTTCGCAAGAGGATCCTTGAAGCCTTCCCCGAACTCGCTTCTCTCCGGAACCCTTCGGACCTCGCCGCTATCCGAGGCCTTTCTCGGAAGACCGCCGCCGCCGTGATCGAGTTCCTCTCCAGGTTTCAAGCGCCCGAACCAGGTGGTTGAATTGACCTCCTTCATGCAGTATCATCAGTCCATTCGGGGAAATACTTGCTTCAAGGATCGGCTGTGGCTACCTACCTCATTCTGAGCATCGTGCTGACTCTGGGGCTTGGTTGCGCCTTGCCCGAGGACGAAGCCGAACGTGCCGACCAGCAAGAAGCCACTTCGCCCGACCCTCTCCGCGAGACAGCTCCTGCCGGAACTGTCCAACCCATGGTGCTCCCGACCGAGAGCGCGGGCGAAGATCCGGAACCCTCTCCCGGCAGTGAGGTGGCAGTGGCGCTGCCCTATCCCTCACCGTCCGAGATTGTCGTCCTCCCCAGCCGGATCTCTGGGACCACCCAGGTGGCCTCTATCATCATTCCAGAAGAACGGAACCGCTCTCGCCTCGACGAGGCCGGACTCTCCTTGAGCATCCCACCAGACAGTACCCTCGCCCTCCTGGACCTGACCATGGGGAAGCCCGGCGAGGAGATCCTGGTCGAGGAAGACCTGCGCATCCTGATCCCGGAAGAACGGATCTTGATACCCGAGGACCGCATCCTGGTCCCGGACGATAACCTGCCTCCTCGCGATACCATACTGGTGCCCGACGAGCTGCGCTCTTCTTCGAACCTCCTCTCCTATTTCCTCCGGCCATCCGGCCTCGCTTTCCCGGCCTTCGCCTGCCTGCTCGGAGAGACGGACGATCCTTGTGTTGCCCTGGAGCCCGCCGTCCCCAATGGAACAGGGGAGGTGCAGGTCACTCTTGCTCGGAAGGTGTTCGGCAATCACGTTCGTCCGGCGCCGCTCTCGCTCCTCGTCGGCGTGATCGCCTTACCCGGTGCGGACCAGAACGTGCAGTTGAACGGCGTGGCCCTCGACACCTTGCCCCTGACCTTCCCTCAGATCGAGCCTTCGGCCGTTCCGGGCCAAGCTCCGGCAACAGAACCGGTCGAGGCCGAGCCCTCCCGGGATCCTCAGAGCGGCGAGGTGGAACAGAACTCGGCCATTGCCGCCACTCTCGTCCTCGCCGGCGGTCAAACCACCAGCCCCATCCTGGTGGTCCCGGCCACCGCGACCCTGGCGACCGGTTCGGGTCTGACTCAGTGGGGGGTATGGCCCCTCGCTGGGGAGGAACCTCAGCCCGACGAGCTCGGCTGGTTACCGATCGTGGAAATCGCCGGTCAGGCCACGCTCACTACCGCGATCACCCTCCAACCCGATGAGGGGGTCCAGCGTTTCGGACTTTACGGGCTCTTGCCGGGAACGGGGGTACTTTTGTTGGCCTCGAGCGAAATCAGTTACCTCGCTCCAGCGTTTGACCCCTGCACGATCCCCTTGCCGGAACTCGAGTTGACGCAGCTCGAATGGGTCCCCCCGAGTGGCACAGAACCCGGCATCGTTGCCATCGCCGTCGGTTCGACGGCGACCTTGCCGACCCACCTCTACGATCAGGTCGCGCAGAGCACTATTTGTCAAACCGTGGGCTCGGATCGCGGGAGCAGGCTCAAGATCCTTGGCTCGCTCAATGGAGCCGATCAAGAGGCGATTGGGGTCTCCACGCTCTGCATCTTCGAGCCGAGCCAACTCGACCGTCAGCAGATCGAGTTTCAGGAAACGAATATCACTGGCTACCTCAAGGTTGTACTGGAAGACAGCCAATGCGGCCGGCTCACGTTCTCGCCTTGGGTCAAGGTGGGCGATGACACTACTGGATCGATCGCCCCCCCCGACCCTCCTCTGGTCTACTGAACCAAGCGGGCTCTCAGGTTCCCCGGCGCAGTACCGTTCCGGCCAACACGCCGGGTACGAGAGTTCCATCCCTGACCACAGGTGTTCCATTGATGCAGACCAAGGCCAACCCCGCGGGACTCACCGCCGGGTGCGCGAAGGAGGACCGATCCTCGAAGTCGGCGGGATCGAGCACGAGCAGGTCCGCGGGCCACCCCTTGCGGAGCTGCCCACGTTTTTGCAAGCCGGCTTGCGAGGCCGGGTGCGCGGTGATTTTGCGGAGCGCAGCGGAGAGGGGAAGCCTGCCTTGATCCCTGACGAAGCGGCCAAGGTACCGCGGATAACAATTGTGAAACAACGGGGAGGGAATGCCTTGGCCGAGCAGGATGGTGTCGGTCGAGACCGAGGCCTCGAGGTCGAGCAATCCGGGCAGGAAGGCCTGATCGAGCATGGGATCCTCAGGTTCGGTCATGGCCATGAAGATCAACACCTGTCCGTTCTCCTCCAGGAGGAGTTCGCACGCGGCGTCGAGAGGATCGCACGTGCGCCGTTCGCCGAGCTCGGCCAGCGACAGTCCGAGGAGTTCCCGGTTGCGCTCCGTGGCGACGGCCATGATTCTGATACCTTCCCACCCCATCGAACGGATCAGGTTGAGCGACCAGTCATCGCCCTCGCGATGTGGCCAGCGCGGCCGGCCATGGTGAATGGAACGGCGTAAGCGCGCGCGAACCTCCGGATCGGCGAGATTTGCAAGGACCTGGTGCGCCGGCCCTTCCAGAGCCCAGGGAGGGAACATGGCGAGGAGATGGGTGAAACCCGTCGTGGTGGGCATCACGTCCGCACCGAGACGCAGGCCTCTCTGGCGCAGGTGCCGTACCCTCTCCAACGCCGAGGCCAGGGGGAACCGCAGCGGCGGCTCGAACGGCCAACGCCGGTGCAAGGCGCTGAGCAGGCGCAATCCCTTCCGCAGAGCAGGGAACAGGGGGCCGACCTCGGGTAGGGCATGGAGGTGCGATATCTGGACGGTAACGTCGGAAGCAGCGGCAACCCCCGCGAGCTCGTCGATGGCCCGCTCCAAGGCCACCGAATAGTCGCGCAGGTGGCAGGAGACCATCCCCCCGTGGCGCGCGACTATTCTGGCGAGCTCGACCAACTCGTGTTGATCGCTCTGCGACCCGGGGAAATATTGCAGGCCGAGGGAAAGGCCAATGGTCCCTGCCTCGAGCGAGACTTCGAGGGCGTGGGCCATGTCCGCCAGCTCGCCGGAGGTCGCCGGCCGGGCGACCGATCCACAGGTGCCCAGTCGGAGCAGGGCGTGCGGGGTGAGCAGGGCCACGTTGAGCAGGACTCCCTGGTGCTCGAGTCGGTCGAAGAGCCCAGCGCTATCGCTCCAGTTCAGCTCCGGTCCCAGTGGACGTTGCGTGAAGACCTCGATGTAGTCGAGGACCGCTTGGCGATGCTGGGTTCCCAGTGGAGCTAGGCCCATGCCGCAGTTTCCGGCAACGACCGTGGTGATACCTTGCAACACCAAAGGGGCAAGGACCTCGGCGTGATCGGCGCGGTACAGGGTGACATCGGCATGCGAGTGAATGTCGATGAAGCCCGGGCAGACAACCCTGCCGTCGGCGCGCAGTTCTTCGCGAGAAGAGCAGGGACCGAGCCTCCCCAGGGCGGCGATACGGCCGGCGGCCAGGGCAACATCGCCACGCCAGGACGGGCTCCCCGTACCGTCGAAGATCTCAGCATCGCGGATCACCAGGTCGAACATGGAAGGTCACCTCTGCAGTGGGGTTTTTATTTGGCCGGACGGAGGAGCACGAACTGGTACTCGGCCCCGGGGACCTCTATCCTGGCAGCTTCGCGATAACGTTCTGCCATTGCTTCGAACAGAGCAACGCTCTCGGCCACCGGATGTCCGGCCAAATGGAAGTCGAGGTGGTGATGGGCGTAGAAACTCTCCAGTTCGGCGTAATCAGGGAACGGTACGGCCTCCGGTCGGCGGGTCGAGACGACGAGGTTGCATGCCAGGTGATGGCGGACGAACTCGCGGTGGCTGCAAGGGAACTCGACCACCTGGCCGCTCCAACCCGCCGCGCGGGCCGCATAGGCAAGACTACCGGAGAGGAAGTGCTGGGGCAGGCTGTCGACGAGGCAGAGCACGGCCGTGGAGTCGGGAAGCATAGCCGTGACCAGGGGATGACTGGGAAATGAGGCCAGGATCGAGCGCGCTCGGTCTTCGTCCGAGGAAGGCTGCAACGAGAGCATGATCGTCGGGTGGTCGTAGGAGAGGTCGCGACCGAAGGTCAGCGTCAGTTGGTAGCCCAGGCCGAGGGCCAGGAGCAGCCCCAGGGTTGTCCGGCGCAAGACGGTCCCGGGCAGGGATAGGAGGCCGCGGGCGCCGAACACCGCGAGAACCGGCACCAGCGGCAGGAGATAGCGAGCCCACTTGTTCGGGAACCAGGTGAAGAACACGAGGCTCGGCACGGCCATGGCCAGGAGCATCGCCCGACCGCGCCGCGCTTCTCCGGCATACGCCCCGAAGGGCATGACCAGGAACAGCATGGCAAGGATTGGCGGCGACAGCAGATGAGGCAGTCCCGAAGGGTAGAAGAGCAGCGCCTCGAGTACCTGCCCTCCTCCTAGCACCTCGTTGGTGGGGATATAGGCAGGGTTGCGGGGATGGAACACGGTCCACGCTACGTCGAAGAGGTTGTAGTGCAGGCTGGTCACCGTGAAAGCGGTCAAGAAGGCCAGGCCTGCGTGGACGAACGGTCGGCTTCCGCCGCCCTTGGCCCCATACAGGGTATAGAGCACCGGACCGGCCAGGAAGACCGGGAAGGTGAATTTGGTGAGGACCCCCAGGCCGAGGACAAGACCGGCGAGGAGGGACCAACCGACGGATCGAAACCCCCTGCTCGCGGTCAGGGCATACAGGGCAACCCAGACCATCGCGGCGAGGGAGAAATCGAGCAGGAACCAACGTTGAGCGGCATACACGATCGGGAACAGACTGGTGACGAGGATCGCCACCAGCCCATCGCGGGTGGAGAACCAGCGTTGGCAACACCCCTGGATCGCGGCGAGGAGCAGGGCCAAGAACAGGACATTGACCGTGGTGACGGCAAGGACCCCGGAGCCGAACAGGAACCCCCACAGTGCGGCGCAGAGATAGAAGAAGGGCGGATACCCCCACCTGGCCGCAAGGTCGCGCATCGAACCGAGGTCGAAAGCGGCCAAGGCCCTCCCCAGCGAGCGGACCTGTTCGAGGTGGAAGGCTTCGTCCGGGTACAGGGGGAAGAACGTGTGCCGCGAGCTCCAGAACAGATCGAGGCCGGCGTTCCAGAGCACCACGGTCGCGAGGAGCAACAGCACGGTGCGTTGCCGGTGCGAGGTCGCCAGCTCCATTACGGGGTGGCCTCGTGCAGACAGTCGAGGGCCAAGAACGCTTGGCGCACCGTCTCCGGTGGTTCCGTGGAAAAACAGGCCGAGATGCGCAGCAACCGCCCTCGGCAATGCCGGAACTGCAACAAGCACGAACGCGCGGCTTGTTCGGGCGTGCACACCCCCGGGGCATCCCTCGCCGAGGCCTTGTAGGCGAAGGCGGGCAGTCCCTCGGCTCGGCCGATCGGACGAGGGCTCAGGGACTTAGGACAGGCTTGACGATTGGAGAGCGGACCGGGGTACGGTGAGCGGACCTCGCGGTAGAGGGAGAGCAGCGCTACGGCCTGATCTTCGGCCAACCGGCGAGCTATTGCACTATCGGTCGCCGGCATCGATCCCACCCGGAAACGGAGACCGTCCGCACTCTCGGCCACGAGCTCGCCTTCAGGCCCTTCTCGGAGAAGCAGTTCCCCGAGAAGGGGTTGTCCCAAACCGAGTGCCGTAAGCCTGGCCGCTAGATCGCTGTCGCGATCATTGCTCATAGTGCAGGTGATGAGGATAACGAGGCAAACACCGGGAAGATGCATGCGTAACAGTGTTCGGCCCAAACCCTTGACCACTGGATCCTCGAAAAACCGTGGTGACGGAAAAGCATAGCGGAGCGAGAGGCGCATGGCCAGCACAGAACCCAAGGGAACTCCATCGCCTCCTCGGAGCAGTGATCCAGGTTCGAACCCTGCGATCCTCCCCTTCAGAGCCCGCGCAACCACTCCGGTTTCAACCGAGACTCGTCGCGTTCGTCCAACACCTGCTTCAGCAGGGCAAGGCCTCGCTCTTTGTCCCTCGGCAGGACGAGTTTGAGCGGCAGGTAGTTGCTGGCATGATTGGCGAGGAACAGCCCGGAACTCAGATCGGTCCTGGAGAGCATGACGGCCAATTCCTCGAGCAGGGCGAAACGGTCGGGCAGCACGAACTCGCCCCGGGCCTGAGCCTCGGCCAAGGCAGTCCCGGGCACGACCATCACGGTCAGGGCGCCGACATAGTCCGGGTCGATCGCGCTGAGTGCTTCTCCGGTGGCCACGGCGTGCCTGAGACTGTCGTCGACCCCTGCAATACCGAGGAGCACGGTGACAGAGAGGGCGATTCCAGCTTCTCGGGCCTTGCGACCGGCGGCAACGAGCCGCGCTGCACTGCGGCCTTTGCATATTCGCTCGAGCGTTGGATCATCCCCGCTCTCGAGACCGTAATAAATGATGCCGAGGCCGAGCTCGCGCAGGGCCAGGAGGTCCTCGAGACTCTTGCGTTCGAGCGCTTTACCGTTCGCATAGATCCCGACCCGTTGCAGCCCGGGGAGGGTGGTTCTGAGCAGGGTCAAGCGTTCGAGCAACATGGCCTGAGGCAGAATCAAGGCGTCGCCGTCGCAGAGGAACACCCGTCGCCAGGTCCCCCAGGCCGCAGCTCGTTCGACCTCGGCCCGGAACCTCTCCAGGGGCTTGATGCGGAACCTGGTATCTTTATACGTCGGGCAGAAGGTGCAGCGGTTATGCGAGCAACCGAAGGTTGCTTGCAGGATCAGCGAAGAGGCTTCGGACGGGGGGCGGATGACCACTCCCTCGTACGGGAGTTCCGGACCTGCTCCGAACATGACTGTACCTCATCTCGAAGGCGAGCGTCGCCAAGATCGTAGCGTTCGAGTCGAAAACAGGGGGAGGGAGGACTATTCCTGGCAAGAAGAAGCATACCTGGAGCGGGCGATGCGCAGATCTTCTTCGAGATGCATGATGCCGACGTGAATGGCCGCAATGGTTTGGTGCAACTCGAAGCAATCCGGCAGCATGGCGTGACTCTGGAAGCACAACTCGGCCTGGAGTTGTTGCAGTTCCTGCAATCCCTGGCGCCGGTGGTCAATGGTTTGTTGTAATTCATTGATCTTGATCGCAAGAGCTTCACAGTTTTGCTCGGGATCGTCGAGTGTACCGGCGTAGCCGGGGATATTGAACAGGGCAAGGAGGAGAACAACGAGGCAGCGTTTCATGATCGGACTCCTATTTTTTCGAAATCAACGCCCCTCTGTATCAGGTTTTCACGAAAAAATCAATTTTATTGTTTGTTTACAGTGGATAGTTTTTATGCGTTGCAACAATTAATAGACGGTGCCGAAGTTCAGGGTGACCATCTTCGCGTTGCCTCCCGCGCTCGCCACGCCAACCCCGACCGCGTTCGCCGAGGGTTCGAGGATGTTGGCATGGTGCTGAGCTGATTGCAGGAACATGGCGAAGACCAGTCGCACGTCGTTGTGCGAACCGATGTTCTCGGTCAACCGTCCGACCTCGAGCTCCAGAGCTTCGAGTCGTTGCAACAGGGTTTCGTAGGCGACATGCTCGAAGAACCGGCGTTCGGCCATATCGGCGCTGTGCCAACGGGCCAGTTGCTGCAGCTTCGGATCGTGCCGCAGGCTGCTCAAGCCGCGGGACGCGCGGTGTTGGTTGATCAGGTCGAAGAGAACGTCTTCGTCAAGGTTCGATCCGACCGCTGCGGGCGGAGTCTCTTCGGCGACGACTGGTGCTGTGGGGAGAGCTCGAGCCTGCGGCTGGGGAGCCCGGGGCAGGTCGGCAGCCGGTACGGATACCCTTGAGGGGTTGAGAGTCGCGGCCTCGCTCTGCTCCCCTTGGTCCTCGTACGTTGGCTGCATGATCGTTGGTTGGGGCTCGGTGGGATTGCGTTGCTGGAAGAGCGGCCCCGAGCCGGGATAGCTCCACGGAGACCCGAGTTCCTCGTCCTCGCCCGGAACTGAACCGCAGGCTCCCGCCGCACTCAGGAAGAGCACCAACAGATAGTTACGCCACATACCCCCTCCGTCTCGACCACGAGGGGGAAAGCAAACGGAGGGCCATCTTTAACTAATTGTAATCTAATAATAGTCAGATAGGAAAATCCAGAAAACGGGAAAGGGTTGTTCTCCATTCCAGAGAACGGGACGGCACCGCGTTCAGCGGGGCCCCGCGGCTTCCGGCTTGGTCCAGGTCGCGGCGAGCTCGGGGAGACATCTCGGACAAGGGCTATAGGCTTCCTTCCGGGCCTGGGCGAGGTCCTCGAGGACGGTCAAGCGCGGTTCCCCCTGGATCTCAACGCACTCGGGAGCATGAAAGTGCAGATCACCGGAACCTACAAACTTGCCTTCGAGAAAGCTGGGCATGGGGTTGTGCAAACAGGTAGTGGCGAACCGACCATCCTTCCAGAAACCGGATCCTGCTTCTCGAGCGTGGTGCTCGGCAGCCTCGAAAGCCTTATGAAATTCTTGTATCGTTCCATACTTGGTAAAATACCGGGCATAGCCCCGCTCGAGCAACTCGAGGTTGATATGGTGCGCACCGAAACGGACCTGCGCCGCCAGGTGTCCGAGCGCTTGGGTCGCTCCGGGGTTGTAGGTGAATTCGACCTGCTGCTGGAGCACCTGTTCTTCGAGGAACCGCCTGACTTCTTTGTCCTCGACACTGCTGCGGTCCTTGGCTTCTCCGCAGTGCGGAGTTTCCAAACCCGCGAGGCGCAGGAGGCGGCCGTCGGCGAGTTCGAGGGTGCGCCCGTCGAGGACTTTGGCAATAGTCCCTCGCTCGGTTTTACTCGAGGAACAGCCTGACAAGACCATGAGCAATAGGATTGTGAACCGCCACGTCATGCCATTCTCCTCGAGGAAACAGTCTCCGAAGTTCTCGCGAATTGTCTTGTCACTCGGGTAGGACCCCAAACCAGCAATCGAGGAACTCATCCCAAGCCGTCACTTCGGAAAGTGCTAAGGTTTTATAATAGTTTCTGTATTCCTGATACTTATCGGCCTTGGACGGCCAGAAGAGCGATAGCCCGCCGACCTTGCCTGTCGCGTAATCCCCGTCGTACCACATGCTCACCCGCGTGGCTCGGAGAGCGGTCAGGACCTCTTCTGCCGCTGCCTTCAGTTCTGCGTAACCTGGCGATGTTGCGAATTCTCCGCGGCCCTGGCTGATCGCTTCGGCGAGCTTGCCGAGATCCCAATAGGCCCCGTCGTAGAACGACACCAGGCCTTTGACCCCGAACTTGCCGTGGTCCCTGCGCACCGCGAGCAGTCGTTCGGCAAAGAGGTCGAAGCGCTCGACCAGCGCTGGGATCGCTTCCAGGGCGAAGGCGGCCATGACATCATGGGTCGAGGAATGTTCGGGAGAGTCGATGAAGTCCTTGACGATGCGCTCGCACAACTGTCGGGCGTCGATCTGCGGACCGGCTTTGAGCAAGGAGAGCATCCCGGCGTAGCGGAAACTGCCGATGATGATGGTCGATTCGCTGCCGATGAAATACTCGACCTCATCGTGCAATTGGTACAGGACCTCGATCATGGCCGGGTCGCAACTGTCGGCGACGAGGAGGTCGAGTTTCCGGCCTTGGTGGTGTTGATCCTTGAAACGGGCCAGCACGGCTTCGACCTCGAAGGGCGTGAGACAGTCGTGGGCCTCGTCGTCATACCCGACGAAGAAGGTCTCGACCTGGCCGGGATGCTCGCTGCGCACGCTGCCCGGTCCCCACCAGGACAACACTCCGCTGCCGTGGGACTTGATGACCAAGCCGTAGTGCTCGGCAGGATAATTCTGCGCCATCCAGGCGAGGGCTTGCTC
>MGSU01000008.1:22029-22137 GCA_001799195.1 Deltaproteobacteria bacterium RIFOXYA12_FULL_61_11 | reverse complement strand
CGCCGCGACAGCCACGGCTGGCCGTGGGATCCGCTTTCGCCGGGGTTCAATCAAGCCGAGCAACCATGGGGCTACGGCAAGACTCTGTTGGCCATTGACCTTGCCAGC
>MGSU01000008.1:0-22017 GCA_001799195.1 Deltaproteobacteria bacterium RIFOXYA12_FULL_61_11 | reverse complement strand
TGGCGTTACCGCGAGGAGCGCGCTCGAGAACTCGAACCGGTCGAGGCAGCAGAGAAGACCCTCGTGACTACCGGCCGCGGCATCGTCTTCAATGCTCTCTCGGTGATCGTCGGTTTCTTCGTCCTCATGCTCTCGGCCTTCCTGCCGATCCGCTTCTTCGGCTTCCTGGTCGTGGTCTCGATCGGCACCTGTCTGATCGGAGCCCTTGTGCTGGTGCCGGCCCTGTGTATAGTCTTCCGGCCGAAGTTCCTCGAACCAGGTCCACGGGGATCAACGAGATGAGGGAGGAAAAGTCGAAGCCACGAGGTGAGCAACCTAGTCTTCAAGAATGAGGTGTTCCGATGAAAACAATCTGTTTTTCCTGCATCGCAGCCTGTTTTCTCACCATGCAACCGGGAGCGCACGCCGGGAACCCGGTTGCCGGGCCCGACCCGGCGGTCCTCATCGAAGAAGCCAATCAACGGAGGAAACTCCCCGCCGCCGAAATGGTTTCGACCCTGGTGCTGCTCAATGCGCAAGGGAAACAGCGTGTGCGGAAGATCCTCAGCTACGCGCGTCTCGAGGCCGACGGCATCACCGAGAAGCGCTTGGTGCGTTTCCTCGAACCCGCCGATGTCAAGGGAACCGGTTTACTGACCTTCGATTACGACAAGAAGACCGACGACCTCTGGCTCTACCTGCCCGCCCTGCGCAAGACCCGCCGTATCGTGGCCTCGGAGAAAGCAAAGAGTTTCATGGGTTCGGAATTCACCTATTCGGATACCACGCCTCCACCCACCGAGGATTTCACCTACCAACTGCTCGGAGAAGAAACCGTTGACGGGGTGTCGTGCTGGATCATCGACAGCTTTCCCCGCAACGAGAAGATCGCCGACGAGAACGGCTTCTCCCGCAAGACCCTCTTCTTGGGCAAAGAAGACTATGTTCTGCGCAAAGCGGTCTATTACGACCTCGGCAAGAAGCTGCACAAGGAATTGCTCGCCACGCAGGTCAAGCTGATCGAACCAAACGGCAAGAAGTATCGGGCCATGCTCATGACCATGCAGAACAAGCAGAACGGGCGCAGTTCGGAGTTGCGGATCGAGAAGCTCGAGCTCAAACCCGCGATGTCCGAGGATTTCTTCACCACGCGGTTCCTCGAACGCCCGTAAGACCAGCTTGCAAATCCCTCCTTCCTGTGGTTGGCTCTGTCACCGTCGGGATATGCCGGCCTTCGGCTTTCGGCATGCCCGCGGACCCTATCCCCCGAACAGAGGTTCGAAGCGACGATGTTACGCATGGAACAGATCTTCCTGACCGATAACGAGCAGATGCGCGCCCTCGACCGATACTCCATCGAGTCCCTCGGGCTTCCCGGCCTCGTACTCATGGAATCGGCTGGTCGCAGTGTGGCCGAGGTCCTGCTCGAGGGTTTGGAAGGGGATCTCGACCAACAAGTCCTGGTCCTTGCTGGTCCTGGGAACAATGGTGGGGACGGTTTTGTCGTCGCACGCTGGCTCCAACAAAGGGGCTTGGACGTGGTCGTCCTGCTCCTTTCCGATCCCGAAACCTTGCGCGGGGATGCTTCCCTCAATCACCGCGCTTATGTGGCCTGCGGAGGGGTAGTGGAAGTCGCGACCACTCTCGATCAAGCCGAACCCCAACTCGAACTCTTCGAATCGGCTTCTATCATCATCGACGCCATCTTCGGCACGGGTCTTCACGGGACCATGCCCACCCTGGAACAATGGTGCATCGATCTGGCGAACCAGAGCGGAGCAATGCGTTGCGCCGTGGACATGCCTTCAGGTCTCTCCGGGGATGGCGAGGTATGCGGCAGACCCTTCCAAGCAGATCTGACTGTCACCTTCGGCGCTGCCAAGTTGGGCTGTTTCTCCCCAACAGGTGAAGAATGCTGCGGCGATATCGTCGTCGCGGATATCGGTCTCCCAACCGCGGCTTACGAGCACGTCGACCTGCGCCGCATGGTCGCCGATCGCTTCTTGTTCCAAGACACCTTGCCGCCTCGACCCTCGGAGGGGCACAAGGGAATCTTCGGGCACGTGCTGGTCGTGGCAGGCAGCCCGGGCAAGAGCGGCGCGGCGCGCTTGGCAGGACGTGCTGCCCTCACCAGTGGAGCCGGTCTGGTGACTCTCGGCCTGGTCGAGGACCTTTTTCCGCTGCTCGCCGCGGGCCTCGACGAATTGATGGCGGTCCGGTTGCCCACCAGGGACGGAGTCCTCGGTGACGAGGGTCTTTCCCTTCTCCTGGAACTGGCGACCAACCGGGACGCGTTGGTGCTGGGCCCCGGCCTTCCGCTCGACGACCGTTCGGTGGCCGGATTGCTCCTCCTGTTCGAACACCTCGAGGTCCCTCTCATCCTCGACGCGGAGGCCCTCAATCTCACCGCGCGCCATCCCGAACTGCTCGTTCCGCTGCGGGGAAAACCCGTGATTCTCACCCCGCACCCCGGAGAGTTCGCCCGACTGCTCGGCCTCGGTCCTGATGAGGTCCAGGCCGATCGCATACGTCTTTGCGAAGCCTTTAGTGCGCGCCACGGCGTGCATCTGATACTCAAGGGGCATCACAGCGTGGTATGTGCCCCGGATGGACGCACCGTGGTGAATACCACCGGCAATCCCGGCATGGCGACCGCGGGCATGGGAGATGTCCTTTCCGGTCTGCTCGGCACCCTCTGTTCCCAACTCCCCGACCCCCACGCCGCCGCCGGACTCGGGGTTTTCATCCATGGCTGGGCCGGAGACCTCGCCGCCGAAGAACTCGGTCAAGCCGGTGTTACCGCGAGCGACGTTATAGCCCGCTTAGGCGAAGCCCTCGAGGTCATGCAACACGGCGAATGCGAAGATCATGAACACTGAGAGAACCTGGTTGAGCCGGGGTCCGGACGAGACCATGGCTCTCGGCGCGGTCCTAGCAACCTCCTTGTTCCCCGGTCAGGCAGTGGGTCTCATCGGGGAACTCGGAGCGGGGAAGACCGTGCTCATCAAGGGACTATGCTCTGCCTTGGGTATCCGAGAAGCCGAGGTGCATAGTCCGACCTACACCCTCGTCCACCACTACCTCGGAGGAAGTCTGGAGGTCTTCCATGCGGATCTTTTCAGGCTCAACGGTGAAGCCGAATGCAATGAACTCGAACTCTTGCCGCCGCCGGAACACGCGATAGCCGTCCTGGAATGGATCGACAGGATCGGACCCGGGCTGGAGAAAAGGGTGGATTTCATCATCACGCTTGCTATTCTTGACGAGACCGAGAGAGAGGTCCGGCTCTGGTCCCGGTCCGAACTCCCCGGACCATTGAGAACCTTCCTTTCGGAACAGGGAGATCACATTGGCGCGCGGGCTCGAACGAGACTTGCGGGGTGAGTGAGCGGTCATGAATATCGAACTCATCTGGTTGGCCTACGACCACGAGCAGGTGCGCAGGGCTTGGTCGGTCCTGACCATTCGGGAACTCTACTTCGCCATCCTCCAGGACGATTTCCGGCGCAAGGTCAATCCCCAGATCATGCTGTTCCACAAGAGCCAGAACTATCTAGTCCACAATCTCGAACAGATGATGAAGTACGGTGCCATCGATGTCACCCTCGACGAATACAAGGCCTATCTTTTTAAACATGATATCGAGGACTTCCCGTCGGTTGACGACGAACTGTTCTTCGATTTCCAGCTCATCTGTTTTTTTTCGACCATGCGCATGGCCGACGATTACGCCGTGGTCGAACGGATCTTCACCATGTTCCTGCAACGAATAGGGTTCTTGTCCGAAGATGAGTTGTGGAACACCCAGGTCCTACCGACGCCGGATCACTACTTCGAACTGATCACCTCGATCTCCCGGGATTCCACCACCGAGGTGGCCCAGTTCTTCAACCAACAAGATCCGAATTTCCTGGCGATGACCGAACGGTTCGTAAGGAACGCACTCGAATTCTTCAATTTCTCCCGTTCCAACGGGTTCAAGACCTTTTATTATAATAACTACATGAATATACGGTATTGGGGCGACTTGGTGCAGCGCAAGAACGAGCGCAATGCCCGTGTGGTCAAGGTAGCCTTCAAGCCGATCAAAGAACGCCGCCAGCGCCCAGTCCTCAGCCGCAGACACCTGCCGGAACTCCAAGGTCGGGAAAAATTCCGGCGTAAACAGATGCTCGGTTCCCTGGTCAACGCTCTGCTGAATGAGAACGACATCCTGATCAAACAAAAATCCATGGAGACCCTCGGTCTGCTCGGAGACCCGAGCGCTCTTCCCGCCCTGATAGAGATCCTGCGCGTGGATGCCCCTGAATTGCGGCAGGAAGCTGCCCTGGCAATCGGTGAACTCGGGTCCGAGGAAGCGACCGAAGCCCTGCTCGAGGCGCTCAAGGACGAATCCGTGAGTGTGTCCACTGCCGCGGGACTCGCCCTGGGCATGATCGGTGCCGAAGGAGCCTTCACCAGCTTGCTCCGAGCCGTCCTTCAGGGCAACCACCAACTCGCCTCGATCGTGGCCTTTTACCCCGGGAAACCCTCGTCCTCGGGACAGGACGAGATGAGGTGCTTGCTGCAGGAACTTCTCGCTACAGCGAATCCGACCCTGCGTGACCAGGGGGTCTTCATTCTCGGTCAACTCGGTCGTCGCGGGGATGTCCGTACCCTCGCGAGCATGCTCGCGAACGAAGGAGATCCCGTACTCAAGGACCATCTGTATGCATCGCTCCAGCGCCTCAGCGCACGCTGCCGCATTAAAGAACCCCTCGAACCGGGGGACCATCTCATGTCCAAGGCCGTGTTCCTCGGCCGGCGGGCGAAACAGGACCCGCCCCGAACAGAGATGATCGTCTGAACCATGTCCAATCTCCATCCCCTTGCTATGGTTCCGGTCGATACACGGACGACCGGACCGCTCGTCCTCAAGCTCGGGGGTTCCTTGCTGCGTTCCCCTGCCCATCTGGTACAAGCCTTGGACACCCTGCGGCACCATCCCGAGTATGGCAAGGGAGGGGTACTCGTCGTCTCGGCTTTCCAGGGGGAAACCGACCGTCTGACCCAACTCTGCGGGAGCACGATCGACCCCGCACAGCGCCGAGAGAAGGACGCGGTACTCGCCACCGGAGAACAAACCAGCGCCGCGCTCTGTGCAGCCCTGCTCAAATCGATGGGGCTCTCTGCGACCTCGCTCACCGTCGAACAGAGCGGTCTGCGCACGGATCGTCGCTACAATGATGCCTCGGTCGAACTGGTCGATGGATCGTGTTTGGTGCCCGCGCTCGAACGTCATCGCTACGTGGTTCTGCCCGGTTTCATCGGCCGAGACGCCGAAGGCAACCTGACGACCCTCGGTCGAGGGGGGTCGGACCTCACCGCGGTCATCCTCGCCGTCACCCTCGGTGCGACCTGTGTGCTGTTGAAGGACGTCCCGGGCATCCACACCGCCGATCCCGCTCTCTGTGACGCAGCTCGTCGGATCGAACGATTGAGCTACGAGGACCTCCTGATCTTGACCTCGCTCGGATCCAAGATCATCCAAGCAAAAGCAGTTCTGTTGGCGAGGAGGCACCGAGTCCCTCTGGTACTGCGGACTCTCGAGGCCGAGGGCACGGTCATCGACGAGTGCGGCGAGAAGGGCAGGGGAGCACTAGGGGTGGTTCATCAGAAGGATTATCTCCGCCTCTATCTCAGTGGGCGAGCCGAAGCCGGTGAATTGGTGCAGGTCCTACGCGAAATCCTCTGCGGCTGGAGGGTCCGCATCGAGGATGTCACGGAACGCCGTCTCGGGTCCGGCGCGATTGGTCTGGAATGTTCCCTGCACCCGGCCTCGGCTTGCGGAGAGCTCGGCAAAGTCCTCGCCGACCATCCATCCTTCAAGGAACTAGCCTGCCAGATCCGACCGGCTCTGGCCCGGGTCACCCTCATCGAACGGCAGGACCTCACGGTCGAACGTCTCTCAGGCTACGAACGAGCTCTGACCGCCCGAACGATCCAGGTCCATCATCTTCACCTCGCCGGTCGGCTGGCTCATTTCCTGGTCGACTCTACCGACCTCGGGGCCGCGGTGGACCGACTTCACAACAGCGCCCTCGCCGCCGGGTAGGCGCCCGAACTAGTGCAGGAGGAACCACGATGATCAGCGCGAGCAAGGGATGGATCGAAGTGATCTGTGGAAGCATGTTCTCCGGTAAGACCGAAGAGCTGATTCGCCGATTGCGCAGGGCCCTCATCGCCCGCCAACGGGTCATGATCTTCAAACCCCGCGTCGACACTCGTTATGACAAGGAGTGCCTGGTCAGTCACTCCGAGGCGCGCATACCTTCGACCATGGTCGAGCTTCCTGCTCAGATCCTGGAATTGAGCAGGGAAGCCCAGGTCGTTGGTATCGACGAAGCCCAGTTCTTCGACCAGAGCCTGGTCGAAGTCTGCAACACCCTTGCCCTCCAAGGCAAGAGGGTGATTGTCTGCGGGCTGGACCAGGACTACCTCGGCCGTCCGTTCGAACCCATTCCGCAACTCATCTGCACTGCCGAATACGTCACTAAGCTCTTGGCGATCTGCGTCAAATGCGGGGCCCCCGCCTGCAAGAACCAGCGCATCGTAGACACTCGTGAGCGTATCCTGGTCGGCGAGAGCAACCTCTATGAGGCTCGATGTCGTAGGTGTTACGAACAACCGAGCTGAACCAAAACAGGTTCGCCACATCGATTTCCGCTGCGCCAGGGTTTACATCCTGGGCCCGGATGTGATAGGCAACTTCCCATATTCATTGGCACCCTCGCGCTACCTCGAGGGAAGCCACGAGACCTCGGCGATTTCGATCGCGAGTAGACGGTAGGCGCGGTACATGGCCGATAACAGCATCAACCAGGACGATATCGACAGTCTCCTCGCCGAATTGCAAGGAACCGGCGAGAGCGGTAGCGCCATCGACCAGACCAAGCTCGGGGAACACTCCATCGCCCACGATGACATCGAAGGTCTACTCGGGATGTCCGAGCAGTCCGATCCTCCTGACCCGGTTCCTCCTGCAGGACCTGCCCCAACCGAGAGCGAGGCCCTGGAACAAGAGCGTAACCTCTTGGAAGACGCAGTGGCCGAAACACCACCGGAAGAGGAAGAGGCGAGCCCGACGGCGAGTGGGGAGACGGTCGAGAATGAGTTTGCCGGTTATGATTTCTCGAACATTTCCATCGACACTCCCGACCAGGAACAACCTGCCATCGCTCCAACTCCCCTCTCGGCGGCGTCCTCGACTGACCTCGGGGCAGTAATCATCGAACTCCGTCAACTCCGTGCAGAACTCAAGCAACTGTCCCGTTCCGCTCCCGGGGGAGGTAGGCTGAGCAGCGTGATCTCTATCATGGTGCTGCCGCTCATCCTCGGCCTGCTGGGTTACCTGGTCTTCCTGGAACACCAGCGGTCTCCTCGAGGAGCGGCTCCGGTCGAAGTGAGCGAGCCGGCACCCGCTATCGAGCCGGATATCCCAACCGTCGAGAAAGAACCAACAACGGGAGAACCCCTTGGCGGCGAAGCCTTGGATCGGGAACTGGAGCCGGAGGAAACCGAACTCGGGGCGCCGAGTGAAGATCGAACTCCCCCTCCTCCTCGAGATATTCCCCCGGGTGAGGACAGCGAGCTTGAACTGGCGAAGAACTTCGTCTACAAGGGTTTCAAGCTAACCCGCAAGGGGCGTCGGAGTGAGTTACTGTTCCGCCTCGACGAGACGATCTCCGAAGAATACGTCAAGAGACTCGAGGTGCCGCGGCGACTCGTCCTGGACCTGCGCCAGACCAAGCCTCTGGACAGCAAGTGGTCGATGAGCGTGAAGAACCCCGTGATCCGGCAGGTGAGAATGGGTATCCAACCCGGTAATACCCTGCGATTAGTCATAGAATTCAAGAACAATGAATTACCGCGTTACGCGGTGGAATTGACCCCCGAGGGCGTCAAAGTGGTCGTGCACCACTGACCCGGGTGACGAGAGGAGGTGCCCCATAGCTCTGCTCATCCTCAAGCTCCGTGGCGATGAACTCAAACGCTTCATCATCGAGAAACCGATGATCAATATCGGGCGAGGCCCTGATAACGACGTCGTCATCGAGAATCCGAGCGTCTCGCGCAACCACGCGAGGATCACGATGTCACCGAATAGGGAATACCGCATCACCGACCAGAAGAGTTCGAACGGGACGTTGGTCAACGGCATGCGTATCGAGGAACCCTATCCACTCTCGGACCGGGACGTCGTCAGTATCGGCAAGTTCGAACTCGAGTTCTACCGCGAGAACACCAAGGTAGTGAAGAAGCAGGTCGAGAGTACCATCGAGGAAAAGACCATCATGGTCAGTAAAGAACTCCGCGACCCCAAAATGGTCTCGGCCTCGAGCACCGGGTACAATCCGGAACGCCCTCCTAAACTGGTGCTTCTCGAGGGGAAGGCCTCGCGCAGTGTGATCAACCTCAAAGAAGCCGAGATTACGGTAGGTAAAGCCTCGGACAATGCCATTCAGCTCTCCGGACTGCTGACCCCGAAATATGTTTTCAAGGTTCTGCGTGACCTGCGCGGCAACTACTTCGTCGAGGACCTCGAGGGCAAGGGGCGTCTCTTGGTCAACGAAGGGAAGGTCAACGGGAAAAAGAAGCTCGAGGAGAAGGATGTCATCGAGATCAAGGGATTGGTGAAATTCGTATTCCGTTGAGCCCATCGATCGGAGTGCTATCGCGAACATGAGATCCCTGCTCAAATACCTGGTGGGGTTGGTGTGCCTGGCCTGCGTCCTCCTGCTCCTATCCACCCTGACGTTCGTCGGAGACTCCGGGACTGGCCCTCTGCGTCCGTTCGTGGAAATGCTCGATAACATGTTGGGGCAGAGTGAGGGCCGACCGTCCCTGCACCACTATCTGGTCCGCCACGATGAGAGCAAGAAAATCCAGGGGATCGTCGAACAGATCGACCTCGAGCCGGTCAAGACACCGGACAGCGGTATGGTCGTTGATACGACCACCAGCACAGCTCCGAAATCCGAGTTCTCCACCAACTTCAAAAAGGGTCTCGCTCACTTCGAGAAGGGCGAGTACGAACAAGCCGAAGCCAGTTTTGGAGAGGCAGCCAAGCACGTCAACCCCGAACTCGCACCGAGCAACGGAGCCTACCTGGATCTGCTCGCGGCTACTTCGTCGAACTACCTCTTCTGGGGGTATCATCTTCCGCTGAACAACACTCGCGAAGAACTCCTGACCAAGGGGATCGCCTCGATCTATCGAGCCTTCCCGGTCAGCCCGAACAGGTTGTCCTTGCTGCGGGCATATTCTTTCGCCAACTACCTGCAACACCAATTCCCCCTCGCCCTCAACCTCATCAACCAGGTGTTGCGTCAACGTGAGAGCAGCACGTGGCGCGATTATTATTACAAGGCATTGTATCTCGAGATGATGGATATCAAGGAGGAGTTCGAGTTGACCATCGGCACGGGTCTCAAACTCGCACCGAACAATAGGTTCCTCCTCGGGCTCCTCGTCGAGTACCATAAGAACACCCTCAATCGTGACCTGTTACTGCCCACGATCGATCGCTTGCTGCAACTCAAACTTCCCGAGCCGGACCTGCTCTATTACCAGGGTATGGGATCCTGGTTCAAACGGGAACGAGGATCTGCCCTGAGCGCTCTTAAAGCAACACTCGGCATCGATCCTCATTATGTCCGGGCAAAACTCCTGACCGCCGAAATCCAGTTAGCGGGGAAGGGGACGAGGGCTGCCGCAACCAAGACTCTCGAAGAAGTCTTCTCAAAGGAAGGTCCCTATATCTACCTGCGGGATTATATCCAAGGTAACTATCTGTATGCACAACTTTTCTTCGAGGGCCAGAAATACGAGCAGGCCAAGTTGTATGTGGACAACATCCTCCAGAAAGCGCCGAACAATCTCCGCGCCTTGGAACTGACCGGCCGGCTTTACTATCGGCAGAAGAAGTTCAAGGCCGCGGCCGAGGTGTTCGAGCGATGTTTAAAGTATTTCCCAAGAAATCCCAATTTGTTCTATAACCTTGCGCTGGTACGCCTCAAACTCGGAGATAGGGCGGGGGCAGTGACCGCCCTAGAGCAGACTCTCGAGCTCAATGGCAATTTCCTCGCGGCTCAACGGAAATTGCGCGAATTGAAAAAAGCCATGAAGCTCGAGAAACTACGCGAGAAGCCAAAGAAGGGGAGTAAGAAGAGCAGGAAGAAGCTCAAGTCCGAGGACGGAGATTGAGCATGCGTCTGTTCCTCGCCCTCGATTTCGACGAGGCTGCTCGAACCGCGTTGACGCTCTATGTCGGGGAAGCTGAGAAAATCCTCGAGGATTTCCGCTGGAAGGTGCGCTGGACCCCTCCTCAGAACCTCCATGTGACCGTGGTCTTCCTAGGGGAACTCGCACCACCGCTCCTACCCGTGCTGAGCGCTTCGTTGCGTACAACGGCGAACTCGTATGGAGTCTTCGAGCTGCATTTCACCCTTCCGGGTTTTTTTCCCCCGTTGCGCCGGAGACCAAGGGTCTTCCATGTGCAGGATGAGGAGAGAGGTGGGTCTGTTCAACACATGCACTCTGCCCTGTTGAGTACCTGTGGCCGCCTCGTCCCCGCTCTGGACCAAAAACCCTTCGTACCTCACGTGACTCTCGCGAGGATCCTGCGTGAGGGAGGACCTCAGGTGCTCGAACAACTCGCCCCCTGCTCAATACGAGTTCCCTTTTCCCACGTTGTGTTAATGGACAGCGAGCTGACCCCGAAAGGGCCGCTGTATCATAGGTTAGAGCATTTCCCCCTCGGGGGGCCGAACGAGGTTTGAATGGGGATGGAACGGGGTTGGAACCGGCATCCCCCTCAGGAGGAAGATCATGTCCATGACCAGGTGCTTCGCAATACTCCTGTTTTTGCTGCCGTCGCTCGCCCTGGCGGTGTCGTTCAGCTTGATCGTGGAGGAGCGTGGACACGATTTTCCCAGCAATGCGCCCACCAGCACGAAGAAAACCTACCTGTACCAGGATGATCAGGTCAGGGTCCACGAGGCTGCCACGGACCGTCTCGAGCTCCTCGATCGCGGCAAGGCCCGGTATCTGGCTTGGTCCGAACGCGATAGAACCTATGTCGAATACCCCTTGCAACAGATCCTGGGGACTTTCTCCGAACCCTTCGCCTACCTAGCTTCGGCCAAGAGCACCTTCCAGGTCGACCCGACCGCGGAGGTCCCTTGCGGCACCTGGACCTGTCGGAGAGCCCTCATTTCCTTCGAGGATCGCTCGCTCTCCATCGAGTTGCTCCTCGCTCCGATCGCAGGATTGTCCTCCAAGGATTTCCTCACCTTCTTCGAACTCCTCGGCCGGATAGGAACCTTCGGGAAACACACCGAGGAGCTCGGTCGGCAAACAGGCTTCCCGGTCAAGATCACGGCGACCTACCAGCGCAGCACCGGCGAGCGGAAACCCTTGTCCATGATCTTCACCGTCCTGGAGGCGAAGGTTGCTCCGCCAATACCCGCAGATGCCTTCGAAGTACCGAAGGGTTTTTCACCCTTGCATCCTGCCACGGCGACCGAAGCCGTCCCTCTCAAGAACCGCGATCCTCGCTGAGTGCTCTTTCCCTGCCCCCGTCGGTCGGATCGTCGAACCACCTGTTGATGAAGACGAGCTCGAAATGTTCAGCCAAGGCCCTGGCGAGTTCGTCTTCCAAACATGACGGCGAGGGTGCTCGGACCCCGAGTAATTCGCCCACGCTGGTCATCACCCCTCTGGCGCTGAGACCGCACGGTTGTATCAAATCGAAGAGAGACAGGTCATTGGTGACGTTGAGGGCTAGGCCGTGCAAGGTGACTCCGTGGACCAGTTGCAGCCCTAGGGAACAGATCTTGCGGCCATCGACCCACACGCCGATCGGATGATCGGGATGCCGTCCAGCGGTCAGGCCGTGAAGGGCAAGGACCTCGATGATCACCTCTTCGAGCGTTGCGACGAAGTGCCGTAACCGACAACCGAGCCGCTCGAGATGGAGGATGGGATACAGGACGAGTTGACCGGGGGAGTGCAAGGTGATTGAACCGCCGCGATCGACTGTCTGGAGTTCAATACCCTGTTCCCGTAACCGAGTCCCTTCGACCAGTAAATGTTCCGGTCCATGGCTGTGGCCGAAGGTGATCACCGGTGGAGCGTGCGAGGTGAAGAGGAGGGTCCCAAGACAGGGTGGAGTCTGGACGACCTCGGTATGGAGCTTCCACTGCAATTCCAAGGCCTTCCCATAGGGCAGGGGGCCGAGGCGGAGGAGGTGGACTGATCTTTCGGGCACGGGCGGTTAGCTTCAGAGTTCCAGGGTCATACCTTCCCGAGCGCAGAAGATCTCGGGGTGGCGTTGCTGTATGTTCGTCTCGATCGCGGTCAATTCCTGGTCAGTGCGGAGATAGTCGTGATGGAAGAGGGCGACACGCTTGGCTCCAGGGTGCTGCAGTAAATCCAAGGCATGGGTTGCGGTCGAATGTCCCCAGTTCTTACGCGGTGGACCTTTGTGCCCGGTGTATTCCTCGTCGGTATAGGCGGCATCGAAGATGACCAGGTCCGCATCCCGGGCATGGTCGAGATAGACCTGGTGGAGACCGTCGGCTCCGTGTTCGTTATCAGCTCCATACACCATGCTGCGACCTTCGAAGTCGAGCCGATACCCTAGACATGGACTGGGGTGATTGAGCTTGAAGGGGGATATCTTGACGGGTCCGATTTCGAGAGGAACTGACTCACAGACCTGGTGGAAGTGCAACGTCGCCGGTAGGTGTTTGATGGTGATGGGAAAAACCGGTTGCTCCATTTGGCCGCCGAGCGCCTTTTCCAGGGTGTGAGGCGTGTTGTGTTGGCCATAGAGATGGAACTGGTTGGCCGGATTGAACAAGGGGGCGAAGAAAGGGAAACCCTGGATATGATCCCAATGGAAGTGCGTATAGAAGATATGACCGAGCAGGGGACCTTCACTCAGCAATTTTCGTCCGAGGGAAACGACCCCACTGCCGGTATCGAAGACGAAAAGTTGATCGGCGCAGCGAACCTCGACGCAGGGGGTGTTCCCACCGTACTTCGTGGTCTGCGGCCCCGGCACCGGGATGCTGCCGCGAACCCCCCAGAAGGTGACCTTGAACGTACTCTTCACCGTGCTATCTGCCGTGTCCTAGCTCAATCTGTCGATAATCGGCCCACTGCCTGGAGATTTCAAGCACTTTTTCATAATTCCACATTATTCCGCGGAAGAGCCTGATCCAGTGGCGCTCCTCGGCCCAGCCCGTTTCAGAGTTCGGGTGGAACCTCGTCGTCGAAGAGGATATTACCGGTAGCCCGCCGTTGCTTCTCCACATGCTGCTGGGTGGGCTCGGTGCCACGCAGGAAAACCTCGTAAATAGTCTTTTGGGAGGATGCGCTTGCCAGCAGACCGGTCTTGCGATCGACCTTGACGAACACCAGGTTGGAACTCGGCACGGCGAAATCCGGGCGGGGTCGGTTGCGCAGGGCTTCATCCATGTAGGCATGCCAGATCGGTACGGCCGCTTGAGAGCCTGTCTCGTTGACCCCGAGACTCCTCTTCTCGTCGAAGCCCGTCCAGACCACGGTGGTCAATTGAGGCGAGTAACCGGCGAACCAGGCATCGAGGTAATCATTTGTGGTGCCGGTCTTCCCCGCAATGGGACGCTCGGCTATTCGGGCTCTGAAGCCTGTCCCGTATTGGACGACACCTTTGAGGAGATGGGTGATCATGTAAGCCGTCTCCGAACTCAGAACTCTGCCCGCACTGAGGTGGCCGAAGGGATTCAGTCCCGGATCATTGGGATCCTCTGCAGCGGGTTCTGTTTCGGTTTCTTCCAGAGGGGGGGGTTGTGTTTCCACATCGAGCTGGGGAGCATAATCCTCGATACGGGTAAGCTGTTCGGCAAGGGAAGCATCGGCCTCGACAAAGGTGTTCTTCTCGAGGATCGCACCCGTGGCCTCTCGAATTTCGGTGATGAACACGAAGGGCACATTCTTGCCCATATTGGCAAAGACGCTATAAAGACGGCATACCTCTTCGATGGTGAGTACGCTCGAACCGAGCGCTGTGGAGAGATCCTGGTTGAGCTCCGCCCGAAGGCCGAGCCGTCGCAGGTAGGCCAGAATGTATTTCAAGCCGATGTCGTTGACGATCTTGATCGTGGGAATATTCAAGCTGTGCACCAGCGCTTCTCGGAAGGTGGTATCCCCGCGGAAATTGGCTCCGTCGTTCTCCGGCTTCCACAGGCCGGTCTTCTCATAATCATCGAAGACCACCGGGGTATCCAGGATGAGGGTCGAGGGGGTGTAACCCTTGTCCAGAGCCGCAGCATAGATAAGGGGTTTGAAGGCAGAACCCGGTTGGCGCCTGGCCTGACGGGAACGATCGAATTCGCTGAGGCGGAAGTCATAACCTCCAACCATGGCCCGAACGAAGCCGGATCGCTGCGAGACAGAGAAGAGAGCCCCCTGGACCAGCGGTTCTTGTTCCAACTGATAACAATCGGTACACCCCTCGCGTTCGATTCGACGCACCAGGATCACCTTCCCAGGGCTCAATGCCTGAGAGACTTTCGTCAGCAAATGGTTGCGGTAATTGGTGTTCACGTTGAAGGGACGAGCCCAGGCGCAATCCTCGAGTAGGATGGTACCGCGTTGAGTACCCAGGCCCAGCTCGGCACGCCCGGCGTCGTCGTCGACGGAGAGGACGACAGCTCGGAGAAAGCCGTCCTCGTCGGGCGTCTGGGGTTTGGCCAGAAAGGCTTGTAGGGCGTCCTGGTCCGGGAGGTTCTCGAGCGCGCCCCTCCAACCCTGTCGTTTGTCCAACTCCCTCAAACCACCGCGAAGGGCTTGTCTGGCCAGGCGATCGAGACCGACGTCGACCGTGGTGAAAACCTGGTATCCCTTGGTCAGGAGATTCTCGTTACCGTAGTGCTCCACCAGGTAGCGCCTGACCATTTCGGTGAAATAGGGGGTCTTCTCCAGGTTCACATCGACCGGTGGGGCGTAGACCAACTTCTCCGCCTTGGCGCGCTCGTAGGTCTTTCGATCGAGCATTCCCTGGCCGAGCATCTGTTCCAGGACATAGAGTTGCCGCGAACGGGCCATGTGCGGATTGGTCGTGGGGGCATATTTGGAGGGGGCGCGCGGCAGTCCCGCCAAGAGCGCAGCTTCGGCTACGGTGAGCTCGGCGAGGTGTTTGCCGAAATACTTGCGTGCAGCGGCTTCCAAACCATAGGCCCCATTGCCGAGATAGATCTGGTTCAGATAGAGGAAGAGGATCTCATGTTTGTTCAGTTCTTTTTCGATCCGATAAGAGAGCAACATTTCCCTTACCTTACGGGTGAAGGTGCGTTGCGAACCGAGCAAGAAGGTTTTCGCGACCTGTTGCGTAATGGTGCTGGCTCCCTGCTTAATACCTCCCGAGTAGAGGTTCTTCAGGGCAGCTCTGACGATGGAGAGGAAATCGATACCGTGGTGAGAGAAGAAATTGGCGTCCTCGGCCGCGAGCACGGCTTCGAGCACGTGGTCAGGTACCGAGGAGAGGGGGAGCACATAGCGTTCTTCGTTGTAGAATTTGCCGATCAACTCATAGGTCGAGGAATAGACCTCGGTGACCAGTGGAGGATCATAGGCCTTGAGTTTTTCGATAGAGGGCAGGTCCCCCTGGAAATAGATCACGATCCCTATCGCGGTCGCGAAGGCAAATCCAAGAATGGTCATACCCACGAACAGCATGATCTTCACGATGTTGGTATTCCTCCTTGGCGGACTTCTCCGATGGCCGGGAACGCGATGCGAAAACTCGTCCCCTTGCCCGGTTCGCTGCCGACCTCGATCGTGCCCTCGTGCTCTCGCACGATCCGTTCGACGATACTGAGTCCTAGACCAGTTCCTCTCCCCGCGGGTTTCGTGGTAAAGAAGGGCTTGAAAATACTGGCTAGGTGTTCCTGATCCATACCGGGTCCGTCATCGTTGACCTCGATGCCGACGAAGCTCGCATCGATGGCTGCGGTGCGCACAGTAATGCACCCATTCGGACCATGCATGGCTTGGGCCGCATTTGCGATGAGGTTGATGAAGAGCTGCTGGAGTTGGTCTTTGATACCGCGTATTGGTTTCAGGCCATCGCTTAACGAGGTTTCCAGGCGAGCGCCGGCTCCTCGCACATAGGCTTCGGTGAACACGAGAGTGTCTCGGACCACGTCATTGAGATCAAGGGCCACGCGGGCGAATGGGGCAGCGGGTCTGACGAAGGCCATCAAACCTGAGGTGTAGCGCTGCATCCGTTCCACGCTCTCGGCGATCGCATGGTTATGGCGCACGTCGGTCGTGGGCTCTCTATGCCCCAACTCCACCTTGCGGATGAGAAAATCATTATTGAGACGGACCGTGGCCAAGGGGTTGTTCAGTTCATGGACAATACTCGCTGCGAGCATGCCGACCGTGCTCAACTTCTCCTGTTGGCGGAGTGAAGCCTCGAGCAACCGTTCGTGGCTGAGATCGCGTCCGAGCAGGAGCACGCTCTCAGGACGATTTTTCTCCAGGAATGTTGTGAATGTATTGAATTCGATGGCAATTTCTTGTTCCGGCGCAGAAAAACGGAGTGTAAATCCCTCGGTTGGACGTCCCTCGAGAGCCTGTTCGAGCAGGCTCTCGACCAAACCTCTGTCTTCGATGACCACCAGTTCGGTGAGGTTGGATCCCAACAATTCTTGCCTGCTTCGGAGTACGAGTTCGACGAAGCGAGGATTGACCTCACTGAGTTTCCCGTTCAGATCTATGGTCAAGGCAGGGGAGGGAGCATGTTCTAGGAGTCGCTCTCGGACGAGCTGATCCTGACGCAGGCGTTCGAACAAGCGGAGGTTCCGCAGTTCGAGAGCCGCTCGGCGCCCCATGGCCAGCAAGAGACTCTCCTGCTCAGGGCTCGGTAGGACCGGGGCTTCGAAGAGCAGGAGGAGCAGGGCAAGGTTCGAGCGGCTGACGCTCAGCGGGAGGAGCATGCCGGGCCAATCCTCGAGACCCGGGAAGGTCGACCCCCGGGTGACCAACTCCTCGTGGCGCAGGGGTGACTGGAGACGGATGAGTCGATCTGCGAACAACTCGCTACCGAGAAGACCCTGTCCTGGGTGTAAAACCCCCAAACCGAAGAGAGGTAGACCTTCATCTGCGAGGATCGGGAGGAGATTATCATTCCTGAGGTCGCGTATCCAGAAGGCCTGGCGATGAGGAGGGAGTTCGTGGCGCAGGTGTCGCCCGAAGGTCTCGAGCACGGCGAGTGGCTGAAAACAGTGTTCGAGCTCTTCTTCGAGAGCGGTCAGATGGGCCAGGAAGGTATTGGTTGAGAAAGGCTCTTGCAAGTGAGCGGAAGGGTCACCGGGGATAGAGACAATGGAGTGGGCTCCTACATACTGTTCGGTGCGATACTCTCGGGTTTCTCCAATGTTACGCACCAGTTCGGCCATGCGCATCGCTTCGTTCTGGATCACGCGGACAGGATGAAAGGCTGGATCGTTCTCGCCGAGCCGACGTGACAACAGGTTGGAATAGCCGAGGATAGCGGTCAAGGGCTGATTGAGAACGTGTTTGATTGCCCCTCCGAACTCTGCCAATACCAGCCCTGGATCGCCGACCGAGGGTTGATCCTGGGGCCGTGGGGTGACTTCGTTGTGAAGGGCTTGGCCGAGTATCCCGGCGACAAGGCCGAGGAGGGCTTCGAGTTGTTCCCCGAGGGGGTGGTGGGCTTGTCGGGCTTTGCAGTGCAACACGCCGATCACCGTCTCGCGATGCAGGACCGGAACCACCAGCAAGGAGCGGAACTTGCCCTTGGGTAAACGGCCACGTACCCCCAGGAGTACGCGATGTTGCTCTATATTGCGGATGATGAGGGGTTTTCGTTCGAGAATACAGTACTCGATCTCGGGGTACCGTGAGAGTAAGAGAACGAAATCGCGCAATTCGAAGCTCTCGCTGCTGGCCAGGACCATACCCCGATCTCCGGAGGGATCGAGCCGGACCAAGGAACAGCGAACCATATCGAGAGCCCGGGCGAGATAGGCGACAACGCAGAAGATGGCTTCACGCGGCTCCAGGTTTCGGGTGAGTAAGCGAATCACCTCCTCGAGGATATCGCGAACCCGGGCCTGCCTCTGAAGCTGGGTACGGCATTGGGCCAAACTCAAGAGATTGCGGGCCTTGTCGAGCAACTCTTCGTCCGGCCCACGCCCGAGATAATGGATCTTGGTCACCCGACGTCGAACGAAACTCTCAATGAAGCGACGGTGTTGAGCTCGTGCCAGGACCAGGACCGCATGACGCTGTTGTTCCCTTGCGAGGGCCACGAGTTGGTCTTTCAGTTGGAGATCGACTCGTTGCAGGTCGAGGAGAATCAAGTCCGGAGCATACTTCTTGACCAATTCGGGGCTGAGGTCTTGCAGGGAAAGGGGAATCAGTTCGACCTCGAGCCGGGGCAGCACGACCTGCAACGCGGCATCGATTTCTGGACCGTTGTAGACGACCAAGACTCGACCACGGTCCTGATGTTCCTCGGCAAACCTTGGTTTCATGAGTTCAGCTCGTCTCGAGGACGCGCCCGCGACGCAGTTCGAGCCCATGACGGTTGAGGGTCGAGCGATAGAACTCGAAGTCGGTGTTCAATTTTCGGATCACTGCGTTATAGGCGAGCCTGATGATTTCCCGACGAATGCTGTATTTCATCGGTGAACCGCTCATCAGTTTCATGTCCTCACGGTAGGGTTGGAAGAGCAAGACATCCTGCTCGGCACAACGCTCAATCTGGTGGTTCAAGGCATGGAGGAAGCGGGTGTTGATCAGGGCCTTGAGGGACTGCAAGGCCTCGAACAGTCCCCCCTTCCCGTGGACATACCCTGGTTCGCCCGATTCAATCGGTCGGAGCGGATTGACCACGATGACGAGTTTGGCCCCGCGCTCCATGGCCCAATGGAAGTTGGCCGTGCGTGTGATCTGGCCATCAGCGTACCAGGTAGCTCCGATCCGTTCAGGTAAATAGAAGGGGGTCAGGGCGCACGAAGCCCTTATCGCTCGAGAGACGGGGACATCGCGAAAACCCTCGGCACCGAATACCACGTGTTCGGAGGTGTCTTGATTGGTCGCGCCGATATAGAGTTCCCGGTTGGCAGCGGCGAAATCCTCGGATAACCCACGGTTCTTGAATTGGAGCGAGAGATACTGTCGCAACCTGGCTCCCTTGAAGAGGCCTCTCGGACTCATGCGGAGGAAAGTGGAGAGGAGGGCTTTGGGTTTCAGCGAACGGGTCTTGGCAAGTACCGCCACGGCGTGCAACATCCAATCCAGGATCGCGGGGTCATAAAGGACGGCAGGGGTGATCGGGTCGAGGCTACCTTGGCCCCCACCCTCGAAGGCGTCCAGGATATCGTCGAGGTCGAAACCGAAGGCCAAGAACGTGGCGAGGATGGAACCGGCACTTATGCCGCAGAAGATATCGAAGCGGTGGAGAGAACGTCCGACCAGCACGTCATCCAGAGCCTTGCACACTCCGAGTTCGTAGAGCAACCCCTCCAGTCCTCCACCGCCGAGGCAGAGGGCAAGCTTGCCGCTCTCCTGGTTCTCAACCAAGGGAGCGAGGAGGGTAATCAAGGTTTCCACGGCCCGCGGTTTCGCCAGCACCTTTGCCACGTTGAAGCGTCCGTAGCGGAAGGACCGGTCGACGAGATGTTCTTTGCCGCAAAGGACCACGGCAACCCGGTTGAGGGGAAACGCTTGGTCCGGATCGGGGAGATAATGCAACCCTTTCAGAAAGCGGAAACAAATAGTTTCGTCGAGGGCGGAGTGTTCTTCGAGTACGAGGAGATCGACCGGTACCGTGAGGAGATGTCGGTGCGCCTCTTCCCTGGTCGTGACCACGTAGATGGTGACCTCTCGGCCTGCGGCGACGAGGCGTATTGGGGATTGCAAAGATGAAGTATCGCTCGAGGTTGTGCTGCTGGACATCAGCCAGGCTCGGCTTTGTTCCAGATACTTGTCCTCGACAAAATAGAGTAGGGTCACCATGAACCGAGATCCACGGGGGCAGGTGTCCCGGTCCTGTTTCCAGAGCCCAGACCCTTGAGCAGTTTCCTGAGCATCAGAGCGCTCAGCGGACGGCGCAGCGTAGCGTGGAACTCGAGACGGGCGAAGGGAGGACAGGCCCCACTGGAACGGTGCTGCAGCAGGACGATCGGAAGATCGGTACAACGGTGCTGGAGGTTCTGCACCAGGGTGCAAGTCTCATCGTCGAGAGCCTCCTCGAAGCAGAACAACAACGCCGGAGAACTATCTGCGCAGAGCGCGGTCAACCCGTATTGGTCTTCCACGACTTCTACGCGATAGCCGTATCCGGCGATCCGGCGGGCCAACTCGGCGCGCTCGTCTTGATCCGGTCCAAGCACCACGAGGAAAGGAGCGCGATTGAGACTGGCTCCGCTCACGGCTGGGAAGGAGAGCGTGAAGCTGGTACCCAGATCGATCGCGCTCTTGGCCTCGAGACGCCCCCCGTGATTACGCATGATCGTCGCCGCGATCGACATACCCAGACCGGTACCGATGCCGCGGGGTTTCGTGGTGAAGAACGGCTCGAAAAGATGTTCGAGAACCTCGGGGGGGATGAGAGGGCCATCGTTCCATACTGCAATATCTACCCCTCTGTCGGCACCAACTGCAGTGGTGATCCTTATCAAGCCCCCGTTCCTTCCTTCCATAGCCGCCAGAGCGTTGGTCAAGATGTTGAGGACTACTTGTTCTATCTGCCCCGGATCGCAATTGACGGGAGGCAGCTCTGGGGCGAAGTCACTTTGTACGGTAACCCCCGCATTCCTGATTTTTTTGTTCATCAAGAAGAGGGTGTCCTCGAGGATCTGACGCACGTCGTGGGTGACGAATTCGGGCATGGGCCCATGCGCCGATTTCCTCATCTGGGTGGCGATCTTGTTCATCCGCTCGGCCACCTCCAGGATATTGGCCGAGGACTTACGCAGCGTGCTCCTGTCGAGGTTCTCCTGTTCGAGAGCATGCTCGAGCTCTTCTGCATGGCCCAATAACAAGGTCAGCACATTGTTGAGTTCGTGGGCAATACCCGCGCTGAGTTCTCCCAAAGTTGCCAATTTTGCCGATTGCAACAATTGTTGGTGCATATCGTCGCGGGCCTGTTCAGCCTCGACCTGTTCGGTGATGTCCTCACGCAAGGCTATGAAATCAGTAACTCTTGTGTCTTCTCCGAGGATAGGTGTGATGGTAAGGCTATACCAGACCGGCAGCCCGTCCGAGCGAGAGATGCTCAACTCTCCGATCCATTCGCGGCCAGTAGCGATTACGGCCCATATTTCCTCGAAGAGATACTTGTTCTCTCGGCCCACCAGGGTATCCCGCCAAAAATCTCCGAGCAGGTTACCGGGTTTTTCCCCGCGTTGACTGAGGAATTCGGGATTGACGTACTTGATGGTCCCAAAAGCATCGGCAATGAGAATTCCCATGGGACTGTGCTCAACGGCGTGGAAGAGCTTGCGAATCTCTTCCTCGGCACGTTTGACCTTCGTAATGTCGTGGGAGGTTATGACTACATGGCTCACCTCACCGTGCTCATTCCGATAGGGATAGAAGGTCACATCCATGAAACGGGACCCGGTCGGGGTGAACCCGAACAGGGATTCATAATGAACGATCGACCCGGTCAGGGCGATGTCTACGTTGGTTTTGAGGACTTCGTTGAAGATCTGCTCGCCCCAAACTTCGACCAGGGTGTGGCCGAGAATGTCCCCGTGACTTTTACGTCTGGCTTTGAGGTAGGCCTCGTTGACCGCACAGTAGCAGTAGTGGCGATCGATCAACGTAATGTAATCACTGGAAGCATTGGCCATGAGCATGTAATTGAGCAACTCGGCCTCGACCCGTTCTCCCTTCTCGATCCGCTGGTGGAGAGTGTCGTTCAGGCCGCGGAGTAGGGCGCGACTCTCGACAACCCTCTTGCCGGCTCTC
>MGSU01000007.1:11356-22358 GCA_001799195.1 Deltaproteobacteria bacterium RIFOXYA12_FULL_61_11 | reverse complement strand
CTGGCAGCCGTGCGACGATCCCTTCCTGCTCGAGGCTCTCGTCGAGGGTACCCACTACTTGGAACTCCGTGCCGTGGACCTCCTCGGCAACGTCGACCCCAGTCCGCTCGTCCTCACCCTGGGTATCGACCTGACTCCTCCCGCGGTGGCTTTCTCCCCCGTGCCGCCAGCCGTCCTCTCCGCGACAGCCTTGGATATCTCCTTCACGGCGGAGCGCAATGCGACGCTCCACTGCCGACTCGACGGTACCATGCTACCCGGCTGTACTTCTCCCTTGCTCCTGCGCGAATTGAGTGAGGGGCCTCACCTCCTCGAACTGAGCGTAGCCGATCGTGCCGGCAACGAAACCGAACTCGAACACTCCTTCCAGGTTGATCTAACCCCGCCGAAGCTCTCCTTCACCGGTACTCCCCTCTTGAACCTCAAGAGTCCCGAGCTGGAGCTGCGGTTCGAAGCAGACGAGCCCGTCACCTTCACCTGCGCACTCGATGCTGCTGTCCCACTCGGATGCATCTCCCCCTTCCGCGCGACCAGCCTCCTCCAGGGCGAACACCTTGTCACCGTCACCGCCGTCGATCCCGCGGGTAACCGCTCCCTCCCCCTCGGACACAGTTTTTCCGTTGACCTGCGAAGCCCTCGCCTGACCCTCCTCTCGGCTCCGGCGAGTTATCACTACGAACGGGAGGCCGCCTTCGTCTTCTCGGCCGATGAGCGAGTGACGACCCGCTGCCGCCTGGAGAACTCAGCCATACTCGTGGCCGACGAGGTCTGTACTTCGCCGTGGAGAAAGGTCAACCTCGACACTCCTGCCAAATACCGCTTCACCCTCGAAGGCTTCGACGAGGCAGGCAACCATGCCGAACCGATTGTCCATCTCTTCGAAACCCTCGTCGTACCCGAAATCCACTTCCTACCTACCCCTCCGATTGTGCTCACCAGCACGGACCTCCGGGTTGTGTTCGGTAGCTCGACCGAGCTGAGCTATACCTGCCAGTTGGATGCCTTCGCGCTGATCACGCACTGCACCTCCCCGCTCGACCTCACCGTGACAGGGCAGGGAGAGCACTTCCTCGAGCTTAGGGGGTACGACCACGCTGGGACCCCCTCCCCGGTGCTGCGCCACTCGTTCGTCTTAGATCTCCCCGATTTCACCGCGCCCACCAATCTCGAACTCGTGTTGGAGGGAGGGGCGCTGGAGACCACGGTCACCGCGGTCTCCGCGACAATCACCGCCCGCGACGACGAAGCCCTCGCATGGTATTGCCTCCGGGAAGACCCCGCTCCACCAACGGGCACCTCGGCCTGCGTAGTTCCACTCCCACCGCAAAACCATCACCAGGAGACGGTGAGCTTCACCCTCGGCGCGGGCGAGGGCTCGAAGACCGTGTACTTGTGGTATACCGATCTCTCCGGCAACCTCTCGGTCAGCGTTCGAGATACCATCTATCTGCGTCCCCCGGATCTCATCCCGCCCACCGACCTCTCGCTGGTCCTGGACAATGGGGACGGCTATACCACGCTCTCGTCGGTCAGTGCCCGCATCGGTGGTCACGACGAACGCGGAATATGGCAATACTGCCTGACCGAAGACAACGGGACACCATCTCTCGACTCCCCCTGCTGGACCGTGCTCATCGTGCAACAACTCCTCGACAAGACCGTCGGCTACGACCTCGGAGATACTCTCGGTCAACGGACCCTGCATCTCTGGTTGAAGGACACGTCCGGAAATGTGGCGGGCTCAGTCGAGGACAGCATCGATCGCCTGGCCGACGACCTCATAGCCCCAATGGTGACCAGCTTCGCCTTAGCCGGGGGCGGTGACTACAGCCCCTCGCGGAACTTGTCGCTGCATCTGACGGCAACGGATGAGGTCGGAGTCTATGCGGTCTGTATTGAATATCGAGAGAGTGTACCCATCGGTGATCCGTGCTGGAGAATCGTGAATGGCGGCAGCCCCCTCGACCTCGAGGTACCCTTCAATCTCGCCTACCATGAAGGCCGCCATCGGCTGCTCCTCAGAGTCCGGGACAAGAGCGGCAATACCTCTCCCAACCTGGCTCTCGACCTCGACTATTGGTCACCGGTCTTCCCTGCTAACCGTTTCATTGACCTGCCGGCCGGGTCGGTCTTCCAAGGCAACGCGGGTGGCGATCCTCCGAACCGTCCCGTCCACCGGGTCTATCTGACCCCCTTCTCCCTCCAAGCCCAGGAGGTCGACGTGACCGAGTATGGGTCCTGTGTCGCTGCTGGGGTCTGCGATTTGCCGCCCTCGAACTCGACGTATCATCGTCCCGGACACGAGGGCCACCCGGTCACCGCCCTCACCTGGGCTCAGGCACGGACTTACTGTCTCTGGATCGAAAGCGACCTGCCCACCGAGGCACAGTGGGAGTATGCTGCCCGCGGCCCTGAAGCCCTCGCTTTCCCTTGGGGGGAGCTTTTCACTGACGATCCTGTCCTCGTCAACTGCGGTCCAGCTCTCTGCACGAACGAACATTTCCTCGAAACCGCGCCGGTCGGCCGTTTCCCCGAGGGAGAGAACCCTACCGGACTGCTCGACCTCAGCGGCAATATCGCCGAATGGGTCCGCGACTGCGGCGATTGCCTCGGTTCCGACGACCCTCTCTGTGCCGAGGGAGCTCCCTTCTATCTCCTCGCTGCCAACACCATCGACCCCGAGGCATCCGACGATCGCGGCGTCAGGGTTGCCCGGGGAGGGAGCTATCTCGCCGCGGGCACTGGCGAACTCCGGACTGATACCCGTAGGTTCGAGCCCATGAACGCCGCCTTCGAAGACCTCGGCTTCCGTTGCGCCAGGGACGGCAGCAATGATGCTGAGCAGCTTCCCCCGGCCGAGACCATGGTCGAGCTCAACCGAGGCGAAGAAACCACCCCCTTCCGACAGGTCGTGCTCGCCTTCACGGTCAGCGATGCCGGCGGCGTGATCGCCTCCTGTTTCAAAGAAGACCCCGCCCCACCCGAACATGGTCACGCCTGTTGGAACTACCTGCCGCTGCACAGCGTGCTCTTTGCCGAGGCCTTCTTCGAGCTCTCTCCCGGCTATGGCCAGAAGACCGTCTACGCCTGGTTTCTCGATCTCTACGGCAATGTTTCGACGGTCGTTTCGGACACGATCAACTACGAGGTGATCCCGACCTGGTTGGCCTTCTCGGGAGGTCCCTTCATCATGGGGAGCAACGACTGGGGGGACGACGAGCGGCCAACCCATCAAGTCGACCTGAGCCCGTTCGAACTGCTGACCAACCCGGTCACGGCCGGCGAATACGAATATTGTCTGCTCGCAGGAGCCTGTCCCAGCACTCCGACCTGCACCGATGACGGAGTTTCCAACCTCGAACTCCCCGGCTTCGAGAATCACCCCATGAACTGCGTCACCTGGGACCAGGCCCGGGCCTATTGCCAATGGCTCGGCGCCGATCTCCCCACCGAAGCGCAGTGGGAATACGCGGCCAAGGGGGATTTCGGTACAACCTACCCCTGGGGCCCGATCTGGGACTTGGCCTACCTGCCCTATCCTCGCCTGAACCTCTGCGATAGGAATTGCCCGCTGGTTTGGAAGGATGAGATCCTCAACGACGGTTTCGCCACGACCTCGCCGGTCGGCTGGTTCGAAGACGGCGCCAGCTCGGGAGGGGTCATGGACCTGCAGGGCAATGTCAGCGAATGGGTCCGGGATTTCTACGCTGTCGACTTCTATGCTTCTCCTGAGGCAATCTCAGATCCGTGTAATCTCACCCCCGGACCCTCACGCGTCCAACGCGGTGGATCCTTCGCAGAAGTCCAACTGGCGGCCTTTCGCAACGCCCGGCGCCAGTCCGTGGTTCCCGATTTGGCCTACCTGACCTTCGGCTTCCGCTGCAGCCGGCCGTCCCAGTGAAGGGGGTAGACCCTCGCTCCCCGCTGGCCGGAAACTGCTCCGCGGTCGAGGGCTGGGAAGGACCTACCAGGTTCTCAACCTGCTTTTCTCCTATGCTATACTGTGCCCCATGAACTGCTCAATCACCCCAAAGGCTTTGTTACCACGCACCTTGTCCATTGCGGGGATGCTCGGCCTCTCCCTCGGCCTACTCACCTGTGGAGACGCAACTCTACGCCATCTCCCCGAAGAGCAAACCTCTCGCCCCTCGGAGTCTCGACCGACGCTCCCGACCCCCATTGAGCCGGACACCTCGACATCGCTCCAAGAAGAGAACGCGGTATCTCGGGATACGTCATCGATAAAAATTGATAGCCCACCGCCTGCTCAGGTCTTACCCGGAGAACTGCCCACGCCCCCGACCCAACCCGATACCGCGACCCTTCGAGCTCAATGCGAAGAACTCGCCCGACCCACGGACATAGGTGAATGCGTACGGTGCCTCCGAACCTGCGGGGCCGAAGCGCACTGGGTTTCCGATGCATCCCCCCACTGTGCGATCGGTCACCAGACCGTCGATTCGGCCAACGACTGCAGTACCACTACCGCGCCGACCGGCACGGTTGAACCCCCCGCGGATTGTCGCGCCGGCTACTCGTATCCGGAACAGGGCGTCGAAGCCTGGCGTCCCCTCGTCGAGAAGTATTTCAAGGCCGAAGACGTCGCCTGGGCCTTGGCCATCATCCGTTGCGAAAGCGGCGGTGATCCCCAAGCCGTCAATGCTTCTTCAGGCGCCTCGGGACTGTTCCAATGGATGCCCCAGTACTGGGACCATTACTCGACAACCGCGGGGTTCGCCGGCAGCGACCCGCTCTGTCCCGAACCTAACATCGCAACCTCCGCATATCTCCTCAATAAAGAAGGTCCCCATGGTTGGGCCTGTAATGCACCTGAGTACATCGGCGCCCTGAGCCGCTGACAGAAGAAGTGAGTGCACAGAGAACCTCTCCATATCTCGGGAATGACACTAGCCCGGGGACGATTGACAAGTCCCTGAGAAGAGGAGACTCTGCCCTTTCGTGAAGTCCGGTCCGGAGATGGTCATGGCCGTCCTCTATGCCTGTTCCTTCGCTCCGTTGGCCCTGTTCGATGCCTTTGGTCTGACGTCACGCCGGCTGGTCCCCTCGGCGAAGGACCCGGCAGTGGCGGGGGGCATGCTCCACGACAACCTGTGTGGTCACGTCAAGGGGGTTCTCGAGAGGATTTTCTCCTGGCCAGATCCCCAGGACCTCTTCCTGGTCGTGGTCTCCTGCGATGCCATGCGCCGCATGGCCGACGCCCTGCTCGAAACGTGGGGACCTGCCCGGGTCCTGGTCCTCGACTTGCCCGTTTGTCCCGACGAAGAAGGCATGCGTTATTTCGCGGCCAGCCTGATTAAACTCGGCCAGCGCCTGACCGAACTGACCGGTAGGCCGCTCCATGCGCACGCCCTGTACCGGAGTCTGGCTCTCCGGAACGAGCTTGCCGAACACCTCGAACGCCTCCGCGGCCAGGTGCATACCGAGGGTGTGCGGACCGGTCCTGCCGGAGCAATGAACGTGCTCCGGGAATTGACCGACCTCCCGGTCGGCGAGGCCCTGGAACGGATCGACGCTTTCCTGGCACCTCCACCCCTTCCAAGGGATCCGAACACGGTGCCGGTCTATCTCTTCGGCACTATCCAACCCGATCCCCGCTACTTCGACCTGGTGGTCGAAGCCGGCCTTGCCGTGACCGGACTCGGCACCTGCGATGCCTACCGCCCCCACGAGGTAGCCTTCGCGCTCGCTCCCGAGCTCTCCACCCCGGCGCTCCTCGAGGCCTATGCTTCGGCGTTGCTCGGCCGCAGTCCCTGTCCCACCTTGTGCCGCTGCGAACGATCCTCCACCCTGGTCGCCCATCATCTCGCCGCCGCACATGCATGTTCGGCCCGCGGCGCGGTGCTCCTGACGCTCAAGTACTGCGATCCCTATCTGGCCAAGGTGCCGGAATTGCGCCGGGCCTTCCAGGAAGCCAATTGTCCGCTGCTCGTCCTGGAGGGCGAGGCCGGCCCGAACCTCCCCGGCCAAGCGAGGACCCGCCTGCAGGCCTTCGCCGAACTCCTGACCGCTCGAGGTGTCGCATGAGCCAGGTCCTCGCCTACCTCGACGCCACCATCGACGGTTTGACCGCCAAGCTCGAAGCCGAGGGCAAGGCGCCCAACCCGCGCAAACGTTTTGCGCTGGCCGCCATGCGTCTTGCCAGACGCCTGTGTGATCCCGAGGTCGTGACCGCCTGGTGCGGAGTCGCTACTCCCTTCGAACTCCTCAACGCCATGGGCGTCCCCGCGTGCTATCCGGAATTCATCGGCGGCGTGCTCGCCTCGGCCGGGCTGGTCGTCCCCACGCTCGAGGCGGCCGAGCAATGCGGCTATTCTTCCGACTCCTGCGGTTACCACCGCGCCGCGCTCGGCGTGATCACCTCTCGTCTGTTACCACCGCCACGCCTCTTCTTGGCGACCTCGCAGCCTTGCAGCGCGGGCATGTACGCTCTCGAGAGCGCCTCGCGCATCCTCGGCCGCAGCCCCTTCGTCCTCCATGTGCCGACCGACCGCAGCGAAGCCGCCACCTCGTACGTGACCCGCCAACTCGGAAGACTGGTCCTCCACGTCTCCGCGATCACCGGACGCCGGCTGGCAGAAGCCGATCTGGCGGAGGCAATCCTTGCCTCGAACCGCACCCGGGCCTCATTGGTCGAGGTGTTCGAACGCTGCACCGACGTGCCCTCGCCCATCCGCAGCACCGAACTCAAGAACCTGGGTATCGTCCTGCCCCTGTTCTTCGGGACTGCCGAAGCCGAGACCGTGGCCGGCGCCTGGCTTGACGAGTTGCGTCTCCGCGCCGAGCGCCCTCCGAAGACCGGTGAACGCTTGCGGCTGCTGTGGTTGCAGAACCGCCTGCAATTCAAGTCCAAGCTGATCGAAGACCTGGAAACCGACTACGGTGCCGTCATCGTGGCCGATGAGTTCAACGACATCACCTGGCCTCCGCTGGATCCCGAGAACCCCTTGCAGAGCCTGGCCGAACGCATCCTCTTCCACCCTTACAGCGGCACCGCCGAAGTGCGAATCGCCCATCTCCTCGACCTGGTCCGGCGCTATCGCGTGGACGGGGTCATCAACCCCTGCCACTTCGGTTGCAAGCAGGGGACCGGGAGCCGTGGCCTGATCGAACGCGGGTTGCGCAGGGCCGAGGTCCCGGTCCTCAACCTGGAGGTAGATTGCATCGACTCGCGGAACTTTTCCGAGGGACAGGTCCGTACCCGACTCCAGGCCTTCGTCGAACTCCTGCTCCAACGGCGGGAACTGTCGGCCGAGGTCCTACCTTGATCTACCTCGGCCTCGACATCGGCAGTCTGACCTGCGACGCGGTTGCAATCGACAGCGAGGGCCGGTTCCTGGCCGGAGCCGTCGTCCCCACGGGCGCGCGCAATCTCGAGGCCATAGCCAGGGCCAGGACCGAAGTCCTGGCCGCGCTCGACCCCCCCTCTACTGCTCAGGTCGTCGTGGTTTCGACTGGTTACGGCCGCGATCGGGTCGCTGATCGCCTGGCCGCGGTGACCGAAATCACCTGTCATGCCGAGGGCATCGCCGACCTCCTGCCCCGCACGACCTTGCTCATCGACATCGGCGGTCAAGACAGCAAGGCCATCCGCCTCGACGCCGGCAAGGTGCTGGATTTCGCCATGAACGACAAGTGCGCCGCGGGCACCGGACGTTTTCTCGAAGCCATGGCCCGGGCTCTCGAAATCGAGGTCACCGAACTCCAGGACCTCGACGCCGCGACCACCAGCACCTCGGCCTTGAGCAGCATGTGTACCGTCTTCGCCGAGAGTGAAGTAGTCTCCCTCCTGGCAGGGGGAACCGCAGTGCCCTCCATCGTACGGGGGCTGCATCGCGCCATCGCCGTCCGCACGGCCGGGTTGGTCAGACGAGTCGCCCCTTCCCTCACCGGCCTCTCTATTTCGATGTCGGGCGGGGTAGCTCACAACGCGGGCGTGGTCCGAGCTCTATCCGAAGAACTCGGCCTTCCCATTTCGGTCCCTCCCCGGCCGGATCTGGTCGGAGCCCTCGGCGCGGCCCTCATCGCCCGCCGCCGACATCTCGGTTCAACTTCCTCCCGACCATTGAGGACGTAACGTCTAGTGATCAAACTCAGCCTTGGAGCCAACTCGTTGCGGTAAAAAGGCAAACGTCTGGTTTTCTGCTTCGAGAAGGAATTGAAACGCTGAGAAGAGGCCCTAGCAGTCCTCGGCTGAAGGCATGGACACACCTTCCTTGCGGCAGAGTTCTTCGAGTTGCCCGAGGGACCACGCCGCATCGTAGCGATAGAAGACGCCGAACGGTTCCAGGAGCAGTTCGATCACCTTGCGGGTTTGAGGATTCGCCCCCTCGGACAAGGACGCCGCGGCGATTTCGAGATTCTTTCCTGCCAGCTTGAGGGGGACGAAATGGCGCAACCGAGCGGTATTGATCTCGAGAGGCACGACGGAGACCCCGTCGAGTTGTTGCCGTACTCGTCCCACCTCCTTCTCCCCGACCAGGTGCAGCACCTTCATGTACTGTTCGAAACGCACCCACTCGTCGAGCATCCGTGAGATCTCCTCTTCGTCCATGGCCTGCCAGAAGGTCACGGGATGCTGTTGGTTGACGAAGCGGCCCAGGACGAAGGAACCAGCCGCCAAGCCGCTGAGGCCGCATTCCTTGCAACGGCGCAGCGCGCGGTGGAAGAAATCAATCCGGCGTTCGGGGGTGAGCAACAGGTAGACGGTCTGTTGATTGAGGTGGTTCCCCATCTCGCAGGCCAGCACCTCGTCGAGGTAGTGTTCCGGGTCACGCTCGTAGCGTTCATTGACCAATTGCTGTTGTCGCTCAGGCTGATGTTTGAACTCGGTGCGTACCAGCCGGACCAGATCGTTCAGCGAGGCGACGGCTCCGGGTTCCAGGTCTTCCACGAGCCGGTGGTAGTCCAAATAGGCCTTGGCCAGAGCAGCATAGAGCGTACGCTCCTCGGCGTTGAGTTCCACGGTCTCTCCGGCCAGGTAGCGCAACAACCTCGCCTGTTCGTACACTGCCCGCCCGACATAGAGGAGCTGTCGGCGGCTACTGATGGTAACCCAGTCCCCCTCATGGATACGCTCACCTGCCTGGTTGAGGAAACAAGGGCTGCCGTGCTCGTCCCGGCCAAAGGAATTGCCGAACCTGCCCAGACTGAGGAGTCCAGGGATGCCATAGCCCTGACACACGGTAACTGCATGGATGGCAGCCGGCGTGAGGCAGATGATGGCATCCATTTCCCGCAAAATGACGGTATCGGTCGGGAGGAGACGGTCTTTGAACAGACAGACCTTCTCTCCTTCCTCCTTGTACTCGAGCGCTTTGGTGGTCGAGAAGGCGGCTCGAGCGCTGACCGCGGTACGAGGTAATATCGAAACCCCCTGACTGAAGGAGCGAAGCGTGTTCAGACTGGCTTCGGAGATGGTCCCGGATTCGACTTGGGTGAAGTGGTAGGGCCTGATCAGCTCGATAGCTCGTTGCCGATCGATCAGACCGCGTCGATAGAGGTCCATGATGGCAAGAAAGGCAGCCCGTCCCGAGAGATTGGCCTCGTTGAGCTGGAGTAAGGCGAACAATTCATAGCGTTCGGTTGCTTCGACCGCGAATTCGACCGTGGCTGGCCCGGCAAAGAGCTGTTCCAGACCCGGGACCAGCGCGGAGAAGTGATGCACCCCGGGGAAGCTGTCAATGATTTCTTCGGCTTCTACGAAATTCACCTCTTCCGGTTCTACGAGTCCGGTCATGATCTCTTCGCCGAAGATATCGCGGGCCAGATGGAGTTGCATGCCTTTTCCGGCCAAGGGATTGCGACTGTGCAAAACCCCGACATGCGACCGCGGCGCCCGCACCGTACAGACCATGCGTTGGAAGATCACCGAAGGATAGTGATCGGAGCGGCAGGCGAAGGTGCGCAGGAGGTCCTGGTTGTCGTCGTAGTAACGATAGGCCTGCCGGATGAAATAATCGGCCTGGTAACGAGCATCATGGAGGAACCGCTCGTCGAGGGCTAGAACCAGTTCCTTCACCTGTTGCAAGGTCTCGGCGATCTCGTCGGTAGCGCGCTGTAACCGCAACTCCTCGACCAACTCCCTGTAGAGTCGCGGGTCATGGCACATGAGATAATTGCCGAGATTGTTGAGGAACATGCGTTGCGCAGGGACCGACCCATAGTAATCGCTCACCTTGTCGAAGGTCTCGGTGGTCACTCCGACGTTGAGGAATGTATACATGATACCGGGGATATAGACCGGCATGGCGCAACGCAGGGCAATGACCAAGGGTTGCTTACGCGGGCCGAAGGTGGGGAGTTGGAACCCCTCCAGGGTTTCGAACACTCGGACGATGAGTTCCTCGCGTTCAGAAGGCGGCAAGAGGTAACTCTTCGCCGTCATGATGGCGAAATCGGGCACGGAAAATCCCTGCTGGCACAACCGCAGCAGGATGGTACCCTTGTGGCTGATCGTCGCTTCGCGGTGTTGGATCTCACTGGTGCACGGCACCAGGTAGTCGTCCTCGGTGCTCTTCCGGTCGCAGAGATACTGGTTCGTGGTCTCATTGGCCTCGGTCTGGATCTGTTCGAGAACCTGTCGCGCCTCTCCGTCCCCTTGCCTGGAGCGGAGCAATAACCAGAGGTGGGTACGAGCCTGCTGCTCGTCTTCGTGGAGTAACATAGGCAGGTCGACCTCACGGACTTCGAACTCCCGAGGTCGCTCCTCGCCCGATAGTCGGCAACGAACGATCGGAGCGCGATAGCCTGCCAAAACCTTGGTTCCCGGCTCCAACCCTCGTCTGGCACGACACTGCTGCAGACTGCGCTGGTTGGGATAGCCCGCACGGAGCGTAAATCCCTCGGGCAGGCTCCTGCGGCCCTCCTCGCACCATTTCTCCATCAACTCCATACCTCGCCTCGATTCGTCCGCGAGCCGGTTCCGCTCATCCTCGCTCGGTTCGACCCTAGAACCCCGGGACGGCTTTGGCAAGCATGACGT
>MGSU01000007.1:0-11348 GCA_001799195.1 Deltaproteobacteria bacterium RIFOXYA12_FULL_61_11 | reverse complement strand
AAGGGAAGCAGGTGCTCGAGGGTCGACAGGTTGATCTCCCCCGGTTTCCGGGCTATGCAGGAGGGAGCTGTGCCCTTGAGGAGAATGGACCATGACCATCCTGTTCCGCGAAGACGGAACCTGTTCCTTCCTCTATGATCCCGAGAGCGAGGACCTGGTCCACCTCAACCCGACCGCGACTTACATTTGGCAACACCTGCAGCGCGGCTGGAGTAGGGGGCGTATCCTCGAGGGCTTGCTCTCGTCCTTCGCAAATCCCCCCCCGCGCTCCGAGGTCGAGCACACCATGCAGGAATTCTTCGACTTCCTCGAACACCAAGGTCTGTACCGGTCGCCCGAGGAAGGAGCTCCGAGGTGAGGGGAAATAGCCGACCAGGCCACTACCTGGCCGCCCACGGCCAGGCGCTCGGTCTGCTCGCCGTGCTGACCTTCACCTTGCTCGCGCGTCTACCCGAGCTCGGGCGCAGCCCCTTCTACGAGGACGAGGCGATAAGCCTCCGCGCAATAGAGGGTCTGCTCGAACGCGGAGTGCCGACCCTACCCTCAGGCGCCCAATATCTGCGTTCGCCTCTCCACCTGCTCCTGCTCACCCCGGCCGTGGCCCTCTTCGGAGGTCATTCGCCCTGGGTACGTCTCCCCTCTCTCCTGCTGTTCCTCCTGACCCTGCTGCTCTCGTACCAGTATCTCTCTCGGCTTCGCGACGGGCCGACCGCTCTCGGTGCGGTCCTGCTCCTCTGTGGTCTGCACTCTCAGAGCGAGGTCGCCCTCTCGGTGCGCATGTATGCCGTGCTCCAGACCAGCACCCTCCTCGCCCTCTATCTCCACCAGCGTTTCCTCGACGAACGAACCGTTCGCCTCCGCCGGGCATGGTTCCTGAGCCTCCTCGCCCTCGTGGCCTCGCACGAACTCGGGCTCCTGACCGCGGTGACACTCTTCGTCCACGCAAGTTACCAGCAGGTGCGCGAAGGCCACCTCGATCGGTCTTTCCTCCTGTCCTCCCTGCTCGTCGCCGCCCTGACCCTTGTGTGCTGGTTCCCTCCTCTCCCGAGTCTTCTTCTCGAGGTGACGACGCATTCCACCCGACAAACCCCTGCGTTGGCCCTGGTCACCTCCTTCCAAGACCCCACCCTCTCTGAGTATCCACGCCTTCTCGCCGCGTGCCTGCCCTGGCTCTGGCCTTTCTCCCTCCTCGGCGGTCTGTGTGCCATCCGGCCTGCGCGAGCGCATCTGCGTCCCCTGGCAGCCGTCACTGGCATCAACCTCCTGGCCCTCTCGCTCCTGGCCTTCAAGACCTCCCGATACGCCACGGTACTCGTTCCCCTAGTAGCAGCCCTCGCGGTACTCGGCCTCAGCGAGGCCCTCTGCTTCCTGCTATTCCTCCTGCGCCGCCTGTTTCCCGGAGGTTGTACCGTGAAGGCCGAGAGGCTCGGGAGCAGGGTCGGGTTCGTCCTCCTCGCCCTCTGGTTCCCCTTTGCCGCACACCTGCCCGACTCACCCGTGCAATTCGGGGTCGACCGTCCGGACCTCGCCCCGGCGCATCGCTACCTGGCCGACCGGCGCAAGGCCTCGGAACCGGTAGTGACGAGCAATTCCTGGATGACCCAGCACTACCTCGGCGATTTCGATTTCTTCCTCCGGCAGCGTTACCGCCACCCCGAGGGCTGGGGGCCTTTCCCCGTAGCACGTGAAGAATACTATGACCGACCGGTCCTCGACACGATCGAGGAGTGGTTCGACCTGCTGCGCCGACACCCCAAGGTCTGGCTGCTCGCCGACGACAAGCTGCGCGAGTACACCTCGCCGGCCATGCTTGAGGTCCTTGATCGAACCTGCGTCAAAGTTTTTCACGGGCAGCATGCAGCAGGAACAGAGGTATTCCAATGTAAACAATGATCCATCGTATTTTCTGCAAGAAGCAAGAGGAACTCATTTATATTTTTTATTTACAACTTATTAATATTTATTTTCAGAAATGATGATATCACGAAGTACTCGACCAATTTCCATTTTTATTTGACACGCAATGTCATTCCCGGTATAGGAACCGACCTGTGACGACCGATAGTAAGGAACACGCTCTCATGAACCACTCCAGACGAAAGATCCTCGGGTTGTTGTCCGTCATCCTGCTTCTCGGGCTCGGCTTCGGTTCCGGACCATCCTGCCTCGGCACCGACGAAGAGGATGGAGCCGAGGCCAACGGATCTCCCACGAACGCCTACACCGATCTCGCCATGGCCTCGCTGGCGGCCGACACCTCGTGTCCGGGCCTGGATTGGTGCTGGTCTAACTATGCCGGCCGTTGCGTGCAACAGGCCCAGTGGAGTTCTGGCATCTGCCGGCTCGCGAGCGGCACCTGCGGCGCCTGCGGCAGCACTCCCTCTCCTACAACGCCCCAGCCGGCACCCGCGCCGACCGCACCGACACCCTATACGACTCCCACTCCACCTGCCTATACTCCTCCCACCCAACCGACCTATGCTACACCCTCGGGGCCGATCATGGAACGCTGCATGCGGCGCCCCGCAGGGAAGTTCATCGTCACCGCCTGTGGTATCGGCCCGGCCACGGGAGATAGTTACCATGATGCCATGGTCCGCTCTTTGGTCGACTACCGCACCACGCAGGTACTCAACACTTATATCGGCAACCTGAGCGCGGTCAGTGGCGGCAACTACTCGGGCTACTCCAACGACCTTCTGCTCAACTGGGCCGACGACACCTCGAAGGGGAGCATCGCCGTCGACGCCAACACCTACCCGGCCACCTTCTCGCAAGCTCCCAAGATCGCCACGCTCTTCCACTTCACCGAGAACCACAACCTCGCCGTGCCTCCCCGCCAGAGCACGTACGAGTGGTGCCCGACCTGCCACGACGCCAAGAAGTTCATCCACTGGTACGACGACAGTTGGGTGGGGAGTTTCAATCCCTTCTGGAGCTTCGAACGCTGGTGGCAGCGCAGTAAAGCCACGGTCTTGACCATCGGCAAGGTTCCTGTCTCGGTCACCGCCATTGCCGTGGTCTGGCAGACGGTTGATCTCTTGACCCTGACTGGCCTCAGCGTCACCCAGGACGCCTTCGTCAACTGGGAGGACTGTCATCGCAACCCCGGCCCTCAAGGGTGCCTGCGCGAGGACATCTATGCCGGTCTGAGCGTCACCTTGCTCTCGGCCCAGTTCGCCGGGGCGCTCGGCGTCGGCAAGAACCTGCTCTTCGGCAGCAAGACCAGCCGCTTCGAAATGGGCATGGTCAACGGCCTCCGCTACCAGACCGGTCTCTCCTACAGCGACGACCTCTATCGCACGGCCACCCAGCTCAATTACAAGACCCTGCCCGCCAACGGCGTGATCGTCCAGTTCCCGAAAAACGGCACCTGGTTCGCGGCCAGAAATGCGACCAACGAAGTCGTCGGAGTCTTGCAGATCGCGGATGACGGGTATCTCTACATGATCGTGGACCCCGCGCTCCAGCGCCAGGGCATCGGCACCCTTTTAATGGAAGACGCTATCGCTTTCGCCCGCACTTCGGGGCGTACCCTGTACGGCCAAGCCATCCCCGGGAGCGCTTCCGAGGCCATCATGCTCCGGCAAGGCTTCCTGGTCTTCAGGAACGGCGGGAATCGGATCATCTATTATCTCCCTCCGAGCCCCTGAACCATCATGGACTCGCTGCTGACTTCCATGCCCAAGGTCGAGCTGCACCGCCACCTCGAGGGCTGTATCCGCACCTCGACCCTCCTCGAACTCGCGAAGGGGGGAGCGATCGACCTACCGACCCGGACTCACGCGGAACTGGACTCCCTGGTCAAGCTGAAGGGCCCCATGGCCGGTCTCGAACAGGTCCTGGCCATGTTCGGCCTCCTGCGCACAGCGTTCGTCGATCTCGAGGCCGTCGAGAGGATCACCCGCGAAGCTCTCGAGGATGCCCTGCACCGCGAGAACGTGCGCTTGTTGGAGCTCCGTTTCAGCCCAGATTTCATGTTCGGTCTCAATAACGTATCGTGGGAATACGGCCTCGAACGCATCGCGCGCACCTGCCGCACCTTCGAGGCCGAGACGGGAGGAACCTTTGCCGTGGGGTTGGTGGTCATCGCCTCCCGCGGTCTCGGACTCCTGTCCGTGCGCCGCACCGCCGAGTTCGCCCTTGCCCACCGCGCCGAGTTGGCAGGCTTCGATTTCGCCGACGGCGAAAAGGACAACCCAGCCGCACAGTACCGCGAGCTCGCAAGCGCCTTCCACAAAGCAGGACTGCCTCTGACCGTGCACAGCGGCGAGGACGGCGGCTGGGAGCATGTCAGGGACACCTTGGAACTCCTCCGGCCGGCGAGGATCGGTCACGGAGTCCACGCGGTCGACGATCCGAGTGGCCACACCCTCGAGCTCTTGGCGACCCGCGGAGTGTGCGTGGAGGTCAACCTGGTGAGCAACTATCTCACCGGCACGGTCGCGCGGGTGGAGGACCACCCGCTCCGGCGCTTCCTCGGAGCCGGGGTCGAGGTCGCGCTGTGCGCCGACGATCCGCAGCTCCTCGACACCGATCTCCTGCGCGAATACGAGGCCGCTCGTACCGCCCACGGGCTCACCCTCTCGGACCTCGTCGAGTGCAACGCGCGGGCCCTCGAGGCCTCCTTCCTATCGGAAGAGAAGGTAGCTCCGGTGCGGCGAGCCCTGCTCGACTGGGCTGCTGAACATATCCCGCCAGTTCAGCGTTCCTTGTAGCCCAGGACCACCAGCAGACAAGTGCCGTCGGCAATAACGGTCAAGCCGTTCTCGAGGCAAGCCTTGACGGCTGCCGCGCTCTCTGCGCCCGGTTGCATCCAGACATGCTTGATGCCCTTGGTGATGGCCGTTTGGACGACCTGCTCGGTGACTTTGGGAGGGGTGATCACCGAAATACTCTGAACCTCGGGCGGTAAATCGGCCACCGTAGCGACGGTGGGGATACCCTCGACCTCCGGAGCCTTGGGGTTGACGGGGTAGGCAACCCGACCATTTTGCACCAGACAGCGCAGGACCTTGTTGCCGTACTTCTCCCGGTCGGTCGAGGCCCCAACCACGCCGAAGGCCGGGGAAGAGAGGAAGCGTTGGATACTCGCGTTCATGTTCTTCGTGCTCCTGTGTTCCTGAAAAAAACCATTATTCATACGGTTACGAGAAAGAATCGTCAAGGCCGTCGCGCATCGCCTCTCGTTGCAACGGTAAGCCCACCTCCCTGCGGTCACCCCCTCAGCTTGGTAAACTCCCAGCCCGCGTGAGGCAGGGTTTGGGTATGGTGGGCAGGAAAGCGGAAGGTGCACACCGAGTCCGGCTTTGGATGTTTGTATCAAAACACGTTCAACACACTATGACTTCATCTCGGCGAACGGCATGTTGGAAAACAAGAACTACTTGCCCGCAGAAAGACCAACACAAACAGAAAGATGAATCTAATCAAGAGGAGCAGAAGAGTACATTTCATCGTGATGCAGGATTCTTACTCCAGTTAGGTCCAGCCCAGCTTGGCGCACCATTGCTGCGGCAACACATTCGGCAGGGATGGGACGATAGCGAACCAGCGCGCCCCGGAGCACCGGTAGAAACAAAGGCGTGCACCAGGTCGCAAGCTGCTCGCCGAGCCTGGGATGCTGCCTATCACCTAGCAAGAGCGAAGGTCGAAAGATATCGGTACGGGCAAAGCCCAGGTCGAGCACCGCGTTTTCAAGCCGTCCCTTGACCTGGTTGTAGAAGAAGGGAGAACCAACCGACGCGCCGACCGCCGAGACAAGGAAGAGGGCCTCGACTCCATTACGTCTGGCCAGGGTGGCCAGGGCAAGGCTCAGGTTGTGGTCGATCGCCTCGAAGGCTCCCTTACTGCCGGCCTGCGCAAGGGTCGTACCCAGGCAAAGGAAAAGATGGGTACCGTGGAAATAGTTCTCGAGCGGCTTGAGTGGTGAGAACAAGGTCTCATGGACGATGAGTTTCGGGTGGTCACAACCTGCGGGACGACGTTGAAAACAGATAACTTTGGAGAAACGAGCGTCCTTGAGCAGCAGGTTCACTAAGTGCCCCCCCACGAGGCCAGTCGAACCAACGACGAGGGCGATACGGCGTGATGCCGCTGTGGTTTCGAGACGATCGATCATGGAGGCACTCCTCGGCAACAGCGCCAGAGGGAAATGAAGGTACAATGACAAGAGTGAGGTGTCACGTTTGAGGATGCAACATCTGAGATACATTTTTTCGCCTTCTGTTCGCGACATCAAAACCCCAGCAAAACCCCAGGTCGGACTTCGGAGGATTGTGGGAGAGTATTGGCGCTGTACGAATCACCTCAAGTAGTAGCGGCGCTCGAGGGCGACAACCGTTATTGTGGTCCGATAGTTGATTTTCTTGCGAATTTTCGGAAAAACCTCGAAAATGTGCCTACTCAGCCCAAACCCAGGCTAGACCTTAAAATGGACACGTTGAGTCAAGCCCCTCCCTCTGCTAGGATGGTGACCCGAACGGAGGAGGAAGGACATGCTCTCGGGTCGCTTGGTCGGTCGATGGAACGACCTTTTGGCTGCCTTGCCGAGCGAACGCTATGACCTGTACCATCGCGAAGAATACGTAGCGGCGAACGCCGGGCTCGACGCCGAGGCCGTGTGCTATGTCTTCGAACGCGACACCCGGCGTTTCCTCCTGCCCTTCCTGCGCCGCCCACTACCCGCTCTGGGGAACGATCGTTTCGACTTCGAAACCCCCTATGGATACGGCGGACCCGTGAGCAGCGACGACGACCCGGGTTTCCTCTCCGACGCCGCACGAGCCCTCGTGTCCGACCTCGCTGGCCTGGGAGGCGTCTGCGGCTTCCTGCGCTTCCACCCGTTGCTCGGCAATGCCCGGATGCTCGACGACACCTGCACCCTCCGACCCAACCGCGAGGTCGTCGTACTGCCGCTCGACCTACCCGGCGACCGACTGCTCCGAGAGGAAGTCCACCAGAAACACCGCAACGCCATTCATCAGGCCAGGCGCAAGGGCGTGCGCTGCGTCCAGGATCCCGACCTCTCGGGTCTCCCCGAGTTCGAGCACCTCTACGAGCAGACCATGCGCCGCTTGGGCGCGGCCCAAGCGTATTATTTCCCCTCGACCTACTTTCGACGTCTCGCAGCGTTATCCCCCCACGTCACGCTCTTCCGAGCGGTCCACGAGGGGAACACCGTTGCCGCGGCCCTGTTCCTGCATTGGCACGAACTCGGATCCTATCATCTCGCCGGGAGCGTGGAGGACCACCTCGACTTGCGCCCGAACCACCTCCTCCTGTACGATGCCGCCCTGGAACTCCAGGCCGCGGGGGTCCGACGGCTCAATTTAGGCGGTGGTACCCGCTCCGGCAGCGAAGACGGGCTGTTCCGTTTCAAACGACGCTTCTCCCGGCACACTGCCCCCTTCTTCGTCGGCGAGCTGACCCTCGACCTCCCGGCTTACACCTGGTTGGTCGAGCGCTGGGAGCGGCACGGGGGAAATCCTGCCGCCGGTACGTTGTTCCAGCGTTACCGGCACGGGGTCGAACATGGCTGATTGGGGGCTTCGGTGGATCGCAATTTACTGATAAAAGAAGATGAAACTATCAACGAGGCGCTCAAGCGACTCAACCTGACCGGGGGTCGGGTGCTCCTCGTCGCCGCGGCGGGGGACCTCCTCCTCGGCACCCTCACCGACGGAGACATCCGCCGGGCCTTGTTGGCCGGGAAGGCCTTCCAGGAACCCATCACCTCGGTCTACAACCGGAACGCCACGACCCTGCTGCAAGGAGCCTTCACCCTCGAGAAAGCCAAGCGCCTGATGATCCGGCGCAAGCTGGAACTCTTACCAATCCTGGATCACGACGGCAGGGTCCTCGATACCCTGACCTGGGACCAGGCCTTCTCCGGCCAGCGGGACCTGCCGGAACCAGGGGGTAAGATCGACACCCCGGTGGTCGTCATGGCAGGGGGCCGCGGCACGCGACTCGATCCTGTCACCAGGGTGATACCCAAACCGCTCCTGCCCATCGGTGACAAGCCGGTCATCGACGTCATCCTCGATCAGTTCGAGCGGCATGCCGCCCCTCACTTCTACCTGGTGCTCAACTACAAGTGCGAGATGATCGAGGCCTATTTCTCCGGGCATGTCCTGGAGGACCGCCTGACCTTCGTGCGCGAGCCTTCCTACCTGGGAACCGCCGGCGGGTTGCATCTCCTGGCCGACCGCCTGGAGGGGGATTTCTTCGTCTCCAACTGCGATGTCATCGTGCACGCCGACCTGGCCGAGGTCCTCGCCCTCCACCGCAGGCAACACGCGGCCATGACTATTCTCTCCTCCATCCAACACCACCGCATCCCCTATGGCGTGATCGACTTCCGCGAGGAAGGCGAGGTCCTCACGATCACCGAGAAACCCGAGTACACCATCACCATCAATACCGGCGTCTACCTGCTCTCCCGCGAGGCCCTGGACCTTATCCCGAAGGAGGTCGTGTTCGACATGACCGACCTCATTTCCGTACTCCTGGCCCAAGGACGCCGGGTCATCACCTATCCGGTCAACGACAGCGATTACGTTGACATCGGGCAATGGGGCGAGTACCGGAAGACGATCGAACGCATCAAGTTGGTCGACTGAGCCCTCCCACCTCAGGGCGGTCGACCCCGAGGAGGCAACGCATGGAATACAAAGAAAAAGCCAGTCCCTGTCCGGCCTTGGGCCTCAGTGTCGGTTCCAGCACGCTCGGCCTGGCGCTGGCCGACCGAGGGAAGATTCTCCATTGCGACTACCGGATGCACCACGGACTCATCCGGGATACGCTCCGCTCCATGCTCGAGGAACTCCCCGGACGTCCTCCCTCCTCTGTCTGCGTCACGGGCAGCGGAGCGCACGACCTGCATTCCTGCGTCTCGGTCACCGACAGCGTGGCCATCCTCACCGCGACGCGGTACTTCCACCCCGGGTGCGACTACCGTTCGATCTTGTACGTGGGGGGAGAAGCCTATCGGCTGATCGAACTCGATGCCGCCGGGGAGTTCCTCTCCTGCCAGAGCAACACCTCCTGCGCCTCGGGAACCGGGTCTTTCCTGGAACAGCAGGCCAAACGCCTCCAGGTCGGGATCGAGGAACTCTGCGACCTCGCCGAGACCCATGTGGGCAAGATTCCCTCCGTTGCCACCCGCTGCTCGGTGTTCGCCAAGAGTGACCTGATCCACTTCATGCAGGAAGGCTATCAGCTCCCGGCCTTGTGTGCCGGATTGTCCCAGGGCGTGGCCCTGAACATCCTCGACGCCCTGAACCTCCGACGCCGGGTCCGGGGCCGCCTGGTGCTCGTCGGAGGAGTCTCGAGGAATCGCCGCGTCGTCGCCACCCTGGCCTCGACCCTGGGCGTCGAACTCCTGGTGCACCCCGAAGCCCATCTGTGCAAGGCTATTGGCGCCGCCCTGTGCGCCGGGGCCGGCACCTGCTCGACCATCGACCCCTGGTCCTTGCTACAACGAGAGAGCGAGAAGAGCGAGGCGGTCCATCCTCCACTCACTTCGGAGCTCGGGGCTTATCCGGATTTCTCGGCCTATCCGGTCGAGCTACGCGGAGAGGTCGAGGTGACCCGCTACGCCGAGGACGGACCGCGCTTCCGTGAGCTCTTCCTCGGCCTCGACATCGGTTCGACCAGCACCAAGTTGGTGGTCACGGACCCGGCCTGCACCGTCTTGCTCGGACTCTATACCAAGACCAAGGGCGACCCGGTCCGGGTTTCTACCTCCCTCTTGCGTCTGACCGACGAGCTGTTGGCCCCGGGCGGACGGCGCACCGTCGTGGGCCTCGGGACCACCGGTTCGGGCCGTAAGCTGATCGCTTCGATCCTGGGCGCCGACCGAGCCGTCAACGAGATTTCCGCACACGCCAGAGCCGCGGCTCATCTCTTTCCGGCCGTAGACACCCTGGTGGAGATCGGCGGCCAGGATTCCAAATTCACGCTTCTCCAGCGCGGTCAGGCCGTACAATCCGTGATGAACTATGTCTGCGCGGCCGGCACCGGTTCCTTCCTGGAAGAACAGGCCCAGAAGCTCGGCGTCCCCCTGACGGAATTCGCGGATCGGGCTCTCGGCAAGACCGCACCGGTCACCTCCGACCGATGCACGGTCTACATGGAACGGGACCTGAACCGGCTCCTGGCCAGGGGCTGGAGCCGGGACGAGCTGCTCGCCGCAACCGTCCACTCCATCCGCGACAATTATCTGCGCAAGGTCGTGGGTCAGCTCCCCATCGGCTCCACGGTATGCTTCCAGGGAGCGACTGCACGGAACAAGGCCCTGGTCGCCGCTTTCGAGCAAGGGCTCGGGAAGACCATCCATGTCTCACCCTTCTGCCACCTCAGCGGCGCTCTCGGGGTGTGCCTCGAGCTGCGTGACCGGAGCGAGCGGACGAGCTCGTTCGTCGGTTTCGATGCTCTGGCGGGAACGATCGTGGCCACCAACGAGCAGTGCAACCTGTGTCGCAACCGTTGCGAGTTGACCGTGGTCGAACTGGGCGAACACCGTCACGTCTGGGGTACCAAATGCGGCCGGGAGTATGACGAACGCCGGCGCAAAGGACCTCCGGCCGGCACCGAGAAGCCCACGCTGGCCGCACTGGTCGAGCAGGCCCATCAAACCCAGCACCGCAAGCGGGCGGTGATCGGCCTTCCCAGGGCTTTGATGATGCATGAACATGTACCGCTCTGGCAGGATTTTCTGCAACGCCTCGAGTGCGAGGTAGTGGTCCCCCCCTGTTCAGTGCGCAACGGCAAGCAGGGGAAAGACCTTGCCCTGGCCGAGTTCTGCTCCCCGATGCTCGAAGCCCACGCCCAGGTCGCCGAGGTCCTCGAGAAGGGCGTCGAGTACGTGTTCCTCCCTACCCTCGTCTCCGAGCACAACCAAGCATGGCTCAATGCCGAGTGGACCCCAGACGCCTGTCCGAAAGAAAACTTCTTTTGTTACTACACCTTGTTCTTGCCGGTCATCCTGAAGAACAACCCCCACCTGGACCTCGAACGCCGCCTGTTGACACCGGCCGTCGATTTTCGCAAAAGCAGCCGCGAGCTCGCCACCCAGTTGCACCAGAGCCTCGGTCCGGTCCTCGGGGTCGGCGAAGGTGAGTTGCACCATGCCTTCGACGAGGCCTTCTGGGCTTACCAGCGCGGCAAGGCAGCATTGCGGAGCAGAGGCCGGCAGCAGCTCCAGGAACTGGCAACCTCCTCGGGGCTTGGCGTGGTATTCCTCGGCCGACCCTATACGGTTCTCAACCCCGCAGCCAACCCGGATCTCGAACAGCTCTTCGCGGCGCTCGGCTGCACCGCCTTGTGGCAGGACTCCCTCACGA
>MGSU01000006.1:13551-22318 GCA_001799195.1 Deltaproteobacteria bacterium RIFOXYA12_FULL_61_11 | reverse complement strand
CTTGCAGAAGCCAGTCGACCTCGATCACCTCGCCACGCATCTGCGTAAGTTCTTGACCGTGCGCTCTTCTGCTCCGTTGCACGAAAAGAGAGTGGCCGACCTGATGGTCCCGTTGGATGCCTACCGTTCGCTCGGGGAAGATCGCAGTGTGCGGGAAGCCCTGGAACTGCTCTACGGGAATTCGACGAATACCCTGCACGGTAGTGTCTCCGAGGGCATGTACCGTTCCATCGTCATCCGTCGGACCGACGGTTCCTATCGAGGTGTGTTGCGTTACACCGATCTGCTCGACCAACTCATCCCCCGGATGTTCTGGGATGGCGCTCACGGCCCGTTCTACACCGGCATGTTCTTGGCTCAATGCAAGGTCTTCGGAAATGTCCGCGTCGGCGATCTCGAGGGACTCGACGAGCAGATCGCGGTCGCTGCCGAGGCTCCGCTCATGCAAGCCCTGGTGCTCATGCGCGAGGCGAGACTCTGTAACATGCCGGTGAAGCGGAGCGGTCAGGTCGTCGGCTTGTTGCGGGACCGCGATCTCTTCCTGCTGGTCTGCCAGAACATCCTCCTGTAGGACGGAAATGATGTGCGAAGAAGGCTCGGAGGTGTCGGTGATGAAAAGGTTATTCCGCGGCGTGTTCGTACGATCGGTCCTTGTCCTTACCGTGGCTTTTACTGGTGCGCAGGGGTGGTTCGAGGAGTGCGCGAGGGCTTTAGAGTTAGCACCTGGCGTGATGCTGGACGGCCAATTCCGGCCGAGGCTCGAATTCGACGGCCGAGATTTCGATGCCGACACCCCGCTCGACCAATATGCCACCTTCAGAACAAGACTTGGCTTTACACTCACAGATATTGTTCCAAATACGATAGGTTACCTGCGTTTGTCCGACTCCCGCAGCATGGGTTTCACGGATCCCTACAACACCGGTCGACCCTCCCCTCCGAATAGGCAGGACACGAATCTCGGGGCGGTCGAGGTATGGCTGGAACTCCACGACCTGGGCTTCCCCGGGTCCTTCTTCAAAATAGGACGCCAGGACAACAACCAGGGCGGTGAACGCCTCATCGGACCCGGAGATTGGCAACATACCGGACCACGTACCTTCGATGGGTTACGCCTGGGGTACCGTGGTGAACCCGTTAAGCTGGCGTTGTGGCATTTCTACGGTAAGAACGGTGACCGCCATTGGTACGCCGATCAGGACGAACTACCGCAAAAGTACAAAGTGCCGGGCGACGATGAGGATTTCACCCGCGACCACACCATGACAGGATTCGACCTGCGCCTCCTGGCAGATACCGTGCAACTCCTCTATTATCTCGACCGAGATGCAAAGCAGGTCCAGGTGACGGGGCGAAGTGCGACCAACGACGCGTGGTTTCGTCACACCGCGGCTGTCTACGGCGAATACCTGACCAAGAAGACCTGGCGGACCGAGGGTGGTTTTGCCTCGCGCGGTACAGCCTCGTACCAGTTCGGTACCCTCGGCAGAGCTGAGGGGGAAGCTGACATCTCGGCCTGGCTGCTCCTGGGACAGGTCTCCTATGCGCTACCTGTACCGACCACGCCGTGGCTCGGTCTGACCCTCGATCTCACCTCGGGTGATGCTGGCACTGACCCGGCGAAGGAACATTCCTTCAACGATGATTACCATTCCAAACACCAGTATCGCGGACACATGGATCTCTTCTCTGATCCCACTTCAGAACCTATTTCCCTTGGTATGCTCGATTTGGTCGCCACGGTGGGTTGGCAGCCGCTGAAACAGGTGTCGCTCCAACTCGATACCCACCTGTTCCGCACCGGAGAAGCCTATGCTTCGCGTATCGACCAGAGTTCTCAGCATGTGTTGGGCGTGGAGTTCGACCTGTTATCTCGCTATGTTATCCAGAAAGGGCTTGAGGTGGGGGTTGGGGGGTGTGTGTTCTTGCCCTCGGAGGAATGGCAGGGCGACCGTGCGGCCTTCCAGTATACCACGTTGAATTACGTCTTCTGAGGTGGGTTCACCTCGTGGAGTGCGTATGCTCGACACAGTGATCGATCGGGTGCGACAACATCGCGAGGAGGTCGTGGCCACGGTGCTGCACCGGCTTGGGCCTACCGCGAGGACAGGAAAGGATCACTCCCCAGAACTGGATCGGGCCCGCTTCGCCGCCTTGCTCGAGTTGGTCCTCGGTTGTCTGGAGCACCGGAGCGCCGAGGACTTGGAGCGCCACATTGCCAGGGTGGTCAGGCGGCGGTTCGGAGAACGGGTTGCCGTGGTCGAGCTCTTGACAGCCCTCGCAGTTCTCGAAGAAAGCCTCTGGAAATTGGTGATCGAATGGAGCGAGCCGAGAGAACATGCCGAGATTCTGGGCTTGCTGAGCGTGGTATTCGGTTTGGCCAGGAACCGTCTGGCCGAGGTCTGGATCGCGTTGGCCGAGGGGAGGGAAGCTCCGGATCGGGACTTTGATGCCTTGTATTGATTGCAGGGTCTGTGTAGCGTAGGGCGAGGTCATGTGCAACTGTGGAGGGAACACCATGCCGGCGGATGAGAGAACCATCGAAGAAAAACTCAACGAATTACGAGAACTCCGAGAGAAGGCTTGTCTCGGCGGGGGGAGTGGCCGTATCGAGGCCCAGCACCGGCGGGGCAAATTGACCGCACGGGAGCGGCTGGAGATCCTGCTCGACGAAGGCAGCTTCGAGGAGTTCGACATGTTCGTCTCCCACCGTTGCGTCGACTTCGGTCTGTCCGAGCAGGAATATCTCTCCGACGGTGTGGTCACCGGGTTCGGCACCATTGATGGTCGCTTGGTCTTCGTCTTTTCCCAGGATTTCACCGTGTTCGGCGGTAGCCTCTCGGAGATGTACGCGGCCAAGATCTGCAAGATCATGGACAAAGCCATGGCCGTGGGGGCACCCATCATCGGCATCAACGACAGCGGCGGAGCGCGCATCCAGGAGGGCGTGGTCAGCCTCGGTGGCTATGCCGAAATCTTCAAACGAAATATCGCCGCTTCCGGTGTGGTGCCGCAGATCTCGGTCGTCTTCGGTCCCTGCGCCGGTGGGGCGGTCTACTCCCCGGCTTTGACTGACTTCATCATTATGAGCAAAGAAACGAGTTACATGTTCGTGACCGGTCCCAAGGTGGTCAAGACCGTGACCAACGAAGTCGTCAGTGTCGAGGATCTCGGCGGTGCCGATGTCCATGCAGTGCGTTCCGGCGTCAACCATCTCGTTGCCGAAGATGAACAGGAGGGTTTGCTCATGGTGCGCAAGCTCTTCTCGTACCTTCCTCAGAACAATCTCGAGGATCCTCCGGCCCGGCGGTGCGATGACCCTGCCGATCGGATCGAAGAAGACCTGGATTATCTCGTGCCGGTCAACCCCAACCGGCCCTACAACATGAAAGATGTTATTTTCCTGATCACCGACAACCACGAATTCCTGGAGTTGCAAGCCCAGTTCGCGCCGAACATCGTCACCGGTTTCGCCACCTTTGAGGGGCGTCCCGTGGGTATCGTAGCCAACCAACCGAATTATCTCGCCGGCGTCCTCGATATCAACGCCGCGCGCAAGGCAGCGCGCTTCGTGCGTTGCTGTGATGCCTTCAACGTACCGGTGGTGACTCTGGTGGACGTGCCGGGTTTCCTGCCCGGTACGGCCCAAGAATATGGTGGGATCATCTTGCATGGCGCAAAGTTGCTCTTCGCGTATGGCGAGGCCACGGTACCCAAGGTCACCGTGATCCTGCGCAAGGCCTATGGCGGAGCCTATGACGTGATGGGCTCGAAGCACCTGCGCGGAGATATCAACTATGCTTGGCCGACCGCCGAGATCGCGGTCATGGGACCCCGCGGTGCGGTCGAGGTTCTCCACGCCAGAGAACTGGAAGGCATGCTCGACGAGACTCAGCGCAAGGCCTTCATCGACGAGAAAGAGAACGCCTATCGCCAACGTTTCGCCTCACCTTATGTCGCGGCAAGGTATGGCTATCTCGACGATGTCATCACGCCACACAACACGCGGTTCAGGATCATCAAGGCCTTGCGCATGCTGGCGACCAAGAAAGACGTCAATCCTGCGAAGAAACACGCCAATATCCCCCTCTGAAGGAGGCGTCATGGACACGGGATTTCTGGCTCTGACCGTGGCTTCGGGTCTTGCCGAGCTGACCTTCGAGCCTATGCGCGCATTCAGCGACGAGGCACTCGCCTTGACCTTCGTGGGGATAGGGGTGGTGTTCATTGCCTTGATCCTCCTGGCTTTGTTCCTAGCTTTGTTCAGTACACTCACCCTGTGGTGGACCGCCAGGAACAGGGTTGACCAACCCGGCACGGAGCCCGGAGGACCGATTCCCGGCGAGGTCTGTGCTGCCATCGCCCTGGCGCTGACCTTGTACGAGAGAAACCTCGATCGTTTCGAACGCACTGCCCTGACCATCGAGCGGACGCAGCGACCCTATTCTCCCTGGAGTTCGAAGCTCTATGGATTAACCAAATTCCCAGAACGGCACAAGGAGCATCGCTCATGAACGAGTTCAGTTTCACCATTCACGGTACCAAGTACGATGTGCGGCTGACCGAACTCGAGGGTGACAAGGCCAAGATCATGGTCAATGGAACCGAGTACCAGGTCCTCTTGCACCGCGACCGCCCCCAGCCAAAGACCCCCCGACTCGTCCGGGCCAAGGCTGTCCCTGCTGCCGAGGACGTCCCGGTGAAAACCTACCACCCGGCGGAACCCAAGGGCGTGGGCATGATCAAAGCTCCCTTGCCTGGAACCGTGCTCAAACTCATGGTGAAACCAGGGGACAAGGTCGCGCGAGGCGACACGGTCCTGGTCTTGGAGGCGATGAAGATGGAGAACGAGATACGCACTGACCGCGCCGGGATGGTCAAGAGCGTGCTCGTGGCCGCCGGGACCGCCGTGCTCGAGGGTGAAGCCCTCGTCGAGATAGGGGAGTGATACCAATGGAAGGACTCTTGCGTTTCGTCCACTCGACCGGTTTCGCCAACCTGACCGTGGGACACCTCGTGATGATCGCCATCGGGTGTCTCTTCGTGTGGCTGGCGATAGCCAAGGAATACGAACCTCTGCTGCTGGTACCTATAGGGTTCGGCATGATCATTGGGAATGTGCCCTTCCTGGAGAACGCCGGGTTGAGTCTGGGTATCTACGAGCAGGGGAGCGTGCTCAATTATCTATATTTCGGCGTGATCAAGGGAATTTACCCACCGCTGATCTTCCTCGGTATCGGCGCGATGACCGATTTCTCGACCCTCTTGTCCAACCCGAAATTGATGCTGTTGGGGGCAGCGGCGCAGGTCGGAATTTTCGTCACCTTCCTAGCTGCCCTGGCTCTGGGATTCACCTCCGGCCAGGCAGGTGGTATTGGTATTATCGGAGGGGCTGATGGACCGACCGCCATTTTCCTGGCTTCCAGGCTCTCGCCGGAACTGATCGGCGCGATCGCGGTGGCAGCGTATTCCTATATGGCGCTGGTCCCGGTAATTCAGCCGCCGATCATCAAGCTGCTTACGACCAAGGATGAGCGCAGGATCAGGATGCGCCCTCCTCGAGCCGTCTCACGCAAGGAAAAGATCGTCTTCCCGGTGGCCGGGCTGTTGTTGACCTGTTTTCTCTCGCCGGGCGCGCTGCCGCTCCTGGGCATGCTCTTCTTCGGCAATCTGCTCAAGGAGTCGGGAGTCACCCGGCGTCTGGCCGAGACGGCCAGCCGACCACTGATCGACATCGTGACTATTATTCTCGGGTTGACCGTGGGAGCATCGACCCAGGCCACCACCTTCCTGACCCCGCAGTCCATCCTCATCTTTGTATTAGGCGCGGCCTCGTTCATGGTGGCTACGGCCGGAGGGGTGTTGTTCGCCAAATTCATGAACCTGTTCTTGGCAGAGGGGGATAAACTCAACCCGATGATCGGCGCGGCAGGAGTTTCGGCCGTGCCCGACAGCGCGCGTGTGGTCCAGGTGCTCGGTCTCGCGGAAGATCCGACCAACCACCTGCTCATGCATGCCATGGCCCCGAACGTGGCCGGCGTGATCGGGTCGGCCGTAGCCGCAGGTATCATGCTCAGCTATCTCGGCGGGGGTTGAGGCGCGAAGGCCTTTTCACCTGCTCACTGGCCGTCGTCATACACGATGGTGGCGCTGGCGGCATTGTCAGAGATATTCCCGACTTCGTCGCGGAACCAGACATTGACCCAGTATGTGCCTTCGATCGTCCCGAGGTTGAAGGATTCATTCTCGAGGGTGAAGGTCGGAGTCGAGGCGACCGGATGCCAACAGCCATCGCTGAGGAGGGGTTTCCCGATGAATGTCCTTGCGCACCAGCCGGTTACCCCGACGTTGTCCTGGGCTTCTAAGTCGAGGAGCACGGTCGACGAGTCGGTGCTTGCGTCGCCGTCGTTGATCTCGACATCGCAATTGTTTGGGGGACTCGTGTCCGCGGGAGGTGCTTCTTCCAGTTCAATCGTGTCGGATACCCTCTCTGAGGTCTTTCCGGCCTCGTCGCGGAACCAGGCATACACGGTTTTTGTACCCGAGCCCTCTGTGAGTTCGTGCGTCACGTCTTCTGTGTAGTTGATGCGGGGCGGTTGGATCGAGTGCCATGTACACCCATCGGCAGAGGAAATATTCCTGACGCAATAGCCGCTTACTCCGCGCGCGTCATGGGCGCCGAGGGTCAAGGTCACCGTCTGGTTCGTGGTGGAGGCATCGTCGTTATTGATGACGAGGGAAATCTGATCCGGGGGGGTGGTGTCCGGAGCGAGCACATAGGCAATACCGTCTTGAGTAGGTCCTGCCACATTATCGGCCTGGTCGCGGAACCAGGCATAGACCGTTTTTAGTCCTAACTCCGGGGTCAGCACGTGCTGGTGATCGTCGAGATAGAAGTCGATGGCGGCAGGGGTAATCGGCGTCCAACACGGATCGGTAGGTCCTGGTTCGGTGTTGGAATTGCGTAGACAGTATCCGGCCACGCCACCCGAATCATGGGCCGAGAGGGTTGTGAGGATCGCTTGGTCGTAGGTTTCTGCCGCTTCGTCGGCAAGGATCAGGGAAAGTTGCGTTGGTGACTCCACATCGGGTTGCGCTTGGTAGGAGATGATGGCGCTGGCCGGGTTGGAAACATTGCCTTCCTGGTCGCGGAACCAAGCGAAGACCTCCTTTTCCCCATAGCCATCTGTCAGTTGATGGGCGACGTTGGGCAGGTCGAGGTCAGTACGCGGTGGATTGACCGGGCGCCAGCAGGTGTTGGTTCTATCGGGTCGAGGTTCCGTGTTCTTGACGCAGTATGAGGTAATACCGCGATCGTCCCGGGCCTCAAGTAGGACGAGTACATCACGGGTATGGGTCACTGCAGCGCCGTTGTTGATGGTCAGGTTCACGGAGCCAGGTGCGTTTCCGTCCGGGCGAGGATTGACCGTGACAGCGCGGCGTTCGACATCTTCCAATTCCCCGTCGCTGAGGGCGAGAACGAGATCATGCACCCCGAGTTGCTGGTCGGTGGGAAGCCAGGTAAGGCGTGAGGTGGCGTGATCGAGTTGCATACCGTCGGGAACGTCCCGCAAGACGGGGGTCGGTCTTGCGTCGTCGGGATCCTCCACGGTGAAAGAACATGAGTAGGCTTCTCCCGCTGTCGCGACCGAGGGACAGGATAGGGTTAGCACCGGCGGTTCGTTGGTCACCAGGATCTTGAAGGTCACCGGATGGCGCAACTCGGCATCCTGGACGATGACTCGAACGATGATTTCACCATAGTCCGCAGCGGTTGGGTCCCAACGCACGGTGCCGTTCGCAGCGTCGATGGTCATGGATGGAGGTGCGGTAGGTGACAAGGTGAAGATGAGGTTGGTGCTGCCCTCGGGGTCGGAGAAGGTCGGGGTACATTGATACTCTGAGGTTGCCCCGGCGATGCTCTGGTTGCAGGCGTAGTTCACGACTGGAGGGTCGTTGATGGCGATCACCTTGATGGTGAATTGATAATCCTCGGTCTTCGTGCCGTTATCACCGCGCACCGTGACGCTGACGAGCTGATCCTCGGCGTTGGTCGGTGGAGTCCACTCCAGCAAGCCTTGGTGCTCGTCGATGGTCATGCCGGGTGGGGCCTCGAGTAAAATATAGGTGAGGTCGCCGCCGAGCGTGGCGTGGAAGCGGGATACGGTACAGGTATAGTCTTTCCCTTCGAGGACATACCCCTTACACAGGTCGACACCGCCAGCGAGATCGTCGGAGGGAATGAAGATCTGCACGGCTTGGGATTTCCTGCTGAAGGCACTGCGGAAGACCTCGACCGAGAACTGGTACAGACCCGATTGTTCGGTCGAAGGTGTCCAGTTGAGCAGGAGTTGGTCGGTATCGAGGGCCATGCCTTTAGGGGGATTGGGGACCCGGATTTCATACCGGCCTGGAGGATACAGGTTGATGGTGCAGGTCACGATCTGTCCCTGGCGCGCCTCTTCGGGGCAGGTTGTTTCGAAGAAGAATTCATCATACCCTTCACCCTCGCCGGGGGGGGCACCCGTGTCGCCGATGGTGACATCGCCGCTGAGTTCAAGGTTGGGATCGAGACCAACGGTGTCGTCGAGCGGGGCTTCGATCATCGTACTGGGGCAGGCGAGCAATAAGATCAACGTCAAGGACAAGGAGTGGTGCAGGAAGGGGGCGAGGGTGTTCATGCAACGTGTCGAATCGTGATCGTGACTTCGATAACTATAGCACAGCAGCGTGATACGGCCATAGTCACCGAGGATATCACGTGAAA
>MGSU01000006.1:0-13543 GCA_001799195.1 Deltaproteobacteria bacterium RIFOXYA12_FULL_61_11 | reverse complement strand
GATTCGAACCATCGCCCAATCTATCTCCTCGCGGGTGATGATCAGCGGTGGCGCAAAACGGATCACGAGGTCATGAGTTTCTTTACAGAGCAGGCCTTCGTTGGCCAGGGCTTCGCAATACGGGCGGGCGCCGCGCGAGGCTTTCTTGAGGACCAAGCCGATGAGAAGTCCGCGGCCACGTACGTGATCGATATCGGGATGTCGGAGGGTGGCCAGTTGTTCCATGAAGTAGGAGCCGATCTTGTCTACGTGCTCGAACAGCCCCGGTTTACGGAGTTGCTCGAGGGCTGCCAGACCCACTGCACAAGCGAGAGGGTTGCCGCCGAAGGTGCTCCCGTGTTCCCCGGGACGGAAGACGCCGAGGACCTCGCGGGACGAGGTGACTATCGATACGGGATAGAGCCCACCGCCGAGGGCTTTACCGAGGATGTACATGTCGGGGGTGATCCCGCTGTGCTCGCACGCGAAGAGCCGACCCGTACGCCCGAGGCCGGTCTGGATCTCGTCAGCGATGAAGAGGACCTTTCGTTCGGTGCAGAGTTGCCGGGTGCGCTGCAGGAAGGCGTTCTCGGGCACGATGATACCACCCTCTCCCTGGATGGGTTCGATCAGCACGGCGACCGTGCGGTCGTTGAGGGCGGTTTCGATTTCGTCTGTATAGCCGAAGGTGACCTTGCGGAAGCCGGGGGTGAAAGGACCGAATCCGTCGCGGTAGGCCGCTTCAGTGGAGAAACTGATGATGGTGATGGTCCGGCCGTGGAAGTTATCGCTGAAGACCACGATCTCCGCGCAGTTCTCCGGTACTCCTTTTATCCGATACCCCCATTTTCGCGCGGCCTTGATCGCGGTCTCGACCGCTTCGGCGCCGGTGTTCATGGGTAGAGCCATCTCCATGCCGGTGAGTTCGCAGACCTCTTTCAAGAAGGGACCGAGGAGTTCATTGTGGAAAGCCCGAGAGGTTAGGGTCAGTTTTGCCGCCTGGCGGACCAGAGCTGCGACGATGTCCGGTTGGCAATGGCCGAAATTCAGGGCGGAATACGCACTGAGCATGTCCAGGTAGGTCTTGCCTTCCACGTCTTTCACCCACACCCCCTCACCCTCGCGCAGCACCACAGGCAATGGGTGATAGTTGTGAGCGCCGAAATTATCGTTCAAGGCAATGAGTTCTTGGGCTTCCATGATTTCCCCACGCTGTGGACACACCATGAACCTCTTACTCCAGACGGTTCATTATTACCAGCAGGATCGCGAGGGATACGACGAGAGCTAGTTGAAGAGGTGACGATGCATGGCGATGTTGACCAGCAGGCCGGTGCAGAAGAGATTCAGGACCATGGCCGAGCCTCCGTAACTGAAGAATGGTAGGGTGACCCCGACCACCGGCATCAGTCCGATCTCCATGCCGACATTGACCAGGACCTGGAAGAAGAACATCGCCACAACGCCAATGGCGATGACCGCTCCGAAGCGGTCCCGAGCCTTCGAAGCGATGGCCAACCCTGCGAGTATGTAGAGGAGGTAGAACAAGAGCACGGTCGTACTGCCTACGAACCCCCATTCCTCGGCAAAGGCTGAGAAAATGAAATCGGTATGCGGTTTTGGGATAAAACCGAGTTGGTTCTGGGTCCCTTGGAGGAAGCCTTTGCCGAAGAGCATGCCGGAGCCGGTAGTGACGATGGCTTGCATGATCTGGTAGCCCTTGCCCAGCGGGTCCTGACCTGGTTCGATCAAAGTCATGATACGGCCCTTCTGGTAGTCCTTGAGTACGAAAAACCAGGCCAAGGGCGCCGATAGCAGGACGATTACGGCCGAGCCAATCAGAAGCCGCCAGTGCATCCCCACGAAGACGAAGATGAAGACCACCATCATCCCCAACATCAGGGTAGTACCGAGGTCGGGTTCTTTGAGGATCAGGATTGCCGGACCGAGGACCACGAGCATCGGCAGGATGAGGTCCTTGAGCCCATAACCGGTACGGGGTGTGTCCTGGTTGAACATCTTCGCAAGGACGAAGATGATCGAAATCTTCATTAGCTCAGATGGTTGGATGGTCAAGGGACCGAGGTTGAGCCAGCGACGGCTCCCGAGTATTGCTCTCCCCTCGAGGAGGACGAAGAGCAGGAGTAGTACGTTCAGGACATAGATCGGCCAGGCCAATTGGGCTACGTGCTTGTAGTCGGGCATGACCGTAGCCACCAGGACGATCAAACCGAGGAAAACCCAGAGTACCTGCTGCCGGAAGTGGTGATCGAGCCCCTGCTTGAGTTCACTGGTCATGGTCGTGCTATAGAGGGTGCAGAGGCCCAGGAGGATGATAATGGCGTTGACCAGGAGTAATCCCCAGGGGATCTGGCCGAACGCTCGGCGATCGAAGAAACCGGTCTTCACCGCTGACCTCCGGGGATGGATAGCGTGACGGGGAGATGTCCGGGATCAACAGGCCCTCTAGCACCGGAGCGATCTCGTTGTTTCGCAAAGTACCGTTCTATGACCGCCTTGGCTTTGGGGGATGCGCCTGAACTACCGTGCTCACCGTGTTCCACGACGACCGCGACCGCGAGCTCGGGATCGTGGACAGGGGCGAAGGCGATGAACAGTGCGTGGTCTTTGTATTTCCGCTCTTTGGGAAATTCCTTCTGGATGGCTTTGCGCACGACTTGTACGGTACCGGTTTTCCCGGCGATCGGTAGGTCGGGCAAACGACAGAACCAATAGGCTGTACCTCCGGGTTGATTGACGACGGCTCCCATCGCCTCGATGACGACGTTGAGATTGTGTGCGGAAAGTTTCATACGCTGAGGTTCGCTGCGAGGGGGGCTGATCTCGAAACCGTTTGTATTGGAAACGATTTTCTTGATCAGGTGCGGCGGGATCAGGGTCCCGCGGTTGGCTATCGTCGCAGTCATCAGGGCGAGTTGGAGCGGTGAGACCAAGGTGAAGCCTTGACCAATGGCAGTGATCAGGGTCTCGCCTTTCTGCCAGGGGATTTTTAGAGCTTTTTCCTTCCATGCGCTCGACGGTACCAGGCCCGAGCGTTCATGGTTCAGATTGAGAGGGCTGCGCTGACCGAGACCGAACCGTTTCGCCCAGGATGCGAGGGCATCGACGCCGAGCAACGCACCGACCCGGTAGAACCAGACATCACAGGATTGGCATATCGCATTGTGCAGCGACACCACCCCGTGCCCACCTTTCTTCCAACAACCGAAGGAGTGATTTCCGAGATAGATCTCGCCTTTGCAGTCCACGGAGAAGTGCTCGTCGATCACGCCGGCTTCGAGCGCTGCCAAGGCAACCAGCGGTTTGTAAGTAGAACCGGGAGAATAGAGGCCCGCGACACAACGATCGGTGAGCGGCTTGAGGGCGGCATCGTTGAGGTACTTCCAAGCTGCCTTCGAGAGAGGTTTGGAAAATTGATGGGGGTCGAAGCTGGGTCGGCTAACCATGGCCAGGATATCGCCGCTGGGTACGTGCAAGGCGACGAGAGCGCCGGTTTCTTCTGGGGTGAAGGTTTGATAACCCGTCAGTTCGAGGTCGAGATCGATGGTGGTGAAGACGTCGAGGCCGTGCTGGGGTTCTTCGGTCATGTTGAAAGGCAGGATCGAAGCGAAGCGGATTTCTTCGTGGACTCTGCCACGCGCATCGACCTCGACCGGGAGTGTTCCGTCTACGCCCTTGAGATAGCTCTCCAACATGGCCTCGAGGCCGAATTTACCCAAGGTGCTGCCCAACCGGTACTTGCGTCCATCGACGGTTGTTTCGACATCCATGCGTTCGAGTTGGAGTTCCGATATCTCCCCGAGATAACCCCAGAGATGGGCTCCTGCCTCGCCGAGTCGGTACTCGCGGATGTGGGAGACCTCGATGTCAAAGCCGTCGAGGCGGTCGTCGAGTCTGTGGGACTCCACCAAAGCGAGCTGTTCTCTGCTGAGATCCCTGCGAATAGTCAATGGTTTGAAACGGTTGTTGCGTTGAATTTTCCGCGCCAGGACCTCTGGGTCCTCGAGGTCCAGATCGAGGAAGGTATTGATGAAGCGGACCGCGTCCAGGATCTCGGTTTTGAGGTAGGCTCGGGTTACCAGCAAGTCGAAGGAGGGTTTGTTGCTGACCAAGAGGCGCCCTTCACGGTCGAGTATATTGCCGCGCAAGGCTGGTACCCATTGTTTAGAAATGCGATTTCTATCGGACCAGGTCCGGTAATCGTTACCCATGACGATTTGCAGGTAGAACAGGCGGGCCACGAGGACTACCAGGCAGAAGACAATGAAAATCCCCAAAGGGGTGAGTCGTTTCTTGAGGTCGGTGAGGTCGGCGTGCTTGTAAATGGCCATGATCGCCGCGTCGAACCTGAGGAACTGTTCTTGTCGAGCGGAGCTGATAGCGCTCCGGATCTCGATCCATAGACCAGATAGCGGCGGAAATCCATCACTTTCGCCGATCCTCTCGCGAAGTGGAGCTTGTGTGGGTGACACATGGCGGCATGATCGACAGCGGCTCTAAAATGATCATGGAGTTATATAATACATTGAAATTGTATTGATAATTATTATTATGGGGAAAGTATCCTGAGGTCAACGAGTAATGATATTTATCGTCATGTAGGGCGAAATATTGTTGACAGATGTAGGGCATCTCACTATAACGTATATCATTCCGGTCAGTACAAGGGCTCTTCTGAAAAGAGGTATACCATGGGGTGTTATCTCGTCATCGAGGGGGTCATCGGGGTAGGTAAGACCACCTTGTGTCGCTATCTTGCCCGGGACACCAATATCAAACCGATACTCGAAACCTTCGAGAACAATCCGTTCCTCACCGGTGGATTCTACAAGAATCCCACGGCCAATGGGTTCGAGACCCAGATCTTCTTCCTTCTCTCCAGGTTCCGTCAGCAGCGCGAACTGCAAAAAGTCTGGGAACGGCGCAATTCGTTCCTCAGCATCTCCGACTATCTCTTCGACAAGGACCGGATCTTCGCCCAAGCCAACCTCGACGCCGAGGATTATCAATTGTATCTCAATTGTTTCAAAACGTTCCAGGTGCAGGTTCGGAAACCCGAGCTCGTGGTGTATCTGAAGTCGGGGGTCGGCACGATCATGAACCGTATCGCCCTGCGCGACCGTGAGTTCGAACGGGACATCAGTAAAGCCTACATCCAGAAGTTGATCGACCACTACGACGAGTATTTTACCGCGTACGCCCAGGGGGACGAGTCTCCGAGGAACGTGTTGGTCCTCGATGCCGAGCGGTACGATTTCGTGAACAACCCCGCGGATTACGAAGCGATCAAAACATGTATCTTCAGCAAGCTCGAGGAGGCTACACATGAGGACGGAGCCCGCATTCATCGTGATGGCAGGGAACATCGGGGTGGGGAAGTCGACCTTCACGACAATGTTTGCTGAGCGCTATTCGTTCAAGCGCTTCTACGAGGTCGTCGAGCAAAATCCTTACTTGGCGGGCTTCTACAAGGATATGAAGCGCTGGGCCTTCCATCTGCAGGTCTTCTTCCTTTCCAAGCGCTTCGCTCACCATTACGGCATCCAGCGTAGCGGAGAGGCCACCATTCAGGACAGGAGCATCTACGAAGATCCCTATGTTTTCGCCAAGAACTTGTATTTGCAAGGAAACATGAGCGAGAACGACTATCGCTGCTACCTCGAGCTATTCGAGAACATGGCGCAGAACCTGGAAGTCCCGGACCTCTTGGTCTACCTGCGGGCTTCAGTGCCGACGCTGTGCCACCGCATCGCGCAGCGCGGCCGAGAGTTCGAACGTTCCATCAAACGGGAATATTTGCAGCAGCTTGCCAATCATTACGAGGACTGGGTCGCGACCTATCCCGGCAAAGTGTTGACCATCGACACCGACGGGCTCGATTTCGTCAACAACCCCGAGGATTTTGCCTCGATGTGCGAGCAGGTCTGGGAATCCCTCGAGCAAACGACCTTCGAGGTTCCCGAGCAGACCGAGCTCCGCTTCGGTCTAAGAGCGTTGTCCTGATCCAGCGCACGAAAACTCCTCTACCCTCGCATCGCGCGCGTCCCAGGTCTGGTACCTCAGCCCCTCGTGGAAAACAGGGTTACCCGGGCGCGCGGGCTACGTTGACAAGTGGATGGGAATTGCTATCGTTCACACCCGTTTCTGTCCGGAACCCGTGGGTGAGGTCGAAGAGCCATGCAGTACCAAAACCGAGAGGTTTTCCAAAAAACAGTACAAGCAGTCGTCGCCACGTACTGCCAGGATGGGGTGCTCAACCACATCGACGGGAAGAGCCTGCCGAGCAGGGATCGCATCGTCCGGATTTTTGATGCTCTGAGACAGCTCCTCTTCCCGGGTTTCGTCGGGACCCAGGGGGTGACGCGCCAGAACGAGAACTTCCACGTTGGTGGTCTCCTCGACGCCATCGAGGGGATGCTGTCCGATGAGGTGTTCAAGGCTTTGTGCTGCACGTGCGAACGACAAACCGGAGAGTGCAGCGAGGCGACGTGCCGGGAGAAGGCTGTTGAGATCACCGCAATACTCCTCGGTAAACTGCCCGAGCTGCGCGTCTTCCTGGCGGAAGATGTTCGAGCCGCATTCGAAGGGGATCCCGCAGCGGCCAGCACCGAAGAGGTGGTAATGAGCTACCCCTTCGTCCTCGCCATCACCGCCCATCGCATTGCCCATATCCTATACGAACTCAAGGTCCCCATGATCCCGAGGATCATCAACGAGCACGCGCACTGCCTCACCGGGATCGACATCCACCCCGGTGCGTCCATCGGGCGGGCCTTCTTCATCGATCACGGCACCGGGGTTGTCATCGGGGAGACCACGACCATTGGCGACAACGCGAAGATCTATCAAGGGGTCACGCTCGGCGCCCTGAGTATTCGCAAGGACCCGACGGGGAGGGCCATTCGCGGGGAAAAGCGGCACCCGACCATCGGCAACAACGTCACCATCTACGCCGGTGCTACCATCCTCGGGGGGAATACCGTGATTGGCGAGGGTGCGGTCATCGGCGGCAATGTCTGGCTGACCACGTCGGTCGAACCCGAGATGTCCGTCACCCTCGGCACCATGGACCTCACCGTTCGTCCCCGGCGGTCCGGACCGCGTTCGACAGAGCCGAAAAGTGGTGCTGCCGAAGGCCTCCGTTGACCTAGGAGCCTTGCGTGGAAAAAATCTACCGGTCCATTGTCGATACCATCGGCAGAACTCCACTTGTCAGGATCAATGCGCTCGCCCCAGATGGAGGGGCCGAGCTCTTGGTCAAGCTCGAGAGCTTCAACCCCATGTCCTCGGTCAAAGACCGTATTGGCGCTGCGATGATCGAGGTGGCTGAAGGTGCGGGTCTGTTAGATGCCGACACGGTCCTCGTTGAACCGACCAGCGGGAATACCGGGCTCGCGCTCGCCTTTGTCGCCGCGGCCAAGGGGTACCGTTTGATCCTGACCATGCCCGAGACCATGAGCCTGGAGCGGAGAGCCCTCCTGTTGCACCTCGGAGCAGAATTGGAGCTGACCCCAGGAGATCGCGGGATGCGGGGGGCGATCGAGCGGGCCGAGGAACTGCTCCTGCAGTTCCCCAAGGCCTTTATGCCGATGCAGTTCTCCAATGCGGCCAATCCGGAGATTCATCGGCGCACGACCGCAGTGGAGATTTGGGAGGACTGCGGCGGTCGCGTTGATGGATTTGTCGCGGGTGTGGGGACTGGTGGGACGCTCACCGGCGTGGGCCAGGAATTACGGCGGCGTAACCCTTCGTTATGGATAGTTGCCGTAGAGCCGGCTGGTTCCCCAGTACTCAGCGGTGGTCAGGCTGGCAGCCACAAGATCCAGGGCATCGGAGCCGGTTTCGTGCCCGAAGTGCTCGATTGCTCTGTGTACGATGAAATCCAACCCGTGCGGGACGAGGAAGCCCTCGAGACAGCTAGGGCGCTGGCCAGGCGCGAAGGTATTCTCTGCGGCATTTCTTCCGGGGCCGCCTTCTGGGCTGCCCTGCAACTCGCCGCCCGACCATCGTTCTCCGGCAAGCGTATCGTGACCTTGCTCCCCGATACCGGCGAACGTTATCTCAGCACAGCCTTGTTCGAGCAGGGAGCCTGAAGGGGGCTTCCGCACGGTAATAACCACTTACCTGCTATCGAAAACAAAATGTTATTGAACTCCGAGAGCCTACAACTTGACTTCTCTCGAAGCGAAGGCGTAGATCCACCCGGGTCGATCATCAAGGAGGTCTTTATGACCAGGTTTTTCATCCTGCTCGCCGCGCTGACCGTCATTCTCGGATGTCCACGCAAAGAACAAGCACCTCAAGCGACCGAAGAGGCTCCTGCCGCGGTCGTGGAACCCAAGGTGATGGAGCCGGAACCGGTTCCGGTGGTGGCTGAGCAACCCCCGGTCGATCAGGCCCCGGTAGATCCGTCGGCAGATCCGGCTGCAGCACAGCAGCCCGAGGCCCAACCGGAAGGTGCCGCGGCCCAAGAGACGGCCCCGAGTGAAGCCCAACCAGCCGACCAAGGTACGACTACCGAGTGATTGTTCCCTCTCCCCCGTTCGAGCCTATCCCCCTCTCCTTCCGAGAAGTTCTTCCCCATCGGTGATATGGAGTTACCAATCTACATTTTTTGCTAGCTAGGCTAGGGTGGCAACGGTCGGATCAATTCGTCTGCGCAGAGTTCAAAGCGGAGCGGATGGTGCTGAGCAGGATTTCCTCGCGGATTGGCTTGATGAGGAAGCCTTCTGCCTCGAGCGCTTCAGCGGCTTGTTTGCTGGCTTCGTCGGCATAGGCGGTGAGGAAAATGATCGGGACTCGGGAGGTTTGTCTGATGAAACGGGCAGCGGCGAGACCGTTGATGCCTCCGCGTAAACGGATGTCCATCAGAATCAAATGCGGAGCAAGGTTCGAGGCGGCTGCAATTCCTTCCTCTCCCGAGACGACATCGCGTACGACGTGAAAACCGTGGGCCCTGAGCATGTCCTCGAGGTCGAGGGCGAGCAATAGGTCGTCCTCGACGATGAGGATCGTGGGATTGTCGGTTGTGCGAGTCTCATCCATGACTTCTCTGGGTTGAGGACGTTCTCCGAGATGCTGGCACCATGGTTCTTCGACCGAAACCGGACCACCGATCGGGGTGAGCCGGAGAGAAAGAGATAAAGAGGGGAACTTTGAGCCTCTTCAGGACTTTACCGAAGTCTTAAACGAGATGTTTAATGAAGAAGATGTGATGCAAAGTTCCCCTGTGCTTATAGAGATACCCCATCGCACTGCAGGGCGCAAGAGGTATTTATCGACTATAAATCGGGTATCTATTAGTACCCGATATGTTATTTCTGCTCCTCTCCGAGGTGACGGCGCAAGAAGGTGGTCAGCGAGGTCTTCGAATTGACCAGACCGAGTTTATGCCGGATCTTGCGTCGATGTGTAGCCACCGTTGCCGGCGAGAGGTGCAGTAAATGGGCGCACTCCTTGACATCCATGCCATTGGCGATGAGGTTGCAGACCTCTGCCTCTTTGGGGCTGAGCGAGAGATAGAGGTTGGCTTGTGCATCCGAGGGGGCCACGGTCAGTTCCGAGAGCGCGTTCTTGACGATTTCGAGGTAGCGACGTTCCATGGTGGTGCCGATGGTGCCGAGTCTCTCGAGTAGAGGGAGGATGCTCAAAGATATTGTCCTGGAAACCCGCGCCAGGTCTTCTTGTTTTTCGCTTTCGATATTGCGCAGGACTTCTTTGAGAGTGATGTTCTTCTCCTCGAGAACTTTTTTCTCGGCGCGTAAGAGATGTTCCAATTCTCGGAGCCGGGCTTCGCTCGTGGTATGGACGAGAGTTGAGCTGAGTTGCTCGCAAATGATGTGCAACGCATTGATTTCATATTGATTCCAGCTTCTTGAATAGTGGGATTCGAAACCGCCGAGAACCCCCCAGAGCGTACCCGGGGGGTGGTTGATGGGAAGGAAGAGATACGATCCCGAGCCGCCGACCGGGAGTAGTTCGCGCTCGGCAACGGCTTCAGCAGGTAAACTCAGCGAGCCGATCAATACCACGTCTTTACCGCTGCGCAGACGCTCATAGCACCAGGTACACCGCTCGAAGTTGAACTTCGTCTCCGGTCGGGTATCTTTGATCGGTACTTCGCGCAACTGGTGTTTGACGCAGGCTCGCAGCTTCGTGCTGCCGGGCTCGAACTCCCAGAGGAAGAATTCACCCACCTGTAAGGCCTCTCCAAGGATGCGGACGACCTCTTGCCACGGCAGGTTCGAGCTGGAAAAGGTTGAACCGGTCATGAGGAGCTTGGAGATTTCGGAAATGGCCTGCTCGATGCGGAAACGATAGGTCAGTTCTTCCTCTGTCCTCTTCCTGGCGAGGGCGACGGACATTAATTCGGTGATAGTCGTAGCGACCTCCATACCCCCTGCCTTGTAGGCTGCTTCGCGGGAGGAAAAACGGAGGCCCAGGAGTCCAAGGCAGCGTCCGTCGAGATTGACGGGCAAGCCGAGTTCCCCCTCTCCACCCAGTATGGGTTGACCGTGGATTGAAGTTGTCGAGGATTTCTCGAAGAGAGCGAGGATCCTTACTGCCAAGTCGTCTGCTTGGGAAGCACTGATGTCCCCGTGGTGTAAACGCGGGCTTGCGAGCGGGCCCTCCCCCATTTCCAGGTAGCAGGCTTGCTCGGCTCGCAGGATCCGTCCGGACCAGCGGGCATATTCACCGAACCTCAGCTCGAGGCCGAGAATCATCAGACTGGTCAGATTGGACAGTCCATGTTGTAGCTCCAGGGTCTGTTCGAGGCTTAGGGTTGCCGTGCGTACGGCCGTCAGGTCATGCGCAAAGGCCAGGTATGAGAGGATCGCTTCGTCATGGCTGCAGAATTGCCTGGCCACCACGAGCAAGCGTCGGGGTTGCCCGGCTGCGTCGAAGGTCTCGAGTTCGCCTCTCCAAGAACCGGTTTCGAGGAGCTCGCGAAGAACCGCTGGCTCACTGGAGTCCACGAGAGAAGCCAAGCTACGGGCCTGACAACCCTGCAGTTCGTCCAGGGGGATGCCCCATAGTTCTTCGGCGGCATGATTGGCCCATTCGAGGTGACCCTGAGGCGAGAAGAGAAAAATGGGATCCGGGGAGGTATCGACGAGCACGCGGAAACGACGTTCGCTGAGCTTCCATTCAGCCTCGCTCAACCTGGTCGTGGTGACGTCCTGGCCGCTGCTGAGGGTGCCGATGATAGTACCGTCGATATCTCGTAGGTAGGTGTTGCGCCAGGCAACCCTGAGTTTTAAGCCGTCGCTGCGGATGATGGAGTTCTCGTAGGTGTGGATCTCGTCGGGGGGAAAATCCCCTCGGAGGATGGCTTCGAAGACGGCACGCACTTCGGGGGTCTGATCGGCAGAGAGGAAGGTGGTGAACCAGTCCAGGCCCAAGAGTTGTTCTCGAGGTGCTCCGAGGAGGTCGCAAGCCCGTTGGTTGACCATGGTGATACGCCCCTCGAGATCCAGGCCTATCAGGATCTCTCCTACGAGGTCGAGAAAGCGTATGGCGAGGTCCGTGGTGACGACCCCAGGTATAGCGGGGTCAAGCCGGGCGTTCACGATCGCGTTGCTCCCTCGTGGTAGACGTTCCACATTTCCTCATCATCATGGATGCGTTCCGAGAGGTCGGCGGTCATGGCATCGTCCTCCACGGATCTGAAGTCACCTCGCGGCCCAGCGTGCAACTCTTCGTATAGCTCGTGCTGGATCAACGCGGACATGATCTCACTGGTGCCGGTCCAGATCTGAGCGATACGGGTATCGCGTAAAAAGCGTTCGAGAGGATACACCTCGGTATAGGCAATGCCGCCGCAGGTCTGCATGGCGAGATCAACGACTCGCCAGGCGGCTTCGGTCACGAATTTCTTGCATTCGGAGACCAAGCGGCGCAGGTGCGGAGGTTCGAGGTCGGCGGCCCGGGCGGTCTGGGCGATCAGCGCGCGGCTGGCGTCGAGGAGAGTATTGGCCTCGGCGAGCTGGAAACTGACGCCCTGGAACGCGCGGACAGGTCGGCCGAAGGCTTTGCGTCGGTCGGTATAGCGCAGCGCGACCTGGAGTGCGGCGGCCATACCGCCGGGCATTGGTGCGGCACTGCAGAGTCGTTCGGCCACCATCATTCGGTTGAACACCTGCGCTCCTCCGTGGAGTGGGCCGAGCAGGTGTTCGCGGGGGACCTTGACCTCGCGGAAGATCACGCGTCCGGTCCCACCCCCCCGGGTTCCCAATAAGCGATAGAGATAGTCGACCTCGACCCCCGGACCACGTTCGACCAGGAAGGTACTCAACCGTTCGGTCGGAGCGGCTTTCGGATCGCTGTTGGTCTTGGCGTAGACGAGGAAGAAATCGGCGCCCTCGGCTCCGACGATGAAGCGCTTCATCCCGCGCAGGACAAAGTGATCTCCCCGGTCCTCTGCTACCGTGGCAGCTCCGAAGAAGTCGGATCCACCTCGCGGTTCGGTCAAGGCTTCGGCCGAGACCAACTCGCCGGCGAGCATCGGGGTCAGGAAGCGGCGTTGTTGCTCGGGAGTGCCGAAACGAAAGAGGGCTTCTCCGACGATCGAGGGCATTACGAAGGCACAGCCCAGAGCCGTGCCTACCCAACCTACCTCTTCCATGGCGGCGCATTCGTGGAACCAGGAAAGGCCTCGTCCGCCGAGGGCGCGAGGAAAGCGCAGACCGAGGAGGTTGGCGTGACCGAAACGGCGATAGATCTCGGTCGGGAAGCGAACCTCATCGCGGTCCATACTGCGGAGGTAATCGGCGGGTATCTCCTCGCGCACGAAGCAGCGCATCTCGTCACGAACCGTGCGGCCCTGCTCGTCGAGCATGAAATCGTCCATTGAGTGTGCTCCTGGATCGTGAAGGAAGTACCTATAGAACGACCTCGATCGCGGCTTGTCAATCGGGGAAGATCGAGGACCGAAGGTCGAAGGTGGGAGAGCCAGTGTTGTCGGAGGACCTCAGGATCGAGTGGACCCAGGTGAGGGTACGTGGGTGTCTTGCATCGCACGGGGCCGTGTGGCACTTTGATGGAAGCCTTCGTGAGGTGGTGGAGTTCGAGGGGGTGCTTCTATGAACCTGACCGCGGTTGTTGCTTTTGGGTTGCTCCTCACCTGGTTCGGAGGAGGCTGCGGAATGGACTCCCCAAGTACTGTAGGTAGCCCCGGAGGACCACGGGACAATGCTCCCGTGGGTTCGGGCACGCCGGCTCTCCAGACCTCGAACACGCCGCTCCTCGAGCATGTCGGCTCTACGTTCGAACAAACCGAGTCGACGGTAGAGTCGTCCTCGACCGCTCCGAAGGGAGGTGGCTCTGAGGTCACCGAGGTGCAAACTCCCCAGAGTGTTCCTGACACCGGGAACGGTGCTTTTGGAGACGGACCGGACGGTGCGGGTTCGCTGCGTGTGGAGGCGGATCCCTTCCTGGCACCGAGTACCCTTCCGGCAAACCCTGCCGGGCCCGAACAGGTGTCTGGGAACCCGGAGCCCGAACCCCAAGCTGAGCCGGGACCCGTACCTGTTGTCGTAGATGA
>MGSU01000005.1 GCA_001799195.1 Deltaproteobacteria bacterium RIFOXYA12_FULL_61_11 | reverse complement strand
TCCCCGCCAGATCAAGCACGAACTGGAACACTTTCTGGAGCACGAAGCATGAGCAGTTACTACACCATCCGTTGGGCCGGGGATCACGTCAGCATGATCGACCAGCGCCGTTTGCCGACCGAGGAACTCTACCTCCGCCACGACACCTGGCAAGAGGTGGCCCATTCCATCGAGACCATGGTCATCCGGGGCGCTCCCGCCATCGGTATTGCCGCGGCCATGGGCATTGCCCTGGCAGCGGTCAGCTCCCGCGCGACCACCCTGCCCGCCTTGCGCGCCGAACTCGACGAGGCCGGTCGGGGTCTCTTGGCCACGAGACCGACCGCCGTGAACCTCGCCTGGGCTCTGCGGCGCATGGCAGCGGTTGCCGAGCGCGGCGACTCCGTGGAAGCGCTCACCCGAGCCCTGGTCGACGAAGCGCAAGCCGTCTATAACGAGGACGTGGCGATCAACCGGGCGCTTGGTAGGCACGGCGGAGCCTTGATCGACGACGGCGACGGGGTGATGACCATCTGCAACGCCGGCAGCCTGGCCGTGTCCGAATACGGCACTGCCCTGGGGGTGATCCGCGCGGCCGTAGAAGCCGGCAAACGCCTCCGGGTCTTCGCGCCCGAGACCCGGCCCTTCCTCCAGGGAGCCCGCCTGACCTCCTGGGAACTCCACCGCGAGGGCATCCCGGTGACCCTCATCACCGACGGCATGGCCGCCACCGTGATGGCCAGAGGGTTGGTACGGCTGATCGTGGTCGGGGCGGATCGCGTCGCCATCAACGGAGATGCGGCCAATAAAATCGGCACCTACGGTTTGGCGGTCCTGGCCAAGTATCACCACCTTCCCTTCTACGTCGCTGCCCCCCTGTCCACCGTCGACCCCGCGACCTCGACGGGCGCCGATATCCCGATCGAGTACCGCCACCCGGACGAAGTCCGCGGCTTCCGCGGGGAACGCACCGCTCCGGCCGAGGTAGAGGTCTTCAACCCCGCCTTCGACGTCACCCCTTCGGAGCTGATCGCAGGTATCATCACCGAACGCGGGGTTGCCCGCGCTCCCTTCGAACCAGCCTTGCTGGCCATGCTGGGAAAGGTCGGGACGGCCGGCCGATGAGCGGGCGAACGGGTACACCAAACCAGGACCCGTCGTCTCCCCTGACAGTCTTTCAAACCAAGGTGCTGGCCGCGCTCCCGTATCGCAACGAAGAAGGGAAGGAAGTCAACGGGTTGACCTTCTTCTTGCTCGCCAGCGTCCTCGGTCTGCGTTCTCCCGAAGCCCGGCACAACCTGGCCTCTGCCGTGGCAGGCTTGGAACGCAGGGGGCTGGTCACCAGGGAGGGGGACAAGGTTTTCCTCACCGCACAAGCCATTGCCGCGAGGGAGGAACGATGAATCGGATCCAGGCTCTCGCCCCCGAGGTGATCAACCAGATCGCGGCCGGAGAGATCATCGAACGGCCTGCCTCCGTGCTCAAGGAGCTCGTCGAGAACGCGCTCGACGCAGGAGGCACCGACCTGACCGTTTCGGTCCAGGACGGTGGTTTGCGCTCGCTGCGCCTGGTGGACAACGGCATGGGCATGAGCGCCGAGGACGCCCGGCTCGCGGTACGGCGGCACACCACCAGCAAGCTGCGCGGCATCGACGACCTGCAGGCCCTGCGCTCGTTCGGGTTCCGGGGGGAGGCCTTGGCCTCCATCGCCTCGGTCTCCAAGCTGACCCTCTGCACCAAGCGGCCGGACGACGAGGTCGGCACGAGATTGCGGATGGTCGGTGACGACATCGTGGCCGAGGAACAGGTCGGCCTAGCCGGCGGCACGGACCTCCTGGTCGAAGACCTCTTCCACAACGTCCCGGCCCGTCGCAAATTCCTCAAGACTCCCGGCGCCGAGTACGCCAAGCTGCACGAGACCCTCGTGCGTCTCGCCCTGCCCGCGGCCGAGACCTCCTTCCGCCTGATCAAAGACGGCAAGCAGGTCCTGCACTTGCCCGCGACCTCTTCCTTCGTCGCGCGCATCTGCAAGGCGTTTCCCCAACTCCTGCCCGAGCACCTGCTCGAGGTCTCCGAGCAACGCGAAGAGGCCTCGCTCTACGGTTTTCTTTCCGGTCCCGACTATTCCCGCTCCATGGCCCGGCAGGTGATGTTCTATGTCAACGGCCGCCTGATCTCGGATCGGCGGCTCGGTTACGCCGTCCAGGAGGCCTATCGCACGCTGCTGCTGGTCGGGCGGCACCCCTTCTGCGTGCTCTTCCTCAATCTCCCGCCGGACCGGGTCGACGTCAACGTGCACCCGCAGAAGAGCGAGGTGCGCTTCCTGCACCCCGAGCAGGTCTTCTCCCTGGTCCTGCACACGGTCCGGGCAGCCCTCTCCGGGCTCGGGAAACCGGCGACCGCCTCGATCGAGCTCCCGAGCTCGGCAGGCCTACCTCCCCTGCCGTGCTTCGAGCCCACCTCCCCTCGACGCGGTGCAGGTACCTGGCTCCCGGCTACCCCGAGGGAACCGCTGCTGGTGCAGGCCTCACTGTTCGACGTTCCCTCCCCGCCGTCTCTCCCGATGCAACCTGAGCTCGGCGAGGAGAGCGGCGACTACGCCGAGACCGGCAGGTATTATCGCGACCTCGTCTACCTTGGGCAATTCCGCCGTACCTACCTGGTCTGCGAGCGCAACGAAGAGCTGGTCCTGGTGGATCAACACGCGGCCTACGAACGTCTGAATTTCGAATGGCTCGCCGCCGCCTACCGCAATGGAAGAGGGGCCTCGCAGGACCTCCTCTTCCCCGAACGCGTCGAACTCGGCCGGGAACTGGGGGCCGACTATGACCGCTTGGCCACGGCTCTTGGCCGCCTCGGCTTCGTCCTCGAGCCGTTCTCCTCGACCTCGGTCGTGGTGCGCTCGGTGCCGGAGATCCTCGCCCGCGGGGACGTCGCGGGTCTCGTCGAGGACGCCTTCGCCGAACTCACCTCCCTCGGCGACGAACTGAGCCTCGGCCGAGCCCTGGACAACCTGCTCGCGACCATGGCCTGCCACCAGTCGGTCCGCGCCGACCAGCCGCTCGCCGAGGAGGACGTGCGCCGCCTCTTCCGGGACCTCGACACCATCTCCAACGCCCACCACTGCCCGCACGGCCGACCCATCCACCAGAGTCTGCCCCTGCCCGAGCTGGAGCGTCTGTTCAAGCGTCGCTGAACCGACGCGGAGGTACCCATGAATGCCAGGACCCTGCTGCTGATGGTGGCCGGGGTGTTCTTCCTCAGCCTGATGGGCGTCTTCGCCAAGCTGGCCACCAACCACCTGCCCTTCCTCGAGGTGGTCTTCGGCCGCGGAGTCCTCGGGGTGCTCTGCTTGGTGCCCTTGGCCCGGCACCGCAAGGTCGGTCTGTTCGGCAAACGCCGCCGCCTACTCGCGATGCGAGGCCTCTTCGGTTTCGTCGCCGTGGCCTGCTACGTCTTCGCCCTATCGCGGATCTCCTTGGCCGACGTGGTCGCGACCAACCGCATCGCCCCGATCCTGATGGTCCTCCTCGCGCACCACCTCCTCGGCGAGGCGGTGCCCCGCTCGATCTACCTGATCGCCGGCTTGGCCTTCTTGGGAGCCCTGACCGTGATCCGACCGGGCTTCGGCTTGGCCAACCTCGGCGGAGCCGCGGCGCTGTGCTCGGCCGTCTGTTCGGCTGTGGCCTTCACCCTGGTCAAGATCCTCTCCGACGAGTCGAAGGAGAGCGTGGTCTTCTACCAGTACTTCTTCTCGATGATCTTGGCCGGACTGCTCGGCGCCCACGAGTTCGTCCTGCCCGACCTCGCCACGCTGGGTCTGCTGCTGGGCATGAGCGGCTTCTCTGTGGTTGGCCAACTCCTTACCACGGAAGGCTATCAGCACGGTCTGCTCTCGCGGGTCTCCTTGCTCACCTTCCTCTCGGTCATCTTTTCCGCGGGTTGGGATCTCCTCGTCTGGGGGCAGGTCCCAGACCTGTGGTCCGCTCTCGGCGCGGTTCTGGTCTTGCTTTCCTGCTTGTGGTTGGGCCTTTCCAAGAGTCAGCGCCCCCCTCGAACGGCCCGAGCCGGGAACCCGGCCTAGGCGTCGTCAGGGCTTCGAGCCGCGCAGCTTCTTGTTCTTGCGAAACGTACAGGGACTCTCGTACTTCTTCAGATCAACGAAGGCTCCCAACTTACCCGCGCGGGCCTTGTCTTCGGCCTCGACGTAGGGCAGGATGTCGTAGTTCCTCCAGCGCGCCTTGGGATCTCGCGCCTTGGGATCTCCGAAGTCGAGGCAATCGGAACCGGGGCGATAGTATTCGGCCAGCCCGGCGGCAACCAAGTCCAATCCCACATCCCGGCCTCCGACCAGGACCTGGGCGATGATCCGGTTGTAGGGATCGAGTTGGTAATAGCGCAGCTCGATCGGTTTACCCTGGAGGCTGTCGTGAAGCCGCTGCTGGGCGACTTTGGAGAAGGGTTGCGCCTTCTCGGGGGCATCGATGCCCGCCAAACGCACCTTGAAATGGATGGTGCCGTCCGTGGCCTCGAAGGTATCGCCGTCGGAGACCCGGATCAAGGCATAGGTCTTCGGCAAGACCACCGGGGTGACCGCCTCGGTCGGGAGGGAGAGCAGGAGCAGCAGCAGAGGTGCGCGCATCGGTAGACCTCACAAACTTTTGTGGAGGGGAGAGTATGGTGAGACGGACTCAAGGCAGGTCCAGAACGAAGTCGTCCTCGGCGAGGCGCGCACACGGGCCACTCGCATTGGCCTCGAGCAGGAGCTCGCACGTCCCCTGCTGCGTGATCGGTTGGCCGTACCGCAGCTCGATGCAGTTACCGCTGACCTTGGAGTCCACGGTGTCCTGGAAGCTCAGACCGCGCTTGGCGACGATGACGTTGGAGGTTATCGTGTAGCCGGTCGGCGGCGGGTACTGGTCGTTCAGGAAATCCGAGCGCCAGATCTTGATCGCCTCGCGCTGGTTGTCGAGGATCTGATTCCCCTCGATGGTGATCCCCTCGCCGTGGTCGATGTTGACCCCCTCCCAGCCGTTCTGGGCGATGTAGTTGTCGAGGATCGCGCTGTCCTTGGAATAACCGAGCCAGAACCCGGCCCGGCCCGCCCCCACGACCTTGTTGTGCTCGAAGACATTCCCCTCGGAGAAGGTCGCCTCAAAACCCAGGTGTTTGGTGAAGCTGGCATCGTTGCCGTAGAAGTAGTTATGATCGGCCCCCCCCGGACCGTGCTCGGGCAGGCCGGCCAGGAAGATGCCGTCGCCCGAGTTGCGGATGCTGTTGTGCGTGATGCGGTTGTGGTTGGACCCCTTCATGATGGTGATCGCCGCCGCGTCGCAACCGTCTTGCTGGACCTCGTGGCAATAGGCCGATGAGCGGTTGTACATGTTGTCGGCGACGTTGCGGGTAAGCTCGTTCTCGCTGGCGTGGCACAGGAACATACCCCAACCGTGGTTGTCGGAGAAATCGTTGCCCTCGACCAGATTGCCATCCGAGTACTGCAACAGGAGGCCGTTCTGCTGGCGCTTGGCCGTGTTGCCGAGCACCGAGGAAGCCCGGACGTGGGTGAATTCTATCCCGCCACCGCCGTCTTCCTGCGGGGGGGGGCACTTCTTGACCTCGAGGAAGTCATACACATCACCCGTCGACGGGCGCAGGTAGTTGCCCGAAAAATCGTTGTTGCCGATGAAATGTCCGCTGCTGTCCGAGAAGGATAGGGCGTAGCGGAAGTTCTCGACCGTGCAATTGCGCACCAGGACCGCATCGTGGCCTTTATTGAGGATACCGATGCCGTTCCCCGGGCCGTAAATGATCGAGCCCTTGCAGTCGAGGCTCACCCCGGGCGCTGTGATTTCGAAGGCCGCGGCGAGTCGAGGATCGGAGACGACATAGCGGGCCGGGGTCAACACGAGGTCAGCGGCCACCCTCATCGTCTTGTCGAGTTCGATGAGGGGCAGGTCTTCCCGGGCCGCGAAGCTCGCCGCGCCCTCGCCGTCGAGGCGCTGGGACGTCATGAGGTGCTTGCCGAGGAAGAGGTCGGCCGTGGTCTCGGTCTCACCGTACGGCGTGGTCACGAGGAGGTGCATGCGCTTGAAGCCCGGGCTCCGGAACTGGTAGAGGATCAGCCGTTGCGTCCCCCGGGGCAGGTCGAACAGCCCTTGCGCGACGACCTCGCCGCCCTGACTGAGCACCCACTCGGAGCGGCCGAGAGGTTCCCCGGCCTCGAGTTCCACCACTAGACTGATTTTATTGTAGATAGGAAGTCCGAGCAGATTGAGGTGGACCTCTTCGGTGGTGAGGTTCAAGAGGAGGTCGGGAGGTTGGGGCTGCTCCTCGCTGCTCTTCAAGAGGAGTTGATCGTAGGGATCCTCGGCGACCTGGCAACCGCCGAGGCTCATCAGGGCCACCAGGGCTAGGAACGCGCACGAGAGCTTGAACATCTCCCCCCCTCCACGAGCGGACCGCTTCCAAGTCCGGCTCATAGCACGATCCCGCCCAAAAGGCCAGTCTTCTGAAAAATGGTCGAGCACACCTGTGTTGACAGCGCAGGTCACTGCGACTAGCCTGGGTTTCCATTACGACAATCCAACGCAAGGAACTATACCATGCGTCCGAGAATCCAGTTCGTGCTCGGCCTCTGCCTGGTGGTGTCAATCACCTGTTTGGCAATATTCAGCGCCCCAGGCGGAGAGCTCTTCATCGATATGCCTTCCTTCCTCATTGTCCTGGTCGTGACCGCGGGCCTGACCCTGGCGACCTATCCGGACACCAATCCACTCACCCTGTTCTCGACCGCCGCGACCACACCCGAGCAGGATCTCAAGTTAGCCGAGGTAGCCGCCGGAGCTGCCCGGAACGCGGTTTTTTCCGGCGTGCTCGGCTATTTGATCGGCGCGATACAAATGTTGCAAGATTTTTCAGACCTTTCTTCACTCGGCCCGTGCTTGGCTGTGACCATGCTCACCGTGCTGTACGGCTACTTCGCCGCTTACGTCTTGTTCAAGCCATTGGAGGGCTACTTCGTCGCCAGGGCTGCACGCAAGGGAGCTCAACCGGAGAAGATCAGCACCATCCGCGATGCATCGACCTCCACCCACCTGGGTGTCCTCCTCGGTGTCTCCTTCGTCCTGTTCGTAACGGTCACGGTCGCGTTCTTCTCCGTTGGAACCGAGGTGGAAACGGGCCGGCAGGGCCTCGAGTTGCCCAAGACCTTGTTGCAAGAACAACTCGGGGATCGATTGCCCAACCACCATGGTCGGCAGTGAGATCGTAAGAAACACCAAAGCCGGACTCGGCTTCCACACGGTACCCACACGCAGCCCTCACCACCACCCTCTTCATGCTGGCAAGGGTACCATCGGGTCGATGTGACGACAAGCAAAGCAGCGCTACCCCGGAAAGAAGACGCACCAAGGCCTTCCTCGCGCGTCGTTGAAAGGCTGGCCCGAAGTAGAACTCAGTCTTTTTTCGACGCGTCGGTATGATCGAGGCTCAGAGCCCGAGCGGCAGCGAGAGCTTTATTATGCTCTCGGAAAGCCTAGCCTAAACACCAAAGCCGGACTCGGCTTCCACACAATAAGGGTGATCGCATCATTGCTCATCACCCGGACTAGGTGAGCATCGTCGCTGGGTTCGGAAACGTCGGGCAAAAGATAGAGCCCCAGGAGGGAGGAGAGTTGGAACCCGGCCTGAGCGTCGGATAAGCTCGTAAAGAACCAAAGCCGGACTCGGCTTCCAGTTTATTGGTTTTATAAGGGACGACTAAGGAAACACGAATGAACAGCAGTAGAGCTTAAGCGTTCGACATCTCATCATTTCAAAATTTCTATTTGGCTCGGATCATTTAAAATGATTTCTGGTTGTCCCTTGTAGTCTTTGATGTAACCAGACACACGAACTTTCTTTCCTTTGTAGTAATTTTGTGGATTCGCTGGGAATAGGGGAAAGTCAGATGCAAAGATAACCGCCGTAAAGTTATGCTTATAATCTTGATGAAAGTTAAGGAAGCACGCTTTTCCTGTATTACGAGTGGCGATAATCGTACCTTCTACCGTTGCAGACTCCCCGTAGTGTTCCGCAGCATCCTGCCAAGAAATCACCTCTACTTGCCCGCTCGTCGTCACATGTGAAGGCAAATCAGCACGTCGCTGGTCAACGAACCAGACTTTAGCCAAATACATCACCAAAACAACCGCTGCCACCGTGACCCCAAGCCTAACAAGAAACTTTTGAAGATCAGGATTCTGTTTTGTCATCATATCTTTCCCTCTGAATAGTGAAAATTGACACGATAAAAATCATAGTAGCCATTATCCTCGATGGCCACCTGAAAATGTACCACCTGTGGCCGGGTCAAACTGTTCCACCGGCAGGGCGTGGAAAAGATACTATAATGGCAATGGCAAGGGCCGGACTCGGCATCCACACGCAAACCCTCATCACAACCATCTCCATGCGGGCAAGGGTACCATCGGGTCGATTTGACGGCAAGCAAAGCAGGGCTAGCCCAGAAAGTAGACGCACCAAGGCCTTCCTCGCACATCACCAAAGAGCTGACCTGGAAGAGGGGTCAGTCTTTTTTCGACGTGTCGGAACTATCGTGGCTCAGAGCCCGGGCAGCGGCAAGAGCCCGGTTGTGCTCGCGGAAAGCCTGGAGGAGCCGCTCGGTCTGTGTCCGGCAATAGTCTGGGGTGCCGCTGTAGAAGGACGGGAGATCGTCATGCTCCCGTGAGTCTGAAACTGCTTGAACGAACTGCTCCACCACCGCTCTGCAGAAGGATGGGAGATCGTCATTCTCCCGCGAGGGTTTCCCCTGTTCGTGGCGATGAGCTTCTACCATCTCACGATAGGCAGCACAACGCTCGGCATCGGTCTCGCCCAGACCCAACCAAGCCTCCGAGGTGTCGATGCGATCATCACATTCAATCCCCGCGTAGTGCCGGAAGCCGCAGTAACGGTAGTCGCGCGGTAGCGTGCGTTCGGCGCAGTTCCAACGGTTGAGCGCGAGATACCGCTGCACGGTAATGATTGCCTCGTCGGTTTCCTCCACCACCGAGACCTTGACCCGGTTCTCGACCACGGCTCCGGTGTTGCCATAGTGGTTGTTGACCCGCCGGGCGAAGGCGGTGTGCAGGCTTTGCAAGAACCGCGAGAACTTCATGACCGTCGAGATACGGACAAGGAGATGTTGATGATTTCCCATCAGTGCGAAGTCCAATAGCTTGATATTGTATTGCTTCTTATACTTCGCTACCAGCTCCAGGTAGAGGTCTTTGAGGTCGTCGTTCTCGAGGAGGTACTGCTTGTTGTGGTTGGTGCACTGCCAGTACATGTGCAGCAGCGCGCCGTCCGAGAATTGGAGATATCGGGGGACCCTTGCGTTCATGGGCGCTGGAAACAGCAGGATCGATGCCAGGCAGACGACACGTCTATTATCTTGAACTTCTAGGGAATCCAGGCAAAAACCATGTCGGCGTTCGCGAAACCGATTCGATGCTTCGAAGTCCGACCTGGGATTTGCTTGGGATTTGGGGATATGGCAGGATGCAGCGGTCTTGAGAGAGAGAGGAGAGGGGGCGGTTTACTCCTCTTCCGGGCAATCGGTGGTGCGCTGACCGCTGGCGCAGAGGTCGGCGATATACTTGTCCTCGTCCCACTCCCACTCCCCGTCCTCGTTCTGGGTGTAGTTCGAGTCCGTGGCGTCCCAGCCGAAGGTGGGGTCGTAGATCTTGCCCTCGCGGTAGTTCTGGGGCTCGAAGTAGCTCTGCTTGCCCTGCTTGTAGAGCTCGTAGCGGTACTTCTCCTCGCTCCAGGCCAGTTCTCCGCTCTCGGGGTCGGGGAGGTAGTTCGACGGATTCTCGTCCCAGGACGGGATGCTGAGTCGCCCGTCTTGGCCGATCGTGGCGTCCGGCGGGAGCTGCGGCAGATCGTCGTCGTCCTCAAGGGTGTCGAAATCAGGTGCGGCGTGCAGGTCCGCGTCGAGCGCCTCGTCCGCTGCGGAGGTTTCTGCTAGGTCGGCAACACCGAATTGTTCGAGCATGGTCAGATCCGGCGCGGTGTCGTCACAGCTCGCCTCGAACACCTGAACCTCGTCGATCTCCTCAAACCAAGCGCTGCGTTCGCCCTGCCCTGCACCCAGGTCGCCTTCGGCCTCGATACCCTGGCCGCAACCGACCAGGATGGCGGACGAGAACAGCGTCATGGACAGCATCGTCCTTTTCATTGTCATGGTGTCCCCCCCATGGTGTTGAGTGGTGTATCCCTGAGCAATACCCGAGCCGAGATCGAGTCGCCCAGAGAGAGTCTAGGGAAAGTACAACTAGTTGAAAAGCATAACAATCCGTAACAATGTCGCCGAGACGCTCGGCCGGTGTCGGCCAACCCGACACCCGTGAAGAATGACATGTCGGTGGTGTGGATGTCACCGTGTAAGGGGGGATTTCAGTTTTGGGTGGGTCGAGGGGTCCTGTCACCTCTCACCCCCACCATGCTCATCCTTGCGCGTGGCGGGGGACCCCCGTCGGTGCCACCCCGGCGATGGAGTGATCATTTACGTGCAATTCACCCAAAACTGAACTTCTGAAGGCTTACCTTCCCCGGTCCCCGCATTGTCAGACACCTGCCGTGGTGCTAGCCTAGCGCGGTACACTCACCTACCGGGCACGGTGGTTCATGCACTCCCCCTCCGACGACGCGCTCGTGCTGCATTCCGAGGAACCCGCCTTGCAATCGCAACGGGGAGGGCGCGAGCTTCCCGAACTCGCCCATCGCCTTCGCTCGGGGTTCGTTCCCGTTGTCATCCCCTTGTGGCGGAAGAACCTCGCCCGCATCCCGGCCCTAATATCCTGGCTCCGCGAGCAGGGCAGAGCCCTCCCCATGCCCGAGGCTTTCCAGCCCCGGCCAAACCACTTCCTGGCGGAAGACCTCGGCGCTTACCATACCTACGTGCAGCACCTCCTCTCCCCCCATGCGCTCCGGGTCGCCCCCCCCGATCAAGAGCTTCTGGCAATAGCCTCCCGGCTCGACCACGCAACCCTCGTCCCTGCCGGGGATCGTTTGCGCTTGTTCGGCATGATCACCGAAGCCGTCTTCGTCGGCCCGCGCGTCTTCCACCTGGACGTGACCAATGCCTGCAATACCAACTGCCTGTATTGTTGGTTCCATTCCCCCTTGGCCGGCGCCCGACCCGACGCGGCCAAGCTCGACCGGCGCTGGAGGAACAGCTTCCTCGAGGTCCCGGTAGCCCTACAACTCCTCGACGACCTGCGGGAGCTCGGCTCCGTGGAGGACCTCGTCATCTCCGGCAAGGGGGAGCCCCTGCTCCACCCCCGCATCCTCGACCTCGTCTCCGAGGCCAAAGACCGGGAGCTATTCGTGACCTTGTTCACCAATGGGATTCTGCTGGACCAGGTCCTCCGCGAACGGTTGCTCCAGCGCCCCCCGGACCTGTTGTACGTCAGCGTCTCGGCGGCCACCCCCGCGACCTACCGGCTGCTTCACCGGGACTGCGCCGAAGGGGAATTCGAACGCGTCCGGGCCAATCTCCGCGCCCTGGGCGAGAGCCGAGAACAGCTCAAGCTGGCCACTCCTCGGATCGTGCTCGTTATGGTGCTCAACAGGTACAATGCTGAGGAACTCGAAGCCTTCTACGAGCTCGGCCGCGAACTCGGCGTCGCCTTCGTCCGCTATCAGGTGATGGCCGACGAACCCTATCTACGGGAAGCCGGACTCCTCGCTCCCCAGCTCCCCGCGGTGCTCGAACAGCTCGCGAAGGTGGAGAAGAAGCAGGGAGAGGGCCCCCGGCTCGTCGAGAACATCTCCTTACAAGCTGTCAGGCTCGCAGAGAACCAGACCGATTGGAGTCACCATCACTTCCTGCACCATCCCTGTAACGTGGGTTGGTTCTTCGCAAGGAGCTGGGCGGACGGCGGCTACTCCTTCTGCTGCAGCCCCAAGGCCACGGCCCTGGGCCACGACCGCTCCTTCAAAGAGTTGTGGCAAAGCGAGCACTACCGTTCCTTCCGGCGCGCGGGAAAGTACATCCCCTCGCACGCCGACTTCACCTTCGAGGACGGAACTCCCCTCTACACCCCGATCTGCAACCGCTGCCCCCACTACGAGCAGATGGCCTACTTCGACAACCTCGCCCGTAGCTGCGGCCTTGAGGAGTACCTGTGGCGGTGATAGGAGTAGCTCGGGCGGCCGTCCTCGGTACGGTATCCCCTGCCTCACCAGTCCGCTCGAATGAAGAGTTATTTTTCGTTTCTATAGAATAGGAAAAAAGAGCAAGGTACCATGCAACAAGACGGAGGGACGATTGGCCTCCAGGATCTTATTCGAAGAGGTTGCCATGATCAGAGCATGTTGTCTGTTGTGTGTCCTGATGCTGTGCGCGTGCGGCGGCAGTTCGAAGGTGAAGTCCGAGGACGCGAGCGCTGACGAGAATGAACCGGCGCGCGGTGCGGATACCGCCGAGGACGAGACTATCGCTGAAAACGATGGTGCCGCCGGGACCTCCACCCAGGTTTCGGTCGACCAGACCGCGAGCGGTACCACGGGCACCACGCAGACGGGAACGTCCCCAACCTCACAGGGAACAGCGACCGGGCAGACCCCGGGGGCAACGAACCAGGACGGGACCACCGGTCAACAGGACGGAGGCACCGGCGGAGCGCAGGGACAGCAGGGTGGTACCATCTCGACCAATGACCTGATCCCCTATTTCAACCGTTTCGAGGCAATTTTTACTCGCGAGGCAGAGCTCAACCGCATGATCGAGGTCTCGGGCGACGAGACCTTCGCCGAAGCCCTCGTGCAACGCATCCTCCCTGCCTCGGCAGAACTCCAGGCCGAGGTCGAGGCCCTTCCCGTGACCAATCCGTTGCTCATCAGTATCCATGCGAATGCGATCGAGGGTATGAAACTACGCCATGGCATGCTCGTGGATCTCGCCAAAGCCTTTGAGCAGGGTGACCGGCAGCCCATTGCCGACTATGAGGATCGCGCCGAACAGTCCGAGGAGTTGCTGTTGTTGTGGGCTCGTCAGCTCACCAACCTCACGGACCACCTGTGCATCGAGATGCGTTTTCCTGAAAAGGTCGAGAAGGTCGATTGGGTTTACTACGTGCTGCCCGCGGAACTCTTGCAGGATATACCAGTAGTGACGCCCGAGACCGACCAGACCACGGATCACTGAGCCGCGCTCCCGATCGACCTGTTCGTCCTGCCTACGGACTATTCTTCCTCGCTCTCCTCTCCATCCTCGTCCCCTTCTTCTTCTTTTTCTTCTTCCTCGACCGAGGAGGAGTCCGAGGCAGGTTTCGCTGCTCCGGCGGCTTTCTTCTCGTTCTGTTCCTCGAGGATCTCGGCAATACTCTCGGCCTCGTCATCGTCGCTCTCGTAGACCGAGACCGAGAGCTTGGCCGGTCCTTTCATCCCGGATGCATCGCCGGGTTTAATGCTCAAACGAGCCGTACCGGCGGCGGTAGCCTCGAAGAAGAAGAAGTGGTGGTACACGACGCTCTTCCCCGACTTGGCTTCGGCCGTATGCTTGTGACGTTGTTCGAGGGTGGCTGCGCCCTTGTCGGCGAGGACCTCGACCTTGGGGGCGCTGTCCGCTCCGCTCAGGTGCAATTTATAGATGGTCTCGGCCTTGGCCGTGAAACGGAAGGTGCTGCCGTTCTGGATCAATTCGAGGGCGTGGTCGGGTTGGGTGCTGCCGAAGCCCGGGTTTTTGGGTCGGATGGTCAGGGCCAGATCGGTTTGCTGGGCCAACTGATTGTTGCAGGCCAGGACCGGGATGAGGGCGAAGAGGATGAGGAACCTAGTGCGCCACGTCATGACCACAACCTCCACGAGTACCCGATCGCTCTTCGGATCAAGGGCGATACCTCGGTCATATCAAAAGGTATGCCAACTCCGAAGAGATAATGTTCTTTCGGAATAATCAGTTAAGCATGGACGCGACAGCGGTGCCTCATGCAGCGGGGGTCGTGGCTGCGACCTCGCTTGACAGGGAGGTCGGGGTACGGCGACAGTGCCCTGACGTTGCCAATCTGTTGGACCCATGCGCCCGAACCCCACAACTCCAAACGCGCGTCAACGCAAAGGCCCCCGAGGCCCCTGTCATGCATGTGGCAAGGAAGTACTCTTCGCCTGGCGTTGCCGCTGCGGACTGGCCTTGTGCCAGCCCTGTATGGAGGACAACCTGTGGGGAGTGACCTGCAACAGGATCACCTGGCAATGCCCCGATTGCGGCGCCTGGAATGGCTTCGGCAACCAATAGCGAGCGTCGGGAATTTTTTTTGCATTCCCGCGACGAAGAGGTAAGGGGAGGTTCCATGCCCGAGCACAACGACAATGCAGCGCCCAGGAAAGCGCGTCGGGTCCGCTACCGCGGCACGCACCCGCGCAAGTTCGAGGAGAAGTACAAAGAATTCGATCCAGAGCGCTACGGCGAGGAGCTCGAAAAAGTCCTCGGCCGCGGCCAGACCCCGGCCAGCACCCACCGGGCGATTTGCGTCCAGGAAGTCCTCGGGGTCCTCGAACCCCGACCCGGTCAAACCGGACTCGACGCAACCCTCGGCTATGGGGGTCATGCGCGGGAATTGCTCGGGCGCATCGTACCCGGCGGGTGCTTGTGGGGTCTCGACGTCGATCCTGTCGAACTGCCCAAGACCGTGGAGCGGTTAGAAAAACTGGGGTACGCAGAACCGCTCTTCATGGCAAAACACCTCAATTTCGCGGGCATTCCCAAGCTCCTGCCCCAGGTCGAGGGGGGGTTCGACTTCATCCTGGCCGACCTGGGAGTCTCCTCGATGCAACTCGACAACCCCGCTCGCGGGTTCACCTATAAACGAAAAGGACCACTGGACCTCCGGCTCAATCCCACCCGCGGGCAACCCGCCTCCGTGCTCCTGAGAACCGTCTCCCAAAACTCGCTCGCCGCGTTGTTATCAGAGTATTCCGACGAACCCTATGCAAAGGAGATCGCTTCGGTGCTGGCTGCAAAACGGAAGGAACTCCTCACCACCACGGCTCTGGCCGAGGCTGTGCGCGAAGCCGTGCCCCGAGCTTGCAGTGAAGCCGCGGAAAATGAAGTGACCACCTCCATTCGCAGAACCTTCCAGTCCTTGCGCATCCTGGTCAACGACGAGTTCTCGGCCCTCGAGCAGTTCTTGCGGAACCTGCCGCTGTGCCTCGCGGCCCGAGGCCGAGTCGCCGTGCTGACCTTCCACTCCGGGGAGGCGAGGCGGGTTGCGGCCGCTTTCGAAGCCGGTCTCGCGAACGGCACTTTCTCCGACATCAGCCGTGAACCTCTGCGGCCCTCCCCCCACGAATGTTATGCCAACCCCCGGGCCAAGGCCGCGCAACTTTTCTGGGCAGTACGATCCTGAGTCCTCCCCCGACCTTGACGAATCGCGCTGCCGCAGTATGGTAGCCGCACGAGATAGTTGGAGGTCCCCATGCGTCGACTCTTCAAGTTGTTGTTTATACTGTCTGTTCTTGTTATGCTCCAGGCCTGCGGGTATAACACCATCCAGGAGAAGGACGAGGCCGTGATTGCCCTGTGGGCCGATGTCGAAGCAGCCTACCAGCGCCGCGCCGATCTGATCCCCGGCCTGGTGGAGACGGTCAAGGGCTATGCCGCGCACGAGCGCGAGACCTTGACCGCGATCACCGAGGCCCGCGCCAAGGTTGGCAGCTTGACGCTCGGCAAGGAAGTGCTCGAGAACCCCCAGGCCTTCGAGGGTTTCCAACAAGCCCAGGGCGCCCTGTCCTCGGCCTTATCCCGCCTCATGGTCGTGGTCGAACGGTATCCCGAGCTCAAGGCCGACCAGGGTTTCCGGGACTTCTCTCACCAACTCGAGGGCACCGAGAATCGCATCAACGTGGCGCGCGTCCGCTACAACGAAGGGGTGCGGGCCTTCAACACCTCGATCCGCACCTTCCCGGGTAGTCTGACCAACTCGCTCCTGCTCAAGTTGCCGAGACGGGAGCCCTTCAAGGCCGAGGCCGGAGCCGAGAAGGCCCCGGCGGTCAAGTTCTGAGCCGCACCATGCTGTCATACAGCCTCCTCGGCCGCACGGCTCTCCACCATCGGTCCAATCCGATCGGTGGAGGTTTCCTCCTGTTCTTACTCCCGCTCTTTTCCGTGGCCCAGGGCTTCGAGGTCCCTGCCTACCGCGGCTACGTCAACGACCAGGCCGACCTGATCTCGGACCACGTGGAGCGCCAGCTCGAACGGTTGCTGCAATCCTTCGACGAGAGCGATTCGACCCAGGTCGCCGTGCTGACCTTGCCCTCGCTCGGAGGCATCCCGATCGAAGAGGCTTCCCTCCAAGTGGCCGAGAAGTGGGGCATAGGCCGCCGCGGCAAGGACAACGGGGTCCTCCTGTTGGTCGGTCGCGAAGAGCGCAGGATGCGGCTGGAGGTCGGACGGGGCCTGGAAGCCACCCTCACCGATCTCCTCGCGGGGAGGATCATCGACCAGGTGTTGACCCCGGCCTTCAGAGAGGGCCGCTATGACGAAGGCTTCCAGCGAGCGATCGGCGCGGTCATCGCCGCAACCAGGGGAGAGTACCAAGCCGATCCCCGACCTCGGGGAGCGCGGGGAACCCCGGGCATCTCGAGCTATCTAATCTTCTTCGGGATCCTGGTGATCTTCCTGGGCGTCCTCGGTCGCGTAGCCCGACTGCTCGGCGGTGCGTTGCTGTTGCCGGTCATGACCTATCTCGGCTCCGCCGGTTCCGTTGTCTGGTGGGTGTTGCTCTTGTTGATCCCTGCCGGAGCCCTGCTCGGCATGGTCTTGCCTCTATTCCTCGCCGGAACTCACCGCTACGGGCACCGGGGTATGCCTCTCGGGGGTCTGCCCGGAGGCATGCTCGGCCTGGGAGGAGGTCGGAGTTTCGGTGGCTCGAGCGGTTTCGGCGGTTTCGGCGGCGGCCGCTTCGGCGGCGGCGGTGCCTCGGGAGGGTGGTGACATGAGGGCTGAGCATTTCTTCAGCGAGGACGAGCGGGCGGCCATTGCCGCCTGCATCGGCGAGGTCGAAGGCACCACCAGCGGAGAACTCGCGGTCGTGGTCGTCGAGGCCAGCGAGACCTACCCCGAGGGTCGCATTCTCGGAGGGGTCGTGCTCGGCGGCCTGGGCTCCCTCGTCGTGACCGACCTCCTCTTCGGCGGCTCCCTGACCGTGTTCCTCCCCTTGTGGGTCCTGCTCGCCCTCGGCCTAGGCTTTGCCCTGGGCCTATGGCCCTTCGCCCACCGCCTCTTCGTGCCGCCGAAACGTCTCGAGCAGAAAGTCGCCGAGCGAGCGGTGCGAGCGTTCCACGAGCACGAACTGGCCCACACCAGGGATCGCAGCGGCGTGCTGTTCTTCTTCTCCTTGTTCGAACGCCGCGTGTTCCTCCTGGCCGACAAGGGCATCTATGCGCGACTGACACAGGAAATCCTCGACACCCACGCCCGCGAACTGGCCGCCGCTATCAAGGCCGGCACGGCCGCAACGACTCTCCTCGCCGAACTGCGCTCCGTGGGCGCGGTCCTGGCCGAACACTTCCCCCGCCGACCCGACGACACCAACGAACTGCCCGACGAGGTGGTGGTGGAACGGTAGAATCTTCGGCCCCTCCGATCCTATGGTGTGACCACGTTGAAGGGTTCAGTTAGCACGGCGAGGCCGTTCCATTGGGTGAGAACCGTGAAGTCCGTGGCGCCGAAGACCGCTTCCGAGAGCTCGAGCTGGGCAAGACCGCGGGGGGCGTCCGGCGCAACGGTGAACCAGTAACTGCCGAGCAGACCCGCGCGACCAGCGACACCGGTGAAGACATCCTCGGTCCGCCGCAGGTTGTCCTTGGCGAGACCTTCTTGCACCGAGACATCGAGGTAGTCATCGGAGGGATCCAGGATCAATCCGGCGAAGTAGTCGGCACGATCGCCGCTCTCGTCGGGCGAAGGCAGGGCTGCCCTCGTAAGGGTCAGGAACTCGGGGACGTGGAGCGCCCACTGGGCGAGGAAGAACGCCTTACCGGGCAGGTTGCGCGTGTCGGCATAGAGGTCGACGCGGTACTCGGCGCTGCCGTCCGCTGCCCAGTCGCTCACCTCGGGAACAACCCGTAGAGAAGCCAGCTTGCCTCCCGCGGTCACGACCTCGGCTTCCCATGTCAAGGGATTCACTGACACAATCTCGTCGCCGCGCTGGAGGAACAATCGGCCCCTACCCGGTCCATCGCCCTCGACCGAGGTCAAGGCAGTGACTCCGCTCCAGTCCTCGGGGGAACTCTCGTAGCGCCACGTCAAAGGATCGATCTTGTCGAGATCGCCGTGCTTCAGAACATAGACATTCCCCTCGAGTTCGACCAGGAAGTCGTAGCGATGGTCGTCGTCCAGCCAGCGTTCCTCGGGGCAGCGCAACGGCAGACTGCCGTCGGTGTATTCGATCAGATAGTCGCCCCACGGATTTCCCGGTGTCTGTATGATGGTGTTGCCCAGAGCGGTGTGCTGCAGACCGGTCGCGATCCAGAGACCCGCGTCCTGGGCGCCAAGGATCTGGTTGCCGATCAAGGAAATCTCGACGGCCGGCCACCCGTAGACATCGTCCGGCTCCACGCTGAAGGCATAGGTGCGCGGGTCGAGGACCACGTTGTGGGCCAAGGTGACGCTGCTGGACCGGGCGCAGACCAGGGCCGAGGCCACGCGCAGCGGCTGGGCCCCGAAGCGGTCATGCTTATGGATGAAATTCTTCTCGACCGTGTTGGCTGCCCCTTTCCTCGAGCGGCCGTGATAGATGGCATGCCGTTGGGCGTTCTCGATGTAGTTGTGACTGATGTTCGCATCGTAGGGATTATCGATATGCAACCCGTAGCCCGACCCCGATAACGCGCCATACACATTGGTAATGATGTTCCGGGTGACCAAGATCCGGTCGTAGATGCCGCTCGCGTGGGTGGCCACGCTGAGGGCGACGGCGACGTCGCTGACCTTGAGGTCGCGGAGGACCAGGTCGGTAATGTTGTCGTGGTTGGGGTTGGTGTAGTTGCCGAACGCATGGGTGTTGGTCTCGAGCGGGAGGGTTCCCTCGAGATGCAATTTCTCGAGAGTGAGGTGGTGGACGTTGGCGTAGAGATAGATGCCGAGATCGAGGTCCGCGGGCAGCTTGAGCTTGGTCCTCTTCCAACCCTGGCCGCGGATGGTCAGGCCGGTCTTGTCCGAGATCCACAAACCGTGGTCATAAGGATAATGGCCGCTGAGGCGGAACGTGCCCTCGGTCAGCTCGAGCACGGTGTGGTCGGCAGCCTCGAGGACGATGGCGTAGAGATCCTCCTCCGGGGTGACGGTGCGGAAGGTCGTCGCCGACGGAGCGTGCACTTCGAGCTCGAACCACTGGGTGCCCATTGCGCCCACGGCGTCGAGTACCAACAGACCGACAAGGTGGAGTCCGAGGTCCTCGGGTTCGGGCGACCAAGTCAGTCGGTTGGGCTCCCGGCGCAGGAGCATGTCCGTCGGCCCCTGGAGCAGGACGTAGCGGTAGGGCGGTTGTCCGTCCGAGGCCTCGAGCCAATAGCTGAGTCCCGCGCTGACATCGAGGGTCGAAGGCGGCGTGGAGACAAGGCGCACCGTGGCCGCGGCCTGTCCGGTGGGTCCGGTGGGACCCTGGTCACCGTCGGCTCCGGTTTCCCCCACAGGCCCCTGGGGTCCGGCAATACCTTGTTCTCCCTGCTCACCTTGTTCTCCCTGAAGCCCCTCTGGGCCCCGAGCGCCGGGGGTGCCGGATAGGCCAGCCGTACCCTGCTCCCCACGGTCTCCGGTGCTACCGGGAAGGCCGGTTTCCCCCACAGGTCCGATCGGTCCCCGCGGACCGGTGACCTCGGCGAGGAAGGTGGGATCGTCCCGCAGCCGCCGGGCGACTTCGGCAGAGAGTTCCTCGAGGGTGAGCAGGCCGTCCTCCTGGAGCTTCAGCAATTCCTCGAAGGTGTACGAAGTGAGGTCGGCTTCCCGGGAATCGGTTCGTCCTTTTTCGCTATCGTTCCCAGAGTTACAAGAGAGCAGCGCGAAAAGCGCGAAGAAGCAGAGCAGGTGCAAAGCACGCATGGGTACCTCGATCCTTCGAACAAACCACCCTGACCCTAGCAAAAGGATGGAAGAGGTCAATGAGGACTGATCGGGAAGCTGAGCCGTGCGGCCATGGGGTACTTTCGATCAGAGAATAGCCTTCAAGACCTCGCGCGTCGGACCGCTGCGGCTCATGGTGTAGAAGTGCAAGCCGGGCACGCCGCCGGCGAGGAGCTTGCGACACTGGGTCACGGCCCACTCCCTGCCGACCAGTTCGACATCGTGGTTCGACTTGCAGTGGTCGAGCTCGGCCAGGAGGGCCTCCGGGATCTCGATGTGGAAGAGGGTCGGAAAGGAACGCACCTGATTGAAGCTGCTGAGCGGTTTGATACCGGGGAGGATCGGGACCTCGATGCCGAGTCCTCGGCACTGCTCGACGAACGCGAGGAAGCGGTCCGCGTCGAAACACATCTGGGTAATCACGTACTCGGCCCCGAGTTCGACCTTGCGAGCGAGATTGCGTAGGTCCGCGGCCTGGTTCGGCGCCTCGAAGTGTTTTTCGGGATAACCGGCCACGCCAACGCAGAAATCCGTGGCCCAGGGATCCTCGATATCCTGGTCGAGATACACCCCTTTGTTCATCGCTTTGATTTGTTGCAACAACTCCGAGGCATGGCTGTGCCCCCGCGGATGGGGCTTGAAATAGGTCTCGGTCTTGATCGGATCCCCGCGCACGACGAGGGCGTTGTGTACGCCGAGATAGTGCAGGTCGATCAGGGCGTTCTCGGTCTCCTCGCGCGAGAACCCTCCGCAGATGATGTGCGGCACGGTGTCGATATCGTACTTGTACATCAGCGCGGCACAGATGCCGACCGTACCCGGACGCTTGCGGATCGAGAACTTCTCGAGCAGACCACCTTCACGTTCTTTGAAGACGTACTCCTCGCGGTGGTAGGTGACATTGATGAAGCGAGGCTTGAACTCGAGCAGGGGTTCGATGTCCTCGTAGACGTGCCGGATCATCTGCCCCTTGAGCGGGGGGATGATCTCGAAGGAGATGCAGGGGCCATGGTTGTTGCGGAGATGATCGATTACCTTCATGCCGAGGTCCTTCTCTTGGATTGTTCCTCTGCGACCTGGGAACTCAGTCTCAGGGCTGCTCCTTCGGGAGACACACCGGTGATCCCGGAAAAGACCGCGAGCTGGTCGCCGCCGACGCGCTCGATGGCGAAGCGGGTCCCCTCCGGTGCGGCGAGCACCATGGCACACACGGTCGAGCGCGGGGTCATGGCCCAGTGTTCGGTCAGCGAGACCCCGAGCCTCTCCTGGGCTCCCAGCAACCCGACAATCTCGGTCTTTGCTCCGTGATCCGGCCAACTCGGGTACCCAGGCGAATACCGCCCCCCGCGGTAGCGTTCTGCGAGCATGTCTTCCGGCGAGAGGGCCTCTTCGGCGGCGATACCCCAGCTCGTGCGTCGGATGAACCGATGGACGTATTCGGCCAGGGCCTCGGCCAGGCGGTCGGCCAGGGCTTCGCAGAGCAAGCGCTCGTAGTCGTCGTCCAGCGGTCCCAGGGCGAGGCGAGCAGCGGCGTCTCCTCCCGCGGTAGCGACCAGCAAGGCGACATGGTCGGGCAGGTCCAGTCCTGCGGGAGCGACGAGATCTGCCAGAGAACGGCACAGGCCATCGGCACCCGGGCGTTGTTGCCGGAGCATGGCCAAGCGGCCGAGCACGCGGGTCCTGCGCTCGTCGGCATAGAGTTCGAGGACCTCGCCGGGCTGGCTGTTGGCCGGGAACACGGCGTGAGCGGTGCGTCCCGCCAAGAGGCCGAGGTCTGCCGCTCGTCGCAGCCGGAGCAAGGCATCGGCATGGAGAGCGCGGGCAGCTCCTCCCTTGGCCGGATGGTGCAACAGGTCCGGCAGGGTGCCGCGCAAATCGAAGGTCGTGAAGAGCGACCCGAGGGACACGAGCGGCAGGACCTCGCGGACAGGGACCTCCTCGCAGACGACCTCGGCGGGCCGGAGGGGCCGAGGGAAGTAGCGGCCGTGCCAATCCAAGCGTTGCCGACGTTCCCGAGCCTCAGCATAGGAGAGGAAGAGGGTCGAGGTCTGCTTGCGCTGCCAGGCCTCGGCCACCTGCTGTTGTTCCAGGGCGTTGGCGGCCAGGAAGGTCTCTCGTCGAGCCGGATCGAGCAGATCGTGCAGCACGACCGGCGCCTTCGAAGCATCGGAGACATGCAGCACCGGGCCGCGGCGCAGCGGCGCCAGGACCAAGGCGGTATGGGTTCTGGACGTCGCGGCTCCGCCGATCAGTAGCGGAACGTTCGAGCCGCGTTCGTCGAGGGCCCGCGCGACCTCTGCCATAACGCTCAGCGAGGGGGTGATCAAGGCGCTCAGACCCACCGCTGCCACGCCGTTCTCTCGTCGAGGGCCCGCGCGACCTCTGCCATAACGCTCAGCGAGGGGGTGATCAAGGCGCTCAGACCCACCGCTGCCACGCCGTTCTC
>MGSU01000004.1:4270-6358 GCA_001799195.1 Deltaproteobacteria bacterium RIFOXYA12_FULL_61_11 | reverse complement strand
CCGAGCGCGGACGACACGAGAAGGTGAGGCTCGGGGAGGTTACCTGGTCGAGATGGCTCAGGATGACCTGGTTGTCGAGGTTGATCACTGCTTTCGCCTTGGCCGGCAACCGGCTGAGACTGGCCATCTTCTCCTGGGCAAGAGCGGCATGATCGGCGAACATGCCGAGATGAGCCCGGCCTATGGTCGTGAGCACGGAGATATCGGGAGCGGCGATGGACAGGAGACGCGGGAGTTCACCGGTTTGGTTCGTGCCGAGCTCCAGCACCCAGAGACTGGCTTCGGGAGGTGCTGAGAGGATGGTGAGGGGCAGGCCGACGAGGTTGTTGAAGTTCCCCGACGTCGCGTGAACTTTGCACCTGCCGCCGAGCATGCGCCCCAGCAGTTCCTTGGTCGTGGTCTTGCCCACGCTCCCGCTGACCGTCACGACCTTACCTGAGAACCGGGACCGAACCAGGGCCGCGAGGTCACCATACCAGCGCAGCGTGTTCGGGACTTCGAGCACGGTCCTGCCGGCCTCGAGGCTGGGCAGAGGAACCTCGGGTTCGACGACGAGGATGGTGATCCCAGCGGCCAGCGCTTGAGGAAGGAAAGCATGACCGTCGAAGCGTTCTCCCCGCAACGCGAGGAAGATGTCGGCTCCTTCCAGGTGGCGGGAATCGGTCGAGAGGATGAGGGGTTTGTCCGGATCGAGCGTGCCGCCCTCGAGCACTCGGGTGCCGGGACATTGCAATAAGTCTTTGAAGGTGAAGCCGGGTTTCATCGGGCAACCTCTCCCAGGGTCCGGTAAGCGCGGGTTACCTGCTCGTGGTCGGAGAAGGGGGTTCGCCGATCTGCGAAGATTTGCTCTTGCTCATGACCTTTCCCCGCAATGATGAGGGTGTCCCCGGCACGGAGAGCGGCTACGGCCTTGGCGATCGCTTCGGCTCGATCCTGGATGACGCAGTACCCCCGTGCGTGGTCGCCGAGGTCTTCCGGACCGAGGTTCGGGAGTCCGGTAGGAAGACCGGAAACAATGTCTTTGAGGATAGAGGCCGGGACTTCGCTCCGTGGATTGTCGCTGGTCAGGAGAATTAGGTCGGCCAGACCCGCGGCAACCGTGCCCATGGCCGGACGTTTACCCCGATCGCGGTCGCCGCCGCAACCGAAGAGGACCATGCGCCGACCCGGGGTTATCGTTTCCAGACCGCTGAGCGCGCGTTCGAGGCCACCGGGGGTGTGGGCATAGTCGATGTAGATCCTGGTCCCGAGAGGGGAAGGCATCAGTTCCATACGACCGGTCACCGGAGCGTGTTTCGCCAGTGCCGAGGTGATGCACTCGGCCGGTACGCCGAGGACGAGGGCCAGGGTGGCGGCATGGAGGATATTCTCGATGTTGAAGGCGCCGGATAGTTGGCTGCTCAGTTCGAGCTGCCCTCGAGGATGCCGCAGTTCGACCAGGCAAGGATAGTAGCCGTGAGCGGTTCCTTGGTACGCGGCAGCGGGGTGATTCACCAGACTGTAGCCGACCGTGTTGAGGCCACGAGGTTGCTCGGTCAGGCATTCCCAGAGCCGATAGCCCCAAGGATCGTCGAGGTTGAGCACCGCGTACTTGGTAGCCTTGGGGCTCGAGGTCAATAAGTGTTCGAAGAGCAAACACTTGGCCTGGAAATACCGTTCGAAATCGCAGTGGTAATCGAGGTGGTCCTGGGTGAGGTTCGAAAAGCTGGCAACGTCGAAAGCCATGCCTTCGAGCCTGCCTTGGTCGAGCCCATGAGAAGAGGCCTCGAGGACCAAGTCCTGTCCGCCGTGATCCAAAACTTCCCGAGCAAAGGTTGCGGATTGCAGGCAGGACGGTGTCGTCAAACCCGCCCGAGCAGGAGCTCCATCGCGGAGTTGCCCGAGGGTACCCTGGAGACCCGTCGAGCGGCCGTGTTCGCGCAGGATAGCTGCGAGTAGGGTCGAGACCGTGGTTTTCCCGTTGGTACCGGTGACCCCAATCACGCGGAGTCGCTGCGTTGGATCCCCGTAGTAGCGGTGAGCGATGCTCGCGGCGCTGGAACGGAGGTCGCCCATGCAGCAATAAAGCCCGTCGAAGGATTCTTGCGG
>MGSU01000004.1:1130-4246 GCA_001799195.1 Deltaproteobacteria bacterium RIFOXYA12_FULL_61_11 | reverse complement strand
GAGGTGCCGAGCCCGCTTTCGCTCATCGTGGGTAAGGGCCAGGAAGAGTGCTCCTGGTTCGACGAAACGCGAGTCGTCGACCACGGTGCTGATTTCGAGCACCCCTCGACCGCGGGTGGTCACGAGGGGAAGGTCGGCCAATAGAGCGGCCACGCGGTGCTCGCGGCCCTCAGATTGTGTCCGGCCGTTCATGGTCTGGGCTCCTGTCGGCAAGGGTGATCGCGATGGTGGACACCTGAGCAATGGGGGTGCCGGGTACCGGATTCTGATCGATCACGAAACCCGAACCCTTGATCGAGAAATCCCGGCCCGGGAAGCGACGTAGCACCTCACGCAGAGAAGCCCCGGTAAGGTCCGGGAAGCGATCGAGGTCGCCGAGCAGAGCCTCGGGGGGGAGTTGGGGTTCCGGAATTGCGAGGTCGGTCAGGATCAGGCGGTTGGTGTCGGTAGAGTGCAGCCCCAGGTAGGCAAAGGCTTCGCTCATGACCCGGGAGAAGACGGGGGCTGCGACGGTACCACCGTAGTAACTCTTGCGCGGTTCGTCGAGGACCACCAGGGCCGCTAATCGAGGTTCCTCGAGAGGACCGAAACCAAGGAACGAGGCGAGGTAGCGTTCTCCGGAATAGGCCCGGGATTGCTGATCGTATTTCTGCGCGGTGCCTGTCTTTCCCCCGACCCTGAAGCCCGGAACCCTTGCCCGGACCCCGGTGCCGCCCGGTTCGACCGCCTCGAACAGATACGTGCGCAAAGCGGTGGAAACGTGTTCGGGCAGGATGCGTTTCTTCTCGACGATCGGCTGCTCGGGAGTTGGGCGGAGCAGGGTGGGTTTGACCATGAAGCCACCGTTGACGGCAGCGGCAAAAGCTCCGAGGAGTTGAATGCCGGTAACCGATATTCCCTGGCCGAAGGACGAAGTAGCGGCGAGGTATTCATCCCACTGCGAGACAGGCTTGATCGAACCGGCCGATTCTCCCGAGTACCCGACCCCGGTGAGTTGGCCGAACCCGAAGATAGCGTACCAATCGTGCAAAGTGGCCGGACCGACTTTGCGAGCGATCTTGAGCGCGCCGATATTGCTCGAGTACTTGATCACTTCCGAGTATTTGAGCCACCGGTGTTTATGGGTATCGTGGATGTGATGTTTCCCGATCTTGATCTTGCCGTCCTCGCAGTAGACCAAGTCTTCGGGAGAAATGGCTTCCCGGGCCAGGGCCGCAGCCATGGTGAATACCTTGAACGTGGAACCGGGTTCGAAGGGATCGGTGAAGGCGCGGGCACGCCAAGAAGCAGGATCGGCATGCCCGTAGTCGTTCGGGTCGAAGGTAGGGTAATGAGCCACAGCAAGGAGTTGCCCATTGGTGATATCCATGAGCAAAATGAAGCCGTTGTGAGCTTCATGTTCTTGCATGGCCGCGGCCAGTTCCCGTTCTGCGACATACTGGAGATGTTTATCGAGGGTTAGGACGACATCTCGGCCATAGTGTTGTCGTTGCAGCAGAGCCTTCTCGCCGTATAAGCTCCGACCGAGGGCGTCGCGTTGGAAGGTGAACGTGGTCGGTTGTCCACTGAGCTGGTCGTCGAGGTAACGTTCGATCCCGTAGACACCTTTGCTGTCCCGGTTGACGAAACCCAGCACGTGCGCCGCCATGCTGCCGTTGGGATAGGCGCGTTGCGGCTCCTTTCGGAGGTGCAGACCGGGAATGCCGAGGGCTTTGATCTTCGTCGAGGTCGTCTCGTCGACTCTGCGGATCAGCCAGGCGAAATGGCTGGTCCGTTTGCGCAAGGCCAGTAGATCTCGTGCGGGAAGGTTGGTAAGACGGCTCAAAGCCGCTGTTTGAACCGGATCGGGTCGGAAGAGAGCCGGCGTGACGTGGAAGGAATCGACCATGCGAGTGACGGCCAACTCCTCGAGGTTGGTGTCATAGATGTCTCCCCGCTGGGGTTGCAGTTCGGTCACCCGGCTGAGCTGGGAAGACTGCAAGCGGGTGAGCCGAGGATTGGGATAGACCTGGATGAAATACAACCGAACCGAGATAGCGGTGAAAGCGAACACCAAGAGAGCGAGCACGAGGAGCGAACGCGATCCGTGGCGACGGTCGGCCGATCTGCGCCCATGGGCGCCGGGTTTACTCTTTCGCCGAATCATGCTTCCTCGAGGTGGAGATGAGCACGACCTGATCAGCCGCGGGGGGGACGAGACCGAAGCGTTCACGAGCGAGGCGCTGGAGTCGAGCAGGACTTCGCAGGCCTGCTACTTTGATGCGTAGGGCTTTATTGGTTTCGTGCAACTCGCGTTCGAATTTGGCGCGCTCGCCGATGCGATACCCCAACGAAATGATTTCCAAGCGGGTCCAGGTGATCAAGAACACGGAACAGACGATGAGGAAGAGGACGAGCACCAGGCTGCTCCAGGGGGAAGGTCGTGACGGAAGGTTCCGTTTCATCCCCGCGCCTCTCGTTCGAAAGCGCGCAAACGGGCCGAGCGCGAGCGGGGATTCCTGCGGAGTTCGTCCTCCCCGGGAGTCGGTGGTTTGCGCGTGAGCACCCGCCCTTCGGACCTGTCTGCGCAGCGGCACGGAAAACGGCGATCGAGGCAGGTGCATTTCCCGGAATGGTGTAGAAAGGCCTGTTTGACCCGGCGGTCCTCCAGGGAATGGTACGAGACGACGACGAGGCGCCCGCCCGGTTTCAGGGCGGCGGGGAACGTCTCGAGGAAGGTTTCGAGGTTCTCCAACTCGTTGTTGACGACAATGCGAAGGGCCTGGAATACCTGGGCTAACGTCTTATTCTCGTGCTCGCGGGGGCAACAGGTGGCGACGAGGGTGGAGAGTTCACCGGTCGTGGCGATAGGGGAGGAGACCCGCTTCTTGATGATGGCTCGGGCCAAGGAACCGGGGTGACGCACCTCGCCATACTCCGCGAAGATGGCCGCGAGGTCGTCTGCAGAGGCCTCGTTGAGGATTCTCGTGGCAGGGATGGCCGTCGTCCGGTCGAAGCGCATGTCCAGGGGGCCTGCGTTGCGATGTCCGAAGCCCCGTTCTGGTGCATCGAGTTGGAGAGAGGAAAGCCCCAGATCCAAGACGATGCCGTCGGCTGGGCCACCGAAGTAGGTTGCG
>MGSU01000004.1:0-1123 GCA_001799195.1 Deltaproteobacteria bacterium RIFOXYA12_FULL_61_11 | reverse complement strand
CGATCATGTTTCGGTAGTTCGCGGCAATCACTGTCAGGTTGTTCCACCCCGCATGCTGTTCTCGGGACCGGCTCACGGTCTCAGGGTCGAGGTCCAGGCCGAGTAACCGTCCATCCTCGCCCAAGTGTTTCAAGATCTCGTGCGCGTAACCCCCCCCGCCGAAGGTCCCATCCACGTAGCGACCGTTCGGCCGTACCTGAAGGTAGTCGAGCATTTCTCGGAGCATGACCGGCTGATGCCCCACGCTCTGCTCAGAGCTCCGATTTCCTGATGACTTCGGGGTCGATCGCCTGACTCACCACGTGCTCATAGACAAGAGCCGGCCAGATCTGGAATTTTTCCAGGACCCCGACGATGATAACCTCCCTGGTCAGTTCCGCTCGTTTTCGCAGGTCGAGTGGTACGAGTATCCGTCCGATGCGGTCGATGGAGCATTTGCGGGCGGGCCCGAACAGCCACCGCTTGAGTTTGATGGTGTCTTCGCTGTACCGCTGCATGCTCGCCAGCTTGGTCACCAGAGCCGCCCACTCGGAGAGAGGGAAGGCATCCAGACAAGGATCCATCAAACTCGGGACGAGCATGATCTCCTCGGAACCCTGGTTCTGGAGCAGCTTCCGGAATTCGACGGGGATACTGAGTCTCCCCTTGTCATCCGTGGCGTGCTGGTATTCGCCGAAGAACCCGGTGCTCAAGGGATCCATTCCGTCCCACTTATTCCCACTTCGCCTCACTATCACGAAAACCCCCGGTATTGTCAAGCTGCTCAAGGGGTGGGTTGAACGGATAGCTGCACGAGGACCGCGGAAAATGGCTCTACAACATATTGATAATAAATTAAGTAAAATTCAGTGGGAAGTGGTGGGAGTAATGTTGGAGTGTGAAGAATTATTTTTTCTTGCAAGCGCTCCCGGCAACGCGGTAGGCTTCTTCTTCTCGAGCGATGCATCGATCAAGGGTGGGGGGGTCATGGACGACAATCAGACATTGATCCGCATGATCGAGTTCGTGGCTCGCTATCTGGTCGATAGTCCTGAACAGGTCGAGGTCAAAGAGGTCCCGGGTGGACAGACCACGGTGCTTGAACTCGTGGTCGCCCGGGACGATATCGGCAAGGTCATCGGCA
>MGSU01000003.1:22216-22687 GCA_001799195.1 Deltaproteobacteria bacterium RIFOXYA12_FULL_61_11 | reverse complement strand
GTTGGAATAATTCAACCCCATGCAGGTTCATTTTCTTGCTCACCTGACCGACTGGTCGATGATCCCATTTCTTTTCCCTGATCTATCGGTCGATTCCCTGATGGCTTCGAACCAATGAGCAGAGAGTGCAGGCCTTTGACCTGGAGCTTCATCAGCTTTTCGGAATCAATGTCATCCGCGACCACGATCCTGAGACCATGGTGGTGTTGAAGAGCGATTTCCCAGCGGAGGTTGCCACCGAACACCCCAGCGGACCGCCGGCGCGCGGAAATGCGCACGATGTCGGCAAAATCGGCCACGATACGGCCATGCGGAATACGGAGCATCCTGGTGATCGAACGAATGACTCGTGCTTCCGTGTCTATTTCCAGATAGTGATCGAAGAGGAACTTTCGCAACGCCATCAGCGTAATGCTGACTGAGGCGCTGTCCAACAGAAACAGGTAGATCAGGCGCGGATTGGCGATCAGA
>MGSU01000003.1:21665-22206 GCA_001799195.1 Deltaproteobacteria bacterium RIFOXYA12_FULL_61_11 | reverse complement strand
CCCGATTGACCAGCCAGATGGTTGAGCTCAGGAAAGTCAGAGCCAGCAGACCCAGAAGGGCTATTTCCCCCTGGGAAGTGACATCCATTCGAAGGCAATTCCGCCCGTGGCCGGGCAGACCGAGCAGACTGGTGCTGTTTTCCCATGACCAGCCAGCCTGCTTGAGGGCTTGCGCGGAAAGGGGCGAGGTGTCGTCGGACGTGGACGGGCGTGGAATCGGTGGAGTGAGATCCTTCACCGGGGGGTGAAAGTAGCAGTTCAGATGTTCGGCCAGGCGGCGGCCGAGGGCTTCCAGTTCATCGTTACCGGGTGGCTTGTAGGGAATATCGATCCGAAGAGCTTGGCCGGAATTCAGGAGCACCGAGAAATACGCCCGGCCAAGTCGTCTAAGGGTCAGAAGTCTTCCCGTCTCCACGCGGCGACCAATTCCCAGCCCGAGGATTTCCTCTGGTCCGATGGTGGTGATGGAGAGAAAAAAGGGATTCAGGGAAGCATACTGAATGTTCCGGGTGTCCAGGTCGATGATGAAAAAACTGCGAAT
>MGSU01000003.1:21281-21577 GCA_001799195.1 Deltaproteobacteria bacterium RIFOXYA12_FULL_61_11 | reverse complement strand
CCCAGCCCACCGAACAGGCCGATGAGCAGACAGCCAATTCCCATCAGGCGAAGCGTGTTCAGGGTGGCGGTAGGATAGGGGAGCACCACCTGCTTTCTTGCGTCTACCTCTGGCGACGGTTGATTTGCGTAAGGGAGTCCCTGATCCAGGACTCGCCAGAGCCACTCGGAAAAACCCCCTTTCCGTTCGGTGAACCATTGGAAAAGAATTGTCAGAGCCATGCTTCCTCCGATCAGGGGAAAAAACCAGAGGGGGAAGCCGCGGACACATGCCGCCCCGAGGGTGGTGATGCCGGG
>MGSU01000003.1:1646-21157 GCA_001799195.1 Deltaproteobacteria bacterium RIFOXYA12_FULL_61_11 | reverse complement strand
CGACGATCGGGTGATGGGGGTTGTGCATACCGCCGAAGCCGAGGACGATCATGGCCGGCCGTTCTCCTCAGGTATGGACTTCCTGTTCAGCGATTGAAACGGATAACCACAATGTCGCCGTCCTGGACCAGGTAGGTCCGGCCCTCGACCCGCTGCTTCCCCGCCTTGATCACGGCCTGCTCGCTCTTGAGCGCGACCAGGTCCTCATAGCGGATCACTTCCATGCGGATGAAACCTTTTTCCATGTCCGAGTGGATCTTGCCCGCAGCCACCGGGGCGGGGTCCCCCTGACGGCAGGTCCAGACGTGGACCTCCTTCTCCCCCGCGGTGAAAAAGTTGCACAGGCCGAGCAGTCGGTACCCTGCGCGGATCAGTCTTTCCATCGACGAGGCCTGGAGTCCCAGGGCAGCCAGGAATTCCGGCCGGTCGTCGGGAGGCAACTGGGCGATATCAGCCTCGTCGCGGCCGCACACCGTGACCACCTCCGAACCTTCGGCGGCTGCGAGTTCTCGGAGCTTCGCGACGTGTCCGTTCTCGGCCTCGGCGGGAGAAGCGAGGTTTGCCACATACAAGACCGGCTTCTGCGAAATGAGGTGACACTCGTAGACCGCGGCGAGTTCTTCCGGTCCGAGCCCTTGTCGGCGGACGGGAAGACCTTCTTCCAGGTGGTGCAGGACCTTCTGGCAATGGTCGAGCTCGCGGAGCGCATCCTTGTCACCAACCTTGGCCTTACGAGCCAACCGATTGATCTTATTCTGCAGGGTCTGGGTGTCGGCCACGACCAGCTCCAGGTCGATGGTCTCGACGTCCCGGGCCGGATCGATGGTCTCGTACGCAAAGGGGATGGTGTGATCATCGAAACAGCGCACCACGTGCAACAGGGCATCGACCCCCTTGACGTGTCCCAGCAGCTTGGTACCTCTCCCTTCATCGGCGGTCGAGCCCTTGGCCAGCCCCGGAATGTCCACGACCTCGAGCGAGGCCTGGATGATCTTCTTCGGCTCGTAGAGCACGACCAGGGGAGGCACGCGGGGATCCGGGACCTCGACCATGGCGCGATTCATCTCGCCGCCGTCGAAACTGCCGGCGCCCGCGGCCGTGATGGCATTGTAGATGGTCGTCTTACCGGCACCAGGCACCCCGATCAGACCGCAACTCATACTCATAACACCTACCTCCACCCGTTCGTGGGCGGCGGATCATACTCGATAGGGAGCCGTCTCGCAACGGTACCGTTACCACCCCAATCGTCGGCTCCTTGCAGAAGCAGGAGTTCGACTTTCGAGTTTTTCAGGTGAGCGGAGCATCGGAGGTGTCCGCGCCTGCCCGTGGTGACCTTGGCGAGGTCTTTTTCAGCGATACGCGCCGAAAAAGGGCATATGCAGGCGCACCTGTCCTGGTGACGAGGCTCCGAAGCAGGTTGGAGTGGTGTGTGAGCTACGTCATGGCCAACCTCGGAGCGAGCTCGAGCAGGGCGTGGCGGGCATTGGCGATCCAGTGCGAGGAGGGCAGGTTGGCCTCGAGCTGGAGGACGATGGAACGAGCATGGCGGACCACCAAGCCAGCGATGGTGTAGAAGAGGAAGCGCAAGCGCTTGGGCTTGGCCGTGGCCAGTTCCTTGGGGAGCGTCGTGACCTTGAGGAAGGTATCCAGGGCATGCACGATGACGTTGAGCCGGAACCAGGCGGCGTTGGATCCGAAGATGCCGCAGGGTATGGTGCCGGCGGCGAGCTCATTTTTCAGGATGTCGTGGCCGTGTTCCACGGTGCCTTGCTTCTCTCGTTGCCAGCGCAAGAGGCGCTCGCCGTCCCAGTCCATGTTGGTGACCACGGCAAAGGTGCGCCACTGTTCTTGGTCCGCGAGGAACAGGCCTCGCTGCCGCGGACAGACCCGAATGGCAAGATAACGAAAGGCCTGACCATGTTTGCTACGGTTGCGTTGCCACCCGGGTATGAAGTCAACGACCTCGGCCCACTGTCGTTCTTCGGTCAGGTCCTCCACGCGTGTCCCCCGCACCGTGGTATACGTGTGCCATGCATGCTCGGGGATAGCTCGACAGCTGTGTCGGAGCGGCTGGGTCATGTCAGCCGACACAGCGAACTCGATGCCGAAGTCGTCGCACCAGGTCAACGCGTCCTCGTTGTAGAGTGCGCTGTCTCCCCGTAGTCTGCGCCGGGTCACAGAACCCGGCAGGACGGCGAAGGCTCGTTCAAAGAACTCTTTGATCTTGTACTCTGCATTCACGTTGCCGTCCCGAAACTGGTCCACCACGAACACCCCCTGCTCGGCCCAGTACGCGAGCTGCGGCTGATACCCCACGGTCCCTTCGTAGGCCTTGAGCGCAGTCTGTTTGTGCGCCGCGATGATCGTGGCATCCACGTCCAAGGTCGCCAGTTGCTTCTGATGGATGGCCTGGAGCTTTCGGACGAGCTCGACGAGCAGCTCGGCCAAGCAGGCGAGACCCGGACCTTCCGGCCGGATCGTTGCGTGACCGACCACCGACAACGTCGTGTCCTGCTTCTTCGTCAGTCGCTTCCCCTGCTCGTCCTGATGGAACCGGTACAAGAAATCCTTGGCCTGGGCCGGACAGCTCGCTGGGAAGAACATCTGCCAGGGGAGCGTGATGAACACGGGCGCTTCCCGGCAGCCTCGAGCGTAGCCCTGCGCCAGGGGTTCCTGCACCGTCCCGTGGTCGATGAGTACGTCGAACTGCTCTGGACCATGCTGGTGCACCTCGGCTATACCGCCCCCCGACGCGAGCATGCCTTCTGTTGGGAATTGACCTGTGATGTAGATCAGTTGCAGCTCTGGCCGCGTCGCCGCAGGGTGGCAAGAACCTCGCTGAGCGTGCTGCGGCACACCCGGTCGGCCCGGGCCTTCCTATACACCGCGGCCCGCGGCGCGGCGACCTTCGTGCTCGACCACCCCGACCCCTACGACAGCTTCGATCGCTTGATGGATCTTGCCGAGTCCATTGGGGTTCGTGCGCAGTTCTTCTTCATGGTCGGCGGCTCGACCCGGCTCGATGCCGGGTACAACCTGACCTCGTGGACCTTGCCCCGCGCAATCGCCGCGATCAATCGTCGTGGACACCTCCTGGGCTTTCACCTCAGCTATGTCACCTATAACCAGCCCGAGCGTTGGGCAGCCGAATTCCGAAGGTTCCAGGAATTCGCGCCCAACCACCTGCGCCGTGGCCGGCAACACTCGCTGCGTTTCGAGGTCCCAACCACCTGGTGTATCTGGGATGATCACGAGATGGAGTTCGATCTCTCGCTCGGATATCCGGACACGAGGGGTTCCGTTGCGGAACCTGTCACGAATTCCTGGTGTTCGACCTCGGAATGAGAAGGCGCCTCCAGCTCCGCGAGCTGCCCCTCCTGGCTATGGACGCGAGTTTCGTGACCTACCAGCAACTCACCCCCGAGCAGGTGCGGAAACGTCTCGACGAGCTGGTGACCACAGTGCGCAAATACCGCGGCCATTTCGTACTGCTCTGGCACAACTCGAGCTTCTTCGTCCCGCCCTGGCCTGCTCTGGATCCGGTCCTGGTCGACCTACTGACCGGACGCTGAGAGCCCTCGCAGAGGAGGTCTCGGGAGACATGTTCCGCCGGTGCTCTGCAAGGAAGTCCTACCGAGGGTTCGTTTTGAGATACATTTGCCTCTTACTTGCCATTGGTCGTGCCAGTTGTCGGCGGGTACCTGAAACCATCAGGTAGCGTGATGTCGGACACATCGACGGAACAATCCCCATACGAAGGCGGCCAATGACGTTTACTTTGCATGAGGTATTGGAAAATATCCAGGTTCCCGTCTCCGTCACAATCGCGCCAACGTCGCGGATGTCGAAGCGCAGTTCGAAGGTCCGGAGCATAGGGCTCTAAACGATGGACAATGGCTTCGACATCATTGTAGATACACTCGTTTCTCGGCGACAGTGGACAATAGACTTCTATTACATCGGGTATGCCGTTGTCATTTCCGTCGAACCAATCAGCAGGGTTAGTAGACAGGTTCTCGAAGAGATTGTGTATACCATCTAGATTATCATCATACAATTGGTAGCGGTACCATGCATCGTCGTGACGACCCGGCAGACTGAATAGTTCGATCAAATCAGGTTTCCCGTTGAGATCATAGTCAAACCAGTCGTGCTGATCGGGAGGTACATCATAGAGTATGTCAGGCAGTCGATCCTCGTTGTCGTCTCGTAAACTCTCCTCATAGAGAACTTCATGACAGGGAAAGGGGAACCTGAAATCGCGGTTCTCGGGGCAGGAACCTCGTAGTTTCACCCTTGTGTTCGACAGGTTGGCCAATATCGTTTGGAATTCCTCACGCGTCGGGGCACATTGTTCGTTGAAAGACCAACAGATCCCGTCGGTGTCGAGATACTTGACGAAGGCCCCACCGCAGTCGCTTTTCTCGGTACAACCGACCGGCTTGAGCGGCAGGTCGCATCCCCATTTGATGCTTCTTCTTGCCGCCCAAACAAGATGGCATTGTTTGGCCTCGACACATTCTTCGATGCCCAGTCGGCTACACTCACCGCTGATTTTCTTCGCTGTGATTCTTTGGTCTTCAGGAACGTCCGAGCAATGCTCGGTGGACCAAGGTACCACGAACCCCGATGACTCTACAACCTTCGGTTGTCGGCCTGTAAAATAATCTTCATCATTGCTATCTTGTACGACTCGTTCGAATGCATGGTAACAAGGCTGGCTTCTTGTCTCAGGATCGATCCAATCCTTTCCGCTGAACAGATCGTCAGAGTATTCGTGATGCCCATCTTTCTGGAGAACAATACAATTCCCTTTGGCATCAATGAAGCTCATTATTCCCACTTCATTTCGATTATCCAAATTGGAAATCCCAAGTTGTTGGGCACAGCCAAGGTACATGTCTCTCCTATCGATGCAATTGTTCAAGTGATCGATATTGGTGCGTTCAGCGTACATCGGGTCGCAATGATCATAGAGACTACATGACCATTCCGATAGATCACCACAATCGATCAGATAGCTGCAACCAAGATGAGAGAAAAAGAACAACATGATCGGCAGTACCAGAGAACACGGGAACGACTTCCCAAGCCGGACTTGTCCCTGGAAAGAAAAACTTCCAGAACTGGACTCGGTTTCCACACGCCACCCTCACCACCACCTTTTCTATGCCGGCAAGGGTAGCATCGGGTCGATTCGACGGCAAGCATGGAAGCGTTACTCCGAGAACAGGACCTACCAAGGCCTTCTTCGCGCACGAAATAAGAATTGACGTGGAAAAAGGGTCAGTCCTTTTCGACGCGTCGGGGTGGCGGCAGGGATGCCGACCTCCAGCGGCGTGGTGGGTGCAGGGCCGCACCCCTCTAGCAGGCCGCAGGAAGCAGGCCTGTCAGGCAGGAGGCAGGCGCCGTCGGTGTGGCGGTCGTGTTGTCCATTTGTCCGTCCACACCTTGCATTTCTCCCCCCCCTCTGGTACACCCACTCAGCCCTAGATCCCCGGAGACCCATGAGCCCCAAGAGCATCCGCAATTTCAGCATCATCGCCCACATCGATCACGGGAAATCGACCCTTGCCGATCGCATCATCCAGGAGGCCAAGGCGGTCAGCAACCGCGAGTTCCGCAACCAGATCCTCGACACCATGGACATCGAGCGCGAGCGTGGGATCACCATCAAGAGCCAGACCGTGGCGCTCCACTATATCGACGATCGAGGCGATCCCCATCTCCTCAACCTCATCGATACGCCGGGACACGTCGACTTCACCTACGAGGTCTCGCGCGCCCTGGCCTCGTGCGAAGGCGTGCTCTTGCTCGTTGATGCCAGCCAAGGAGTGGAAGCCCAGACCATCGCCAACCTCTACCTGGCTCTCGAACAAGACCTGGCCATCATCCCGGTCATCAACAAGATCGACCTACCCTCGGCCGATATCGAGGGTTGCCTGGACCAGATCGAACGGGAACTCGGCCTCGACCGTAACGACACCCTGCTGGTCTCGGCCAAAGAGGGCACGGGTATCCGCCCCTTGCTCGAGGCAGTGCTGCAGCGGGTGCCTCCGCCCAAGGGGTTGGCCGACAACCCCCTCGAAGCCCTGATCTTCGATTCTCACTACGACTCCTACAAGGGCACGGTGATGTACGTCCGACTCATGCAGGGCCGTGTCCGGCAGGGCGACCGCATCCTGTTCCTGTCCAACCAGCGCGAGTACAACATCGAGGAAGTCGGCCACCTGTGTCTGAAATTCGTGCCCACTCCCTCGCTCGAGGCCGGCGAGGTCGGGTACCTCCTGGCCGGGATCAAGACCATCAGCGACATCAAGATCGGCGATACCGTGACCCTCGCCGACCGTCCCTGCACCAAGGCCCTTCCGGGTTTCAAAGAGGTCAAACCCGTCGTGTTCTCCTCGATCTATCCGGTGGCCAGCGACGACTACGCGGATCTCACCTATGCCCTGGAGAAGCTCAAGCTCAACGACGCCTCGCTGGTCTACGAGAAGGATTCCTCGATCGCCCTCGGCTTCGGCTTCCGCTGTGGTTTCCTCGGCTTATTGCACCTCGAGATCATTCAAGAACGGCTGGAACGCGAATTCGACCAGTCCCTCATCATGACCGCGCCCTCGGTGAAATACCGACTCCAGCTCCACGGGAAGACCGAGATCATGGAACTGGACAACCCGACCTACTACCCGGACCCCGGGGAAATCCAGGCCGCGTACGAACCGCATATCCGTGCCAGCATCATCACGCCGCAACAGTACCTCGGCGCCATCCTCACCCTGTGCATCGAACGCCGCGGGGTCCAATCGGCACTCAATTACCTCGACGAGCGCCGGGTCGAGGCGGTTTTCGACCTCCCCCTCTCCGAGGTCATCTACGATTTCTACGACCGGCTCAAGTCCCTGTCCCGGGGGTATGCCTCCTTCGACTACGAAGTCACCGAGTACAAGCAGACCGAAGTGGTCAAGCTGGACATCCTGGTCAACGGCGCTCCGGTGGATGCCTTGTCCATGCTCGTGCATCGGGAACGGGCCGAGCAGAAGGCCCGGGACATCTGCAAACGCCTCAAGGACGAGATCCCGCGGCAGCAGTTCAAGGTGCCGATCCAGGGGGCTATCGGCGGCAAGATCATCTCCCGTGAAACCATCTCCCCCTACCGCAAGGACGTCCTGGCAAAATGCTACGGTGGGGACATCTCCCGCAAGCGCAAGCTCTTGGAGAAACAGAAAGAAGGCAAGAAACGCATGAAGGTGGTGGGCAACGTCGAGATTCCCCAGCGCGCCTTCCTCTCAGTCCTCAAGAATTCCGAATAACCTCCCCAGGGGCGGCTTCTCCCGCTCGGCTCCTCACCGACAGAACCCCGGACAACCCCCTACACCTCCATGGCGCGGGAAACACGAACACACGGCATGTATAGCCTTCTAATAAAACTATACTGACATACGTTATATTATTTGACAATACCATGGTGGTTATGTATATCCCCACTGTTCACCTTGAGGGGAGGTTCCTGATGGCCGAGAGCGAGAAAAAACGCGCCGAGCGAATCATTTCCGAGAACCTGCACAAATTCCTGGCTAGAGCGTACAAAGACGATCATTTCAAAGTCCAGATCATGACCGAGAGCCGCTCTGCCTTACGCGGCTATAACTTGAGCAAGAAAGAGCGCGATTACGTGCGCAACTTGGCGTGGTCTCTCGACCACTTCGCCGACATGAAATTGACAAAGTGCCAGATTAGCAAGATAAGGAAGCGCATCGAGGTGGTGAAGAATCGGGGAACAAGTACCAGTGTCGACGATTGATACCCGGCTCGCCACGCTCCTCCTCCTGCTCCTTCCCGTTGCTTCCTTTGCCCACGAACTCGATCTCCTCGTGCTTCTGAACCAAGGGGTATCCGCTTATAATTTCGCACGGATAGACACCGCGCTCTCGAACCGGCTCGCGGCCTCGGGGGTCGACGTCGTGCGCCAAGCCGGATTGCCGGACCTCTCTAAGGAATTGCTCCGCTGCGAAGCATTGCCCGACGTCGAACGCCTCATCGCGGAGGCCAAAGAACACAGTTTTGCCACCCGTTTCGCAGAAGCGCTCGTACTCCTTGACCGAGCCTTAACCATCTACCATGAACAAGCCGCGACCTGCGAATCCTACCCGTACCTGATCGATATCCTCATCAATCAGGGGCTCGGGTACCATTTCCTGAACGATTACCAACGCAGTTCGAAAGCCTTCTTCTCGGTCTTCAACGCCGATTCTCCTGACCTGCTCGAGGCCCCGGAAGTAACCCCGAAAGTCCAGAAATTGATCCACAACCTCCGCGCCGACTTTTCCCTCCTGCCTCAACAAAGTGTCACCGTGCGTACGACCCCCCCCAGGACCAGGATCGACTGGTTCGGCAAAACCCGAGGACGAACCGACGACCTCGGGGTTCTGCGGATCGACGGCTTGCGGCCCGGGCTCCACTTCGTGACCCTCCAGGCCGACGATCACCGTCCGCACTTCGCCCTGCTCGAGCTCCCCAAGGATGGAGACGAACTGCTCTTCCGGCTTAAGCCCTACTCCTTGCAGGACCGGCTCAGGCCGGTCAACGACAACGACCCTCTCCGACTCAAGCACCTCCGCTTGCTCGGAATACGGCTCGGACAACGCCATCTCCTGCTCGCCGCGATGGTGGCCGACCCGGGCGGGTTCTCGCTCAAGGGGCAACTGTTCGACTCCACCACCGGCTTGCTCTCACGGGTCTTCCTGGTGAACTTCGGGGACACGCTCCATGATGTCGAGGGACCGGTGGCCGGCTTTTGCGACCATATCCTCGCCAACCTCTCCCCACCTCAATGATGGGGCGGTGGCGCCACGACGTGGCCCTGCTCTATTACCTGCTCTCGACCCTCTATACGTTCGCGATCAGCTTCACCAAGACGACCTTCGTCCTCTTCCTCCTCGAGCGCCAACTCGCCCGGCTTGACGTGCACCTCGTCTTCGCCGTCTTCACCCTGGCCTCCCTCTCCTTGGAACCGCTGACCGCTGCCTATGGAGAACTCCACGGCCGCCAGCGGTCCTTTCTCTTGGGCTGCGCGGTGAAAGCCGTCGCGGCAGTGGTATTCTTCCTCGGCTTGGATTTCTGGCACTTCGTAGCCGCGGAGATACTCTCGGGCCTGGGTGCAACCCTGGTCAGCGGTAGTTTGGTCTCCTGGATGGTCAACCAACTCCGCAACAGCGGCCGCGGACAGGAGGTCTACCTGGTCCTGGCCAACCGGCAACGGCTGAAGAGTCTGGCCTACATCCTCGGCGGTCTCGCCGGAGCGTACCTCGGCTCCCTCGACCTCGCCCTCCCCTGGTTGGCCGTCGCCGTCAGTATGGTGGTCACCGGTGCCATTACTGCCTTGGTGATGGGCGAGACGGGAACGCTCACCTTCTCCCGCCGGGTCACCTTCGACCTCCGCCGGCTCACCTCCGGCTACCGCCAAATCTACGACGATCCCCGACTCGCCCTGTTGCTCAGCGCCACCTTCGTGATGAGTCTAGCCCTGGCGTTCCCCTCCATTTACTGGTTGACCTCCCTCTCCCACCTGCATGGCTTCCCCATCCGTTACCTCGGCTGGGCGTGGGTCGGGATCGCCGCCGCTCATTTCCTCGGCAGTTCGCTGATCACCGTTCTCGTCAGATTGTTCCGCGGCAAGGTCGAATCCCTCATCATCCTAACCGTACTCTCGTGCGTCTTCCTCTGCCTAACCATGCTCTCGGCGGGCCATCCGACCTCCTACGTGCTCTGGTACCTGCTCTTCGAGTTTTTCAAGCCCCACCATGAGGCACTGAAAGCCGATCTCATCAACCACCTGACCGACAACGAGGGGAGGCTGACCGTGCTCTCGGTACGTTCTCTGCTCGCCGACCTCGGCCGCACCGTGGGCTTGCTGGGACTCGGGCTGTATGCCCAGGTCTTCGGCGATCGCGCGGCCTGGATGTTCTCGGCCCTCTGGTTGCTCGTCGCCGCGGCAATTATGTTCGGTTTCAGAATCTTGGCCGGAAAACAGGTCGGTAGTTACCACGCCATGAATGCGCTGCCGAATTCCGAATGAGGCCCTCGTCGCGTCACGGTCCTTTCCGAACGATCCGCAGCCTCTCCCAGGTCAAACCCACTTCGACCCGGTCGCCGAATTCGAGCGGCACGGTGCAACGGGTGCCGTCGATGAAGAGGGAGGTGTCGAAGGTCCGGTTGAGCAGGTGGAGCCTCTCATCGGTATGGAGGATACCCATGGTCGCGGCCGTGCCCTGATAGGGCTCGCGGACGAGGTATTCGAAGGATCCGGAACCAGCCTCGAGTTCCTGCCCTCCCGCGGAGCGTATACCCGCGGTCGAACCGGCTGCCGTGGCTATCCACATGCCCGAGGACTTGAACTGAGAAGTTACCCCACCCCGCTCGAGGGTGAATGAGGTCATGCCGGCGGGATGGTTGTGAGCATACAGGACATCGTTGAGGACCAGCCGTTCCAACGGTACGCCGTTGAGGATAACGCGTAGTCGATAGTACTCGCGTACAACGACCCTGCCTCCCGAGAAATCCCGCAGGTAAGGCTCGAGCTCTTCGGCGGTACAACAACAGAAATGGCCCACGCTGGTCCCTGGACTGGTATTCACTCCGAGGAGAGGCCGCCGGTGCACGTAGGCCGCGGCATCGAGCAAGGTACCATCCCCTCCCGCTGCGAGCACCAGATCATAAGGCTCATCGGCGAAGGCTTGACCGCGGAGGACCCGGTCCACCTCGACCGGTAGGGTTCTCAGCACGGCTTCGATACGGGCCATGGCCTGCCGATGGGCGTGATGCCCACTCACCAGCGGAGAGAAGACCGGGTCGTGGGCTGCATCGAGATAACGCTGCCGTTCCCCCTCCCGGCGGTAACGATGATCGAGCGTGCTGTCTTTGTAAACGAGGAGGAAGCGCATGGTCGGAGAACTCATCAGGTGTCCTGTTTGAACATCTTCTGCAACTCGCGTTTCGAGGCGAGCTGACGAAAGAGCTTGAGCTTGCGTTCGATGTTGCGGCCAATATCGAAGAGCGTCTCGTGCACGTGCTCGATAACCGCGTAGTTGCTGGATTCGTCGAGGCTGATCAAGAGGTCGTTGAGTTCCTGCAGCAAGGCTCGGAACTGATCCTTGTCCTCGGCGAGGAGTTTGAGCGGGAGACTGGCCTCCCGACCCTGCTGCCCTTTGAACTCGAGGTTGACCTTCTTGTGCAGGATCTTGCGTTCGATCTCGGGGAACAGGGCAAAGACCCGATTGCGGAATTGTTTGAAGCGCACCGGCACGAGGGAGGAGTCGGGCAGCAACCCGGCGAGTTCCTGGGACAAACCTGCCGAGCGCCGGGCCAAGTCATCCTGCCGCTCTCGAAGAGCCCCCAATCGGGAAAATAATTTGTCCTCGGCAGGGTTCGGAGCGCCGCTCCTCTGCCCACCGCGCGAACGCCGTCGTCTGGTGCCGTGTTCGTTCATCTCCACGCTCGTCGTCCAACATCGTCACCGTTTGGTCCACTCGGCCTACGGCTTGACGCTGAGTATATTTCCCATTAGATTGGCGATCAAGTCGATTACTGGTCCAGGTCGATGCCAGGGGTTCGTTCTCGCCTCGCACTTACCCACGCCGCGCTGCTCTGCTGCCTCCTCAGCCTCACCGGCTCTCTGGGATGCATGGGGAAAAAAGTCGAAATCACTGCCATCGCAAGGAACCGCAATCTCGCGGTGCTCTTCTCCGGCATCAACACCTCGCTGGCCAAGCAGAAACTCGACGATATAAATCACCAACTCGCAGAATCCATTAGCAAGCTATACGGTTCAACGGTCTACCCGATGAACTTCTACTTCAACGACAAGATCGATTACAAGGCCATCTACCTCTGCGGCATGAAGAGCATCGACACGGTGATCCTGATCGACGGGGAGATTAAAACCCCCCTCCGTACGGACATCTTCACGTATCGCGGCTACCTGCGCTTGCTCAACCCCTCCACGTTCAGAGAGATCGTCAACTTCCCTCTCCTAATCACCTCGAAAGACTACCGTAGTCTCGATTCCATCGACGAAGACGCAACCCGCGAACAGAAGAAGCAACAGAAGGAAGACCGCCTGGCTTTCCTCCTCGAGCGCAAGGTGCTGCGCGGGCTCAAGACCATCCTGCCCGACCCCAACAACTATCCTCGCTTGAACCTGGTGCAACTCGCCGACCTTCTCTTCGAAGAGAAACAGTTCGAATATGCCCAGGATCTCTACAAGCGCCATCAGGAAGAGGTCCGCGACGAACTCGACCTGGCCACGACCATCAAACTGGCCAACAACCTCAAGGTCTGCAAAGAAGAGCTCAAGAACGCCAAGGAGAAGCAGGTCGGCTATTCCTTCGGAGTCGACGTGAACAACGTCAAGGAACAGTACCGGGCCTTGCTCAAGGGCATCATCCTCGAGAGCTACATCGAACAGGAAATCGGGCTCTATACCACCGCTCCGGCGACCTTGGGGGTCGACTACGACGATATCTTCAACAAGTGCTTGCTGACCTTGACCATCCAATACGGCCAGGAGTTCTATCTCCAGAACCTGCCCAAGTTCCAGGTCCCCGAGACCTATAAAGAACGCAAGGTCCTCGGCCTCATGATCTATCGCAATCTCTTCAAAGAGTTACTTCTCCTCAAACGCAACATCGCCAAGAAGATCCAAGTCATGTCCCCGGAGAAGCGACTCACCTTCGACATCTCCCTGACCTTGATCAACTTCAATCGCCGCATTGTCCTCGGCATCGAAGACCAGGAAGTCGACGATGACGACCTGGCCTTCCCGATCGAATTACGCCTCATCAATCAGGACAAGCAGTGGTACACGCTCAAGTCGCTCTTCCCCACGGTGACCGCTCAACGCGGTCTCTTCGTCCTGGACAACGCACATGACGACCGCGGCCAGCTCTCGCCCTCGGGCATGGCCTACGAGTTCTTCTACCAATGAAGCGCCCGGTGTCCGCCACGGTTCCGACCGGACGGTAAGGGCCTGTACGGAGATCAACCCACGGTCGCGAACTCGACCAGCTTCGTCTTGATCAAATCGATGGCGATGCGGTTCTTGCCCCCGCGCGGGACGATCAGATCGGCATACCGCTTCGAGGGTTCGATGAATTGGAGATACATCGGCCGCACCGTCTCCTCGTACTGGTGCATCACGGTCTCGACGTTCCTCCCGCGTTCGACGGTATCCCTCCTGAGGCGCCGGAGCAAACAGATGTCCAGGGGGGTATCGATGTAGATCTTGATGTCCAGGAGATCGCGCAACCGATGGTCCGCGAAGAGCAGGATGCCCTCGACCAGGATAAGGCTCTTCCCCCCGATGATCGTGGTGTTCGGCAAACGTTGGTATGTAGCATAGTCGTACTGGGGGATTTCGACCGTCCCCCCGCTCTTGAGTACGGCCAGGTGTTGGCACAACAGGTCGTGATCGAGGCAATCGGGATGGTCGAAGTTGCGTCGCTCGCGCAGGTGTGCAGGTATGTCGTCGAGGTTGCGATAGTAGGCATCCTCGCCGAGCAAGCACACTCGCCCGGCACCTGCCTCAGTCAGGATGGTTTTTGCCACCAGGGTCTTGCCAGATCCCGAAGCCCCGGAAATTCCGACGATGATGGTTCTCGCGGCAGGAGCCCTCGCAACCGTTCCGTCGGGACTCAGTCCTGGATCACGCACAGAGATGTTTTCTGACTGCACTCGTTGCCCTCGATGTAGTCGTGCAGGGCGCGGACCTGTTCGTCGAGGTTGGGGAAAAGCCACATGTAGTCGCCGTATTCTTCCATCACCTCGAGCGCTTTATCCACGGAAACGTCCTGGTACTTCATCTGATAATACGCGGCTAGGCGGCCGGTGCGGTGACAGCCGCACAAACAACGGAAGAGGACTTGGGTCCCTTCATCCTTCGCCGTTCCGACGAGTTCATCGAACCAGCGGAGGAAACTCGCCCGGAGCGGCTTCCGTTCGTCCTGCTTCTGATTGTAAATGACCTCGATGGTCGGGCAACTCGGCGCGAAGACCTGCTCGACCTTGGCGGCATTTCCGGAGAGAACCACGACCTTGGTGATACCGAGCATACACCATTCGGCGAACTCATTGGCGGTCGGTTGCCCGCTCCTCCAGAGCGCATACCCGTTCTCGTGGCGATCGAGGAGGTGCAGGTTCTTGGCGGATGCCGCCAACGACAGGGAAAGGGTGAGCATCAGTATGACGACGCGCATGGCTTCCTCCTTTGCTAAGGGATGACCTGAATCAGGTCATCGAGGTTCCTTCGTATGTCCATGAGCGTTTCCCGTCGTACTTGTCGCCGCGTCTCGGGGTGGTCCAACTTGCGTTGAGCCCCCTCGATCGTGTAGCGTTCGACCTGCAACAGATACCTCACCCGTTGCAGTATGGCAAGATCGGCAGCGTCGTAAAGCCGCTGCTTCGATAAACCCTGTTTGAAGGTATTGATTCCGAACTCTTTTTCCCAGTGCCGGATAGCAGAAGGGGCTACACCCAACAGCTCCGCAATTTCGCCTATCTTGTAATGAGGCTTCGCTGCTGGTCGGGTATCGCCGGTGACCATCAGGACTTCGCGTGCAGGACTTTCTCTACCAGCCCCTTGAAGGTCGCGGGACTAGTGGCGGCGAGGTGGGCCAGGATCTTGCGGTCGACCTCGATGTCCAGCCGTTTGAGGCCTTCGATGAAGCGGTTGTAACTGAGACCCAACTCCCGCGCCGCGGCATTGATGCGCACGATCCACAGACTGCGGAAATCGCGTTTACGCAGCTTGCGCCCACGATAGGCATTGGCCCACGCTCCGTGTACCCGCTCGACCGCGGTGCGGAACAGCTTGCTCCGACCTCCGCGAAAACCCTTGGCTTGCTTGAGGACGCGATTCCGTCGCTGCCTCGTGACACTTCCACCTTTGACTCTCGGCATTGCTCGTTCCTCCTCGACCGCTCCGGCTCAGATCCTACCGGGCAGCATGTGCTTCAAGGATTTCATGTTGGCGCTGTCGACCAATCCCGACTTGCGAAGACCGCGTTTACGTCCCCGCGCCTTCTTGGTGAGAATATGGCTCAAGAAGGCCTTCTTGCGCTTGACCTTGCCGCTCTTGGTTATGGAGAACCGTTTGGCGGCGCTCCGTTTGGTTTTGATCTTCGGCATAGTCGTCTTCTCCTCAATACCCGGTATACCCGGCAGCTCACTTCTTCTTGGCCACGAGGATCATCACGATCTGGCGGCCTTCCATCTTGGGCGGTTGCTCGACCGCGGACACTTCGGCAAGTTCTGCCACGATCTTGTCGCACATGGCGAACCCGTTATCCTTGTGCACGATCTCCCGGCCACGGAACCGGATGACCACCTTCGTCTTGTTCCCTTCCGCCAAGAACCTCTCGATATGCTTGAGCTTGAAGCGGAAGTCATGTTCATCGGTGATCGGACGGAACTTGACTTCCTTGACCTGGACGACGACCTGCTTGCGCTTGGACTCGGCCTGTTTCTTCTTCAGCTCGTACTGGAATCTCCCGTAATCGATCAACTTGCAGACAGGCGGTTTCGCATCCGGTGCGATCTCCACCACGTCCAGTCCGAAATTCTCGGCCACTCGCAAGGCTTCGCGCGGGGTCATGATCCCGAGTTGTTCTCCTTCCTCCCCGATCAGTCGAACTTCCCGCGCAATGATCTCGTCATTCTTGCGAGTCTTGTCCTTCTTGGTGCTTATGCGCCACCTCCGGTGGAACCACGCCACAACAGTCCATCACACATTGCCCGGTCACCGCGACACAAGAATCTCGGCAGCCCGAAAATAGGCACAGTCGGATTCGAACCGACGACCCCCACCGCGTCAGGGTGGTGCTCTAACCAACTGAGCTACGTGCCTAGGTGCCGGCACAAGTGCCTGGCTCGGAGGTGCGACTGTAGGGATATTCAGCCTCCTTGTCAAGCGTATTTTGCGGCCGGATCGGAGAGGTCCGAGGGCTTGGGAGTAACACTTCAGTCTTGGGTGGTTCGAGGGGTCCTGTCACCTCTCACACCGACGCCGCTGCATCCTGCGCGTCGCTTGGAGGTCCGCATCCTTGCGGTCGCCCCCACCATGCTCATCCTTGCGCGTGGTGGGGGACCCCCGTCGGTGCCACCCCAACGTGGTGACGAACAACCTTCAATCCACCCCAAGACTGAATGGTTCCCGCTTGGGATTCTTCTTGCTTGACACTGTGTGTCAATCCATGGTAAGCCTGCGTCATTGATGGATGGCCCCTCTGGTCGGTCAGTGGGTCTGTTGACAGTGGAAAAAGGAGGAGATGGATGAAAGCACGTATTCTCGTGGTATTGCTCGCGGCATGGTGCCTCCAGGCCCAGGCCTCTCGCGTTGCCGAAATCAACAACAGCGGCGTCATGATGATCGGTCATGATGGAAAATTGTACTGGGCAAAACAAGCTCAGGATCCCAAACCTTTCTTCCAACTCCCCGGCGGAGTGAAGGCCGTGGCCCTGGCTATCAACAGCAAGATGATGGCCTTCGTCCTGGGCGAAGACCAGAAGATCTATCAACTCGTCAACGACAAGGAGAAGAAGGTTACCGAATTCCGGCTCCACCTGACCCTGCCAGAAGGGTGCAAGGCGCTCGACCTCGAGATATCCGAGAACAATCTCATGGTTATCGCAGAGGGTGGCAAGCTGTACCTGACCGAAAAAGGCGTCCTGGTCGAAAAATTGACCATCCCGGGCAAGGGCAGCGAACCCGAGGATCCCTGGGACGAGGGCGGAAACAACGGTGGGAATAACGGTGGGGACAACGGCGGCGATAACGGTGGCGGTTACGACGACGACGACAAGGGCGACAAGGACGATTTCAAACCCATCGACTTCTTCATCGAGTGGCAGAACTGAACCCTCCGTCCCTCCCTTCCCTCACCTTTCTTCATTCCTCTGCCGCCGCCCAGGTCAGCCTGGTTGCATGCGTCAAACCCGCAACCTCGAGGGTTACCCCCGCGTCCGACGGTTTGCGTTCATAGCGCGCCAGGTAGAACGTGTGCCAACGATCGAGATAGGGGTACATCAGTTCCAGCTCCGGCGTCTTGTGCAAGCGGGTGAGTGCAACCGGCCGCCGACGTTCGCCTCCGACTTCGAGCACGATATTCCAAATACTCCCTTCTCGGGTGAGATCGTTGTGTTGCTCCTCGGGTGTGTAGAGCGCAAGGACGAAGTCATGGTAGCTGTTTCCTTCAGCCGTTTCCCGGGTTACCAGCGCCTCGAAATCATCTCGGAGGAGATGTTTCCGTGCATTGAGCTCATGCACATAGCACCGCCGGAAGGCATCACTGCGCCACGTGGTGGTGATGTAGAAGCGGGTCGTGAACCGATCGTAGAGCTTCTGCACCTTGGTCCAGCGATCGAGGGTCGACCGATACTCGCAGACTTCGTTCTTCCAGGTCGGCGCCGGTTTCTTGGCCCCACAACCAGGACCTACTGCGCACAAGAGCCCGAGGAGCGGCCACACGCAGACTTTGCCGAGGTACGAACGTTCACTGGACATGCTTTTTCTCGATCACGCCAAGGCCCGTCCCGGTCGGCAGAATGACCCGCCCGCGGTGGAGGAAGGTCCCGACGAAGGGATCCCAGGCCAGGAACGAACTCCCGTCGAGGTCGAGGTAGTCGGCCAAGTGGGCGATGTGCGAGGCTCCGGTGATACCGATGGAACTCTCGACCATGCACCCGATAAGGACTTTCAGGTTCCGTGCTCGGGCTCTGGTGATCAACTCGATCGCTCGATAGATGCCGCCGCATTTCATGAGTTTGACGTTGATACCGTCACAGGACTCGGCAAGGAGTTCGACGTCCTGACGGGTGATGATGGCCTCATCGAGATAGATGGGGACCGGTACCGCCTGTTTGAGTTTGCGCTGGTCTTGGACCTTGGATGCGGGGAGTGGCTGCTCGCAGAACTCCAGGTCGACCCGCTCGGCCAGGTGGTTGAGCTTCTCCACGGCTTCGTCGTATTGCCAGCTCTCGTTCGCGTCGATAGCCAACTTGGCGCCACTGATCGACTGGATCTCCTCCAGGAGTCGCAGGTCGAAGGCCGAGTCGACCTTGACCTTGAGGTAGTCCTGGCCTCGCAACTCGGCCGCGCGAGCCAGGGTCTGGGCTTCATCGCCCAGGCAGAGGGTGACGAAGGAGTGGGGAACTCCGTGTTTCTCGAGGTCGAAGAGGTTGTAGACAGGCCGCTCGAGCATCTTCCCGTTCAGATCGTACAACGCCAGATCGACCGCACACTTGGCCGGCCGACAACCTCGCTCGAGGCGATCCAGACGGTCGGCGATATCCTTGATCCTGGTCGGGTCGTCGAACAAGTCTTCGGGAAGATTATGGAGAAAATCGAGGTTCTTCTCAAAGCTCTCGGCACTCTTGATGGAAAGCGAGGCCTCACCCAACCCCTCGAGCACGCCCCCTCCCGACGTCTCCTGCCGTAGCCGGACCAGAGCCATCGGTTTTTCATCCGCCGAAGCTCCAGCAATGACGAAGGGTTCCTTCAGCTTGAGCTGCCTGGTCTCGATCTCGATATGTACTGCCCCGGTCATGAACCCTCCAGCGATCCCCGATCCGGCGGAAGTATACCCACCACCCATGGTTTTGCAACACCCCGCTGGTCGGGTTCCGAGAGCCTCCAAGCACTGGCTACACCCCCCCAGACCTGAGGGTTGCCATGGTGCGACGAGGTCCCCTCCGGCAGAGCGCGGCTGCGACAGGGAAGGTACACGACCACCGCCGTTCCCTCTGTAAAACTTACTATTTAGAATATATACAAGCTATTAAGCGGCGACCGCGCTATCTTCAGCCCCGGCACACAAGCTGCAAAACAGCACGTCCGTCGGGGTTATCGAGGTCACCACATGAAAGCTCAATCCATCGCGTACATGGTGTGTTATTATTCGGTTCTCTCGCTCTTCCTCTGGAATATGTTCTACTGAATCGATCGACGTGTACCAGCTCACCGCAACGTCACCCGTGCGCTGACGAACGCCCCCACCCAGGATCGAACCTCCTGCTTCTACACGCAAGGTCCCCTCAGAGCAACGCGGTGAAGACCCTATTGGAATGAAGGATACCGCGGTCGGTCAGACGAATACTCCCTCCCTCCATGGATAAGAAGCCGCCCTCGGCCTGGGTGCGGAGCGCTGCCCCGTACCAGTGCTCGACTTCGCTACCGAAGCGTTGACGGAACCGGTCACAGATCAAGCCCTCGGCCGTTCGCAGGGCTAGGAAAACGAACTCGAACCTGGCTTGGGCCGGGGTGAGGAACTCGGCTCCCGCACACGCACTGCCCGCAATGAGTACCCTATCAGAGTATTTCGTTGGCTCTGAGTCATTGCGGAAACGGCACCAGCAACGTTCCGAAACCATGGTTGGTACCACGGTTGGTACCGGGGGCGGCTGCCACCAGCGGAAGGAAACGGCCGAGGCTCCCAGACCGAGGTATTCTTCGTGCCGCC
>MGSU01000003.1:0-1639 GCA_001799195.1 Deltaproteobacteria bacterium RIFOXYA12_FULL_61_11 | reverse complement strand
GAGGTTGTGCCGGCTCTCGTAGCCCGGACGGGAAAAATTCGAGATCTCGTACCGGGCGAGCCCTTCCTGCCCGAGGCGATCGACGACGCGGCCGTACCAGTCGGCAACCGCATCCTCGCTCGGGCATGCTCGCAGGAGGGCCGCGAAGTCGGCGCGCTCGGGACGGTCGAGTTGATAGACCGAGACATGCTTCGGACAAAAGCTTCGGACCAGCTCCAAGGCTTGCACCACCTGGGGCCACCGTTGGCCCGGTAAACCCAACATCAGATCGATGGAGAATTCCCGGTCCGAGAGGGCCAGCACTTCGAGCGTGCGGACGATGTCCATGGAACCGTGCCGCCGTCCGATCCTTTTCAGGATGCCATCATCAAGGGTCTGACACCCCACCGAGATGCGGGTGAAGGGCAATTCGAGCAACGCGGTCAATTCCGGCCGAGCAAGTTCCGGATTGACCTCGATACTGATTTCGGCCTCCTCTCCAACCTCTGTGCATCTTTCCAGCACGGTGAGCAGGTGTTCGAGGTCCCTGGCCGCGAAGAGCGAGGGGGTTCCGCCGCCGAGATACAGGGTCGAGATAGGGCCGGGTACGCAGGCAAGCCGCCGCTCGAGTTCGCGTTCGAGAGCGAGGAGGTAGGTCTGCCGTTCTTCCGGAGACGCAATCGTACTGACGAAATCGCAGTATCGGCACTTCCCGCTGCAGTACGGCAGGTGGATATAGACGTGTTCGAGGGGTTGCTCCGGTCCAGGGTCCATCCCGCAACCCGGCAGGGTTGCTGCACCCCCACCTTGCTCCGCGTTCGTCACCATGCTATCGTCCCGTTTCTGGGCAACGGGCAGAGGAGCTCGAGGTGGCGAAGGGGACATACCTGTTGGTCTGCACGGCCATCTTGGGTTTCGTGGGCACAAGTAGAGCCGCGGAGCAACCTCCGATGGCCTGGCACGAGGATTTCCAGGATCACTCGGACCCCCTGCGTTTTTTCAACGCCGTCTGGCACAATTACAAACGCCAACCCGCGGCAACGTTGATGACCGTATATCGCATCGCCGAGGAGAACGGCAATCGCTACCTCGCCGCAACCTATGATCATACCCGCAACCGCGAATCCCTACACCTCGGGTACTTCTTCCGCGAGAAAAAACGCTCCCTCGAGAACTTTCCCATCCTCTCTTGGCGTTGGAGAGCGGACCACCTCCCCTCGACCGGCCCGGGCGTCTCACCGATCGAAGACACCCCGGTCACGGTCTACGTGATCTTCGAGAAGACCCTCTTCTCCCTCAAGGGAGTGAAGTTCCTCTGGACTCCACGTTCCGACTCCAAGAAGGGCCTCTACAAGAAGGAGTGGAGCGGCATGAGCTTCCACATCCTTCGCACCGGCCGCGACCCCCTCGGCACCTGGATCGACGAGCGCATCGATCTCTGCGCCCTGTATCGCGCCCAGTTCGACTCCGACCGGTGCAACTCGGGCATCGAATACCTCGGCGTGCTCACCGATGCGGACCAGAGTGCCTCGAAGAGCGCCGGAGCCTACGACGATTTCCGCTGGAGTCAACGCTGATCCCCCATCTCCTGGATTGCCTTCAGTCTTGGGGTGAATTGCAGGTTATTTATCACCACCTTGGGGTGGCGCCGACGGGGGTC
>MGSU01000002.1:23272-34669 GCA_001799195.1 Deltaproteobacteria bacterium RIFOXYA12_FULL_61_11 | reverse complement strand
TCTCGCCCGCGCCGGGCAGGGTGGTGAGTTCGAGCGGTGCGGACCAGGCTCCGGCGTCGGCCCATTTCACCACACCGTCGACAATGGGCACGCTGCGATAATACCCCTTCCCGCCGCGCCAGTAACTCTGTTGCAAGGAGGCCCCCAGTATATACGAGGCCTGAGCTTGCATGTCCCCGCTCCCGGGCAGGGCGGTGATGGCGATGGGACCGGCCCAGGCAGTCGCGTGAGCCCAGTCGGGCGCGTTGTTCACGATCGGGACCTCTCGGGTATCCCCCTGGTTGCCCCGCCAATAGCCCTGGTAGACCTTGCCGCCGAGGACATACGCTGCTTGGCTCTGGATATCGCCCGTGCCGGCGAGCGCGGTGAGGGCTATCGGGCCCGACCAGGCCGTGGCCCCGTTCCAATTCGGGGTACCGGAGACGATCGGTACGGTGCGCGACCAGCCCTGGGTACCACGCCAATACCCTTGGTACAGGGTGGTGCCGAGAACGAAACCGTCCTGGGAACGCATGGTCCCGCTACCGGCAAGACCGGCGCTTGGCAAGGGCACGACGCAGGTCAGGCCATCGAGGACCTTGCCCAGGGCACAGCAGTAGACTTCCTGTTCGGCGGCGTTGAGACAATGGTACGCCGGGGCCTGCAGAGCGACGTTCGTCGTGCATTGCACGCCACCCGGACAGTCCGGCAGGATCGGCGGGGCGATACAAGCGGTTCCGGCCTCATTGAGGTCCATGCCCGTGGCGCAACAGAAACGCTCTGCACCCTCGGCAGTCGCGCAGTGGTGTTGTTGACCCGCGAGTGCGGCATTGGCCGAACACGCTAGCCCCACGGGACAGAGCGGCAGGGTGACCGGAACCACGCAGGCCGTGTCAGCCTCGTTGAGCACCTTGTCGAAGGCACAACAGAACTTCTCGCTTCCATCACCGTCAAGGCAATGATGCAGGTACCCGTCGAGACCTGCATCTCCGCTGCATTCGAGACCGGTCAGGCAGGTGGGCAGCCCCGGCGGGGTCTCCTCGCCACCGTAGGTCATAGGTCCGTGCCAATAGCCGGCGTCGGTCCACGTGACCACCCCGGCGACGATCGGCACGGTGCGGTACCAGCCCTGGTCACCGCGCCAGAACCCCTGGTGCAAGGTACCTCCGATGGGGAAGGCGTTCTGGGATTGCATCTGGCCGACACCGATGACGCTGTCGGGTTGGAGCGGTTCGCCCCAGACCGAGGCTTCGGCCCAGGTAACCACGCCCTCGACGATCGGCACGGTCCTCATATAGCCAAGGCCTCCTCTCCACATCCCCTGGTGCAGGGTCGTACCGAGGACATAGGCGGTCAGGCTCTCCACCTCGCCGGTCCCGGGCAGACCGTCGAGTTCGATAGGAGCGGACCAAGCTTTAGCCTGAGCCCAACCCGGCGCCCCATTGACCACGGGGACCTCTCGCACATACCCCTTGTTACCCCGCCAGAAACCCTGGTGCAGGGTCTGGCCGATCACATACCCGCTCTGGGCTTGCATGTCGCCGCTGCCCGGTAGATCGTCGACCGCTATCGGGCCTGCCCAGACCGAGGCTTCGGCCCACTGCGGTCGGCAATCGCGGAGCGGCACGGTCCTGGACCAACCTTCGTTACTGCGCCAGTAGCCTTGATAGAGCGTGTCCCCGAGGACGAACCCACTCTGGCACTGGATGGAACCCTTGCCCGCCAAGTCGATCGGACCGTTGCCTTCGCCGGTCCCAGGACCGATGTAAGCAGCGCAGGGGTTCGGGATCGGTGCCGGAGGGTCTTCGCCATCGTCGTCCCCGTCACCGTCGTTTCCGCCGTTATCGTTCCCGCCGTCGTCATTTCCATCATCGCCGTTCCCGCCGTTGTCGTCCTCACCGTCATCGGCATTGTCGTCATCGTCGTCCTCGGTACCGCGATTACATGGGTCCGTGTTCGGATACCCTTCGTCACAGAAACCGGCCACGATGCAGCGCTGACCACCGGAGAAAACGTCGAGCTTCATGGTGCAACTGTAATAGAGACAACCGACCACAGTGCCCACGCCACAACCGCCGCCGGTCGTCCCGCCGCCGGTCGTCCCACCGCCGCCGGTCGTCCCACCGTCGTTGTCGTCGGGAAGGTTACATTCGTGACGGCAAGCCTCGATCTCTCCATCATAGAGGGCATTGTAGGTGTCGTTCGCGCAGGCGACCATCTGGGGAGGGGTGTATTCTTCGTATTGGGAACAGTCCAGATTGGCCTGTGTTCTCAATCCACTGATATTGATATGCGTTCTGCATTCATCGAAGCACTCCTCGTCCACGGCGAAACGCACCGGTTCTCCGTCGAAGACGAAGGGCTGGGCATAGCCCGAGGGGGCTTGGGGTTGCACAGGGGTTGTCGTCTCGGTTCCCGGCAACTGACAGGCCGAGAGCGCGAGGAGCGGAAGGAGGAAAAAAAGCTTCATTACTGGTCTCCTCAATGACCGTGGTTGTTCCCATGACAGGGCCTGGACTGGGAAGAGTGCCACAGCGGACGAGAAGGATCAAGCAGCAGGCGTTTGCTCCGATCCTCCGCGGTGCTCGAGTACCCGGTTGCGCCCTTGCTCCTTGACACCCCCCGATCAACTATCCATGGTTGACCCTCGACCACTGGAGAGGGCGACCCATGCTGCAAGCCTACGCACTCAACACCTGGAGTATCATGCTCGAACTCGCCCCTCCGATGCTCCTCGGTTTGTTCCTGGCAGGACTCCTTCACGTCCTCCTGCCGCCGAGCCTGATCAGGGCCAACCTTTCCCGTCCGGGATTGCCGAGCATCCTACGCGCCGTACTGTTGGGTATTCCGATGCCCCTTTGCTCTTGCGGGGTCGTTCCCACCGCCATGGGGCTGCGCAACGCCGGGGCCTCGCGGGGAGCGGCGATAGGCTTCCTCATCAGTACCCCGCAGACCGGCGTGGATTCGATCCTGGTCTCGGCTTCCTTCCTCGGTTGGCCTTTCGCCTTGTTCAAGGTCTTCGCCGCCTTTGTCACGGGCCTGCTCGGCGGCCTGCTCGCCGAGCGGTTCGGCGGCAACTCGACGCAGGAGTTGCCAGTGTCCTGCCCACTACCTCCTGTCAGCAGCCACTCCCGTGGCATACCAAAGCTGCTCGAAGCCCTGCGGTATGCCCTGTTCGATATCTTAGCAGCCATCGACCTCTGGCTATTGGGCGGGGTATTGGCGGCAGCGGCGATCACCACCCTGCTCCCACCTCAGCTCCTGGCAGGAACAACCTGGGCAACTGGTCCCACGGGCCTCCTCCTGGTGCTGCTGCTCTCCATTCCCCTCTATGTCTGTACCACCAGTTCGGTGCCCATCGCAGCGGCTTTGGTCGCCGCCGGCCTCCCCACCGGCACAGCCTTGGTGTTCCTCATGGCCGGTCCTGCGACCAATATCGCCACCCTCGGCATCATCGGTCGCGTCCTCGGCCCACGCATCCTCGCCATCTATCTCGGCACCGTGGCCGGCATGAGTCTGCTTCTGGGAATTGCTTTCGATTGGATCCTCCCCCGAGCGAACGAGGTCCAGCACCTCCACCAAGGGCTCCACCACTCCGGCTTCCTCTCACTCCTCTCCGCTCTGCTCCTCCTCGCACTCCTGGTCTATCTGCTCGGTCTGAGAATCTTGCGCAGGGTGCGTTTTCCTAGGAGCAGTTCGCTCCTCGCTCCCTCGAACGAGAGACTCGTTCTCACCGTTACCGGGATGAGTTGCCACCGCTGCGTCGCGAACCTCCGGCAGCAGGTCGGCTCCCTGCCCGGTATCCAGGAGGTCGATATCGAACTCACGTCCGGCCGGGTCGAGGTACACGGCAAGAACCTGGATCGGGCTCTGCTCGAAGCCACCATCCAGCGAGCCGGGTATCAAGTCGCAGTCTGGCAAGCGTGAAGGATCGGAGCCGAAGCGCTACCGGGCACCTCCGCCTTCGGCACCGCAACGCGTTAATTCACCATCGATTGCCTAGTTTTTTCAATAGGTAATATCTTCTAATATTTTGGCCTCACCCTTGCACAAAGCCATGGCCACGGGTGGTCGCCACAGGTGTGGCCCCCACAGCACGATCCACGGTGGTAACTGGAAGAACAGTGAACATAGAAAAGGAGGAGTATTCCATGAAGACACTCGTCTGTACCATTCTCTTCGCAGCCTTGTGCGCGAGCAGCGCCTGGGCAATTTCCCCCAAGGGCGCCTGCGACCGAATCAACAGCTACTCCCTCCGCACGGAGTGCTACAGCGTCATCGTCGGCCGCTACTTCAACCAGGCCGCAGTCAACGAATGCGATCGGTTCGTGGACGCCGCGCTCACCGTGGAATGTCTGGACCTGGTCGCCGACGAATATTATGAAGAGGGTGCCATCGCGGTCTGTTCCCGTTACAGCGCCGCGACCGAAACCATGACCTGCCTCGCCATCGTGGCCAATCACAGTTTCGATCCCTGGTTGCTCGAAGATTGCGACAGTTATACTACCACCACGCGCACCAACGAATGTCTGATGGCAATCCGCATGCCCTACATGACCTGGATCGAGGACGATGCCTGGGACTTCTACTATGATGATGAGTACCGCGAGTTCTACGACGAAGATGGCTACGAGGAATTCTACGGCGAAGAAGAAGAGGAAGAGTGGGACACCGAGGAAGAGTGGGGCTTCGAGGAAGAGCCCGTGGTCCCGACCGAACCGCTCGACCTCGAAGACCTCGAGGACGAACCGGTCATCATCATCGAAGAGCCGATCATCCCGACCGAGCCGCTCGATCTCGACGACTTGGAAGAAGAGCCGATCGTGATCGTCGAAGAACCGGTCGTGGTTGCACCTCCGACCTCCGAGCCCGTCCGTCCGACCACCCAACCGGTCAGCGGCGGCGAGGGTGGTAGCTGCGGCGTGGTCAACACCAACGCCCAGAGCGGCAGTCTTGCCCTGCTCCTCCTGACCACCTTGGTCGGGCTGGTCGCCCTGCGCCGGCGCGGTTGAACGTCACACTCCCCTCTGTCACCTTCCCTACCCCAACTATCCCTTCTTACTGAAAAGCCAGGATACAAGGTAACAGTCCAGTCTTGGGTGTAGTGCCCTGGGGTGACTCTACCTCGCCTGGGTGGCACCGACGGGGGTCCCCCGCCACGCGCAAGGATGAGCATGGTGGGGGTGTGAGGTGACAGGACCCTTCGAACCAACCAAGACTGAAAGCATACACCCCAACCTCGTCTTGACCTCCTCTTCTCGCTTTTCTAGGATCTCCTAGGTCTTCCCCATCTGAGCGCGAACCATGCAGCGAGTCAGTGTCGACCAAGCCATCAATCCTCGTGTCCTCCGACCAGGAAGCGTGGTCTATACGACCGGCAACGCCGCCACCCCGGCTGTCCTGTTGCGCCGCTTGGCCGAGGACACCTCTCTCAAACGCCTCGACCTGTTCGGGATCCTCCTCCTCGGCGAAGGCCTCGAGCCCCTGTTCTCCGAAGCGACCTGTCGACGCATCACCCACCGGGTCATCTTCGCCAGTCATCTCACCCGCCAAGCTGTCAATAGGGGCTGGGCCAAGTACCACCCCATGCACCTGTCCCAAGTACCGGCAAACCTTGCTCGGAGCCGAGGACTCGATGCCGCCTTGATTTCCGTCGCAGGACCGGACAACGGCGGCAACTACAGCCTCGGCACCACGGTCGAGGCCGTGCTCGCGGCGATTCACGTTGTGAAACAACGAGGCGGCGTGGTCATCGCCGAACGGAACGCCACGATGCCCTTCATTCTGGGCACCACCATTCCCGAGTCCGCGATCGACTACCTGGTCGACACCTCCTACCCTCTGCCCGCAACTCCCGTCCACCGCCCCGACGAGGCTGCCCGTCGCATCGGCACCCAGATCGCATCGACCTTCCTCCACGACGGCTCCGGCACGGTCCCCGGCTCTACCTTGCAATTTGGTATCGGCGAAGTGCCCGAGGCCGTAACCGAGGCGATCGTGGCTCGCGGCTTCCGAGACCTCGGCATTCACACCGAGTTATTCTCCAGCGGCATGATCCGCCTGGTGCAGGCAGGATGCGTCTCGAACCGCTGGAAACGGGGGATCAATTTCTCGGTCTCCTCGATCTTCCTGGCGGAGGATACGGCGGGCTACGCCTGGTTCAATCTCAACAGTTCGGTCCAGAGCCGCCCCTGCGATTACACGAACAGCGTGTTCAAGATCGCGGAACAGCCCAATATGGTGGCCATCAACAGCGCCATCGGCGTGGACCTGCACGGCAACGTGTGGGCCGATTCCCTGGCCGCTCGCAGTATTTACAGTGGGGTCGGCGGCCAGAGCGATTTCTTGCGCGGCGTGCAATACTCCCCCGGCGGAGTGGCGATCATCGCGCTGAAGGCGACCACGGCGACCGGCATCTCCAAGATCGTGGACAAGGCCCCGGCCGGTATCACCACCACCGCCACGCCCTCGGACCGGGTCGTCCTGGTCAGCGAATACGGCATCTTCGACCCGCAGCGGTTGAGCATCGGCGAGCGGGCCGTGGCCATTGCCCATCTGGCGGAACCGCAGAGCAGGGACAACCTCTTGCGCCTGATCACCGACAGCCCCGAGTTCCACAAACCCCGGCGACATCGCTCCGGCCGCGTCCCCGGCTTCACGCCGTACGAAGAAGCCATGGTGAGGTAAGGTCTTGGGGTTTCCTGCGATGGGGCGAAGCGTCAGCGACGGAACTTGGACTCTTGCACTTGCGCTGCAGGGGAGAACTCGACGGTACAATCGGCAGCGTAGAGGACCCGGCCTTGACCGAGATCGATAGCCTCACCGGGCTCAAGCTTTGCCTCCGGCCGAACCTCTGTTCCGGCCAGCTTCTGGATCACCGCGGCGACCTGCCTGCCGAGTTCCTGACAGTCCCGATCGAGGAGATCAGGATCATCGGCACCGAGTTCGATCGACACCCTGGTCCTTTCCTCGCCTTCGATCTCGACCACGATGTCGTCTTCGGCCTGCGCGATACGGGGAATAAGGCTCAACCACAGCAACGAGAGCAGTACACGAGAAAGCATACGAGGACCTCCGCGGACGAAACCCGAACACCAGCCTATCAAGGACCATGCCAGAAAGCTGTGCCATATCACCTTGGAATGAAACACTCATGCCTCACTCTGCACCCTTGCGAGGCGTTCCACCTCCTCCGCACTGCGACCCTCCCATCCCAGGGCAGCGCCATCTTGTGGAGGATGGGAACTTCCCGCATGGTCTATCCAAACGTGCAAAGGTGGGGTGGTGTTCCCGGCCATTCTCATTGCCCGCTCGACGGCTCCGTGGTAGCAAGCATCCGGGGTTACTCTTCGAGGTCCTGCCCATGGCGACCTACACCATCCATTGGAACGAGCTCCACTTGCCTATCCACGAAGCCACGGTCTGGCACGTCGGAGGTGTCGAACCCTCGCTGCAATGGGCGGCTCGCGGGTTGACCGGGCACACCGCCGATCGTCAGTCGGGGGCGCCGGAACGACTCGAAGAGCGCAAGCGGGAAGTCCTTACCAAGCTGGGAGGCGACCTAGCACTCTCGAAGGAACTCCGCTCCTTCTTGGATGAAGCGGCCACGGTCTTCGTCGGCCTCCTCCGCGGAGATGCTGCCTGGCTCCGCTCATTTCTCGGCGAAGAACGTCGCATTGTGTTCGTCCTGGGTTTCGCCCGGACCGGCGGCACCTACCTGCTCACCGAGCTGGCCGCGGCCAACGGCATCGAGTGGTCCACCCACTCCCTGCCCATGCTCCACGATGACGTCCCCAGCCGCGAGCCCCTAGTCTATGCAGGCCACCCCTCGCGCTGGCTGAACCTCCTCTTCGAGCTTGCTCAGTTCCTCGTCTGGGTGAAGAAAACCCAGGGACCGTTCGTGGTGAAGAAGAACATCTCCCTCGCTTACGCTCTCCCCCTCATCGAAGCCCTCTTCGGCGGGAACGCGAGCTATGTGCTCAGCGTGCGCCATCCCGAGACATCCCTGCGCTCGATCCTGAAGATGCTCGGACTACCAATAACCGTACCCGAGGGTGCCGATACCCCGACCTACTGGTTCGACGTGACTCACCGTTACCTGGGCATGGAACAGGAACCCTGGAAGGAGCTCTCCTACGCCCAAAGGCATCTCGCCCTGTGGGAGGCCTACCATCTCGCCATCGCAAAATCTCTGCCTCTCACGGGTTCCCTCGAGGTCGTGCCTTACGGCTCGGCCTACACGGACCTGGTTCGGCGCACCGCAGCAGGCCGCGGCACCGGCCATCGCGCGAGCGAGTTCCATGCCCCACCGGCGACGGGGACCCCCTTGCTCGCCCCCGAAGCCTGTGAGGAAGCCATGGAACGCGTACGTACCGCCTTCACGGCGAGCGGCAAGGATTTTCCCCTCCTGACCTGGTGCTGAGCAACGAACTCCTGCTCCCCCTTCCCGAGGAGTTCACCGATCCTTCTTGCCCCTCCCTCCCCGTTCAGGCAGCGGTAGACCCAGCGCTCGTAATCTCCCGTAGAGATTCACCCTCGACATGCCCAGGCGTTCCGCGGCCACGGTCACATTGCCCTGGGTCTGTTCGAGGGTCTGCTCGATATATGCACGTTCCTTCCTCTGTAAGTACTGACGCAACGGACCGCTCGCCTCGCGCATGGCCGTCTCCCGGGGGGGGCGGTCGCATTCGAATTGTCGCCCGACTTGTTCGGCATCGACGCGAGCCCCCTGAGAAAACACCAACAACCGGTTGATAACGTTTTTCAACTCCCGGACATTGCCCGGCCAAGGGTGGCCGAGCAGAACTTCCATCGCGCCGGTGGAAAAGGTCAAGGCCTTCAGCCCCAGGGCCTGGCTCTCGGTGGTATTGAAGTACTCCACCAACAAGGGAATGTCCTCGCGGCGTTCCCGCAGGGGAGGCACACGCAAGACCACCACCTGCAAACGGAAATAGAGGTCCTCGCGGAAGGTGCCGCCCTCGACCAAGTCCCGCAACGGTCGATTGGTCGCGGCCAAGAGCCGGAAATCGACCGCCCTCTCACCTTGCCCCCCCACCGGACGGACCCGTCGATCCTGCAACACGCGCAAGAGGGTCGCCTGCAACGGCAAGGGCAGCTCTCCGACCTCGTCGAGGAAGAGGGTTCCGCGATCCGCCTCGGCCAGGACGCCTGCCCGGTCCTCGTGCGCACCGGTGAAGGCACCCTTGACGTGACCGAACAGGATGCTCTCGGCCAGTGCTTCTGGAATGGCCGCGCAGTTCTGGATCACCAGGGAATGGTCGCGGCGGCCGCTCAGGTCATGCAGTCCCCTGGCCACAACTTCTTTGCCCACCCCGCTCTCGCCGAGCAGTAGCACCGGGACATCGGTCGGCGCCACTTGTTCCATCCGGCGATAGAGGTCCTCCAGTGGACGAGAGGTCCCCACCAGGTACCCGAGCTGCCCAATCCTCTGCGGCTCTCGTCCCAGCACCCGGTCGGTCAGGGAAAAGGTGATACTGCGCGAGAGCAAGGCGACGGTCCTTTCACGGGAAGACTGCGGTGGCTGGACAAGGGCCTCTCTGTTCCCTGGGGAGGGAGGAAGCCCCCCCGGTCCGGTCCAGCCTTGGGTCAGAAGTCCCAGCACGGACTCGAGCAGAGCTCGTTTCGCCGGGGTGAGGAAACCCGCCGGGGCGAGGAAACGGTGATCCAGATACAAACCACGAGGCAGCAGAGCGGGGAACCACGCCACGAGGACCGTTTTCAGGCCGAACCGCGAACCGTCGACCTCCTCCGTCAAACCCTCGAGCAGTTCCAGGTTGCCCACCAAACGAGGATAGGGACCGGGCCGCAGCAACCCCTCGAGCGGCAATTTTTGTCCGAGCTCCAGGATCTGGCCACCGTCGTACCCGAGACCGAGGCCGGTCCATTGCCCGGCTGCCTCCCGAACGACATAGGCCGCCCGGGCAAACCCAAGCACCTCGGTGAAATATCCCAAGAGGTCTCGGAGACGTTCGGGCTCGGGCTGAGTTTCCCTCAGGACTCTCGAGGAGTTCCAGACCAGCAGGAGACCATCGGACGCTTCAGCTCCGTCGAGCGTCACTGCTTTGCTCGGAACACCCCCCCCGGAAGGTTCCCCGGGTACCTCCGGTGCTGCAGCGGTTGCCGCGGCGCGTTCGGCGTCGGAGAGCAACCGATCGATTTCCCGGATGAGCCGGCTATGCCGTATTTCCAAGGCCCGACGCAAGGCCCGGCGATAGTCTGCGACCGCGGCCCCAAGGTTACCGTGAGCTTGCAACGTTTTGCCCTGGAGTACGATGGCCAAGAGTTCCTGTTCTACATGCCCGCGGGCTCGAGCGGTTGTCTCCGCTTCCCCGAGCCGCCGCAGCGCCTCGCCTTGAGGTGTTCCGGAAAGCGCCTCGAGAAAGCACAGGTTCAGAGCGGCCCTCTCTGCCACGGGCTCGAGACCCAGGCGCTCCGCCATGCTCCCGGCCGCTTTCAAGACGGTGCCGGCCTCGTTCAATTCCCCCCGATCCAACAGGAGGTCGCCTTGATTGAAGCTCGCGATGGCATAGCTCTTGAGATCGCCAATGCGCTGGGCCTCGGCAGCCGCCCTTCGGTAGTGGACGAGGGCCGCCTCGGCATCTCCCCTCAGGTGATGACAGGCCCCCAGGTTGCTGTAGAGGGACACCACACCGGAAGGATCTGCATGCCGGCGTTTCAGTTCGAGGGCATCGTAATAACACGCCAGGGCTTTATCGTATTCCCCACGCTTGGCCCGGATGATACCGACATTGAGCAGCGTATTCGAGAGAGCATGGGGATACCGGTCCCTGCCGGGGTGGTGCAAGTTCTCGAGGAGGAGGTGCTCAGCCCGGTCGAAATCCCCTTTCCGGCCCGCCAGGGTCGCGGCGACAATAGCCCTCTCCAGCTCCAGTTCTTCCCCTGCCTCCCTCGGAAGAGCCTGCAGCAGTTCCTCCGCGGCCTGGTCCTGCCCGCGGACCGCGGCCGTTCTGGCAAGGTAGAGCGTCGCAAAGGCCGTACACCTGTCCTCATGGCTCCTCGCCGACACGAGCGCACAACAACGTTCGAGAACCTCATACAGGCCGCGCTGGAACAGACGTCCCAGGAGGAAGGGCACCGTAGCCTCGGCGTCTTCGCCCCCGAGCAACGCGAGGCACTCCGCGAGGTACCCGGAACCGTCGTCTTCATGGGCCGGACCTGCACCGTTCTCTATCCTGTGTTCGTCCCCGCCCGCACTGAGGCTCTCCAGCCGATCTTCCCCGAGATGCCAACCCCGGGCATCCCAACGCAATCGGCCTTCCCCGAGCTCGGTCCCGAGCAGAGAGAGCAGCTCAGGCAGTGAGTTCGTGCCCTCGAGCCTGGCCCGGTATCGCAAAGAGCGTTCGACCTGAAGCGGGAAATTCCTTTCCAGTAAGTCCA
>MGSU01000002.1:19666-23249 GCA_001799195.1 Deltaproteobacteria bacterium RIFOXYA12_FULL_61_11 | reverse complement strand
TTGGACCTTCCCCGATTCTCGCCCTTGTTCGTACGCCCGGAGACAACGAGGCACCGCTCCTTCTTCGGCCGACACGGAACAGCTCCGCGTTCCCGGGGGAGCCGACAAGAGGAACGTCTCCAACTCGTCGGGGTCTTGTAGTCCGACATGGCAGCCATCCTCGCGCAGCTCCTCGAGTATGGCTCGTTCGAGGGCTTCCCGCTGGAGCGCGGTTTCGCCGACCAGGGCTACGATCGCGACAGTTCCGGTCTCGGTCCCCGGCGCGAGGAACGCTCGTCGCACTTCCTGTCGCACCTGTTCGAGGTGTCCCAGGTCGAGACGAGCGAGCCGATATCCGGCATTGAGCTTGCTCGCGGGCTCGAAGAGAAGCTGCCTGGCCGTCAATTCCTCCTCGAGGTCCAGGACGAGTTGATCGATAGTCCCCCGGCCAGGCGGATCGTACGCCAGCAAGCGTTCGATCAAACCGCCCAAGGATGCGGAGAGGGTGCCGGTCGGATCGACCTTGCAGCTCTCGCGGCGGGCATGCACCTGTTGCCACCCATCGAAGTCCTCCGCCCAGCGCGGATAACCGCCGACGAGCAACCGATGGAGGAGCACTCCGAGACTATAGAGATCGGCGCTGAAGTCGACGGACAACCGGGAGAAGAGCTCCGGCGCCGCATAGGGCAAGGTGCCCTGGAAAGCCTGGTCGTACCCCAACTCCGAGGCTGCCCCGAAATCGATGATCAACGGCCGATCCCCCACGACCAGGACATTGGCGCTCTTGAGATCGCGATGGACCACCCCGAGACCATGGAGATATTGCACCGCGGTACACAGCAGGTGGTACAGGTACAACTTCCGGCCAGCCTCGCAGCCGTCCACGGCCTCGACGAACGGAGCCCCCGGCGCATAGGCCGTCACCAGGTAACTGCGACCCTCGTCGGATTGGAAACCGTAATCGAGCACCGAGGTCACTCCGGGATGAGCGATCCGCGAGAGTTTTCGACCCTCTTCCACCCCGCGGCGGCCGTGGAGGGCGAAATACCATTTGTAGACGAGGCTCTGCCCCGACACGCGGTCCCGGCAGTGGAAGACCTGCGCATCCCCACCCTCCCCGAGAGGTTCGAAGCGATGATACCGAACATGCCGCGGTAGTTCCTTCACCTTGGGACCTCTCGAGGTTGATTGTTGTCAACTTTTCTTAACAGAACGGTGAATTGTCAAGTATTTTTAACACTGCCCCACTGCGCTTGCATCGCGAAGTCAATCGGTTGTAGTAAGAATCCCCTGGGCATGAAAGCTGCGTAGGTGCCCTCCAGGTCCCACCAACCACAAGGAGCCAGTATGAACAGATTCCTTCTCGTGACCTTCCTGCTCGTCGTTCTGCCCTTCTCCCTCTCCTGCCAGGACGGAAGTGACGACCCTGCCGGCGACCAACCCGCGACCGGTGAAGATCAGCAAGCCCTGGACGATCCGACCCAACCTGCCGACGGCACTGACGAGGCCCCAACTGGAGACCCCGCCACCTCGGCCGAGGACGATCCCGCGGCCACTGGTCCCGACCAGACTCCGGTCGACCTTCCCTCCGCTCTGGACGAAGTCCTCGCCTCGTTCAACCCCGGGGACGGCCAAACCCCACCAACCACGACTCCGGACAATTCCGTAGAATCCGAGGATATCGAGGACGATGACGAGGTGCTGGCAGCGATCGAGGAACTCAACGAAGGCCTCGAGATCGAAACCCCGGACGCCTCACTGACAGCTCTGGGAACAACGGCCTATGCCCTCAAACTGCAACTCGATCGCACCATCCTCGACCAGGATCGCCTCGGCGAGGGTGAACTGCGTGAACGCCTCGACGATGGGCTCGCCACGGCAACCAGACCGACCGAGACCAATCGTTTCAGGCTGGCCACGCGCCAGTTTTACACCTGTGGAGCCCTGCCCTGCCGGCTCAAACACCTGGAATTCGCCCAGGCGTTTTCCGGGCGGCTCGGCGCGGCCAGGAGCGTAACGACCGATTTCGTCTATTCCTCGAGCCGCGGCGACGCCAGCGGCGACCTGAACGAAACCAAGGCCTATCGACGCGATGGGTCGGCCGGGGATCCTGCCTGGGTCACGTCCACCTCCACCATTCGCCAAGTGCTGGGAGAGCGGGAACTGGTCGAGGAAGTCGAGTTGACCTACTTCGAGAATCCGAGGCAGGACGTCTCCTTCCTGCATCAACGCACCTCCAGCGGGAAAGAGGGCTTCAAGACCATCTACCTCGAGCGCAGCTTCGAGCAAGCCTCCGGTGACCAGAGCGACGTCCCCCCGGCTCAGCGCGACGGCAGCGGCCGTATCGTCCGCATCGTGACCTTCCTGGACGGCACCACCCGTGAGGTCATCCGCACCTTCACCCGACTCGACGGCATCCTCACCGGCACCATCGAGGGCCTCGACCGCCGCGGCCGCACCCTCGAGGGAACCTTCTCCATCGACGACGGCAACAATCTCTGCCCCTTCGACAACAAAGGCGAGCTCCGCTTCACCCTCCATTATGCGGACGCAAGTGCTGACGCGGACGCCAGCCCCGACCTCGCGGCTCCGGAAACCTCTGCCGACGAATGCAGAGGTCTGTGCTACGCCGGCCGTCGCACCAGGGAAGAAATCCTGGCCGAACTCGATGGCCCCGAGACCAGCATCCACGGCACCCTCTTCCTGCGGGATGGCTCGACCAAGGAGAAGCGTCTGACCGCCAGCATGGTGGCCCCGGAGACCTGCGGGACCTACAAATCCCGGCGCGAGGCCCTGCTCGACCAGACCGCGCTTTCCGCGCGCACCACCACGATCACCGGAACCAGGTACGACGGTGCCAAGCTCGCCCTCACCAGCGAGGTCTGGAAGGGCCTGCGCCACACCTACGGAACGATCGAGAACGGTGAGCGCGAACGCGAGCTCGATTTCGTCGCGTACCACGGCTTCCGCGTGCAACGCTGAACGTGTCCTTCCTGCGGAGAGGCTGGGATGATCCGGCCTCTCCGCTCTTCCACTCGCCACAGGAGCCCGAAGGCTATGAAACGGTCCACCCTCGTCGCCTCATTGATATTGATGGTCCTATTCCTCGGCCAACTGCCGGGATGCACCGCAGACGGACCATCGGAGCCCGCGTCCCACCTCGACGAGGCATCGGCAGACCCGTCCGATCCAGGGACCGAGCCCGAAGGAGCAAGCGGGGACTCTTCCACGGTTACTGACCGGAACCTCGGCGTAAGCGACCTCGAGCCCCCCACTCCGCAGGCAAGGATGGAACCATCGCCGGTTGACCCGGAGGGAGAGGCCCCCTCCCAAGATCTTTCGACCGCTCCTGCATCGACGGAACCCGCCGACCTCGACTCCAGCACCGACCGCTCTGAAGCAGAACTGGACCTCGCGGCAGGCCTCGATCAGCTCGCCCTGCTCCACGACCTGGACGCCTTCCTCGAACTCGACCTCGACCCGCGCCCGGTCACGACCGACGACTTCTTGCCCATCGACAATACCAATTTCCTCCCGATCGACAACGTCAACGAACTCCCCTTGGAGGACGACCTCGAGCTCTCGCCGCCGACGGGTTTCGATC
>MGSU01000002.1:0-19632 GCA_001799195.1 Deltaproteobacteria bacterium RIFOXYA12_FULL_61_11 | reverse complement strand
CCTCACCGCTCTTCCGACCTGCGCGAATACCTCTCGTTTCGACGAGAACCTGCAGCCGGTCGACGAACTTCCCACGGGCCGCAGTTTCCGTTCGGACGTGCTCGACTCCTGCCGTGACCCCGAGAGCGGCCGGCGCCTCAGCGGGAGGTTGACGACCTTCTACGAACGGAGCGATGACCATACGGTGTGCACGACTATTGCTCGCGAGCTGCGCTCGGCAGACCGGCTGCTCGCCCTTCGCCTGGTCCGCCAACATCAGAGGCAAGAACGGATCTCGAAATACGTTTTCACGGCGGCCAGCGAAGCCGCGGGAACTCCCCTGATCCGCGTGGCCCTCTCCCTGCGCGATGTCCGCTTCGAGGTCGCCGGACGTCGCTTCCGCCTCGTCTCGGGCCGCCTGAACCTCGGCCGGGGTGAACGGCACGTCAGCTTAGCCTTCTTCGACCTCGTGTTCGCCCGACAACGCTCCCTCTGCGCAGCTCCGCTCCATGGTCGGGTCGAGCTGAGCACACCCGCGAACCGCCTGCTGACCGTCTCCTTCAATGCCCTGGAACGCGACGGCACCTCGAGCCGCTGCGAAGAGAAGGGCCACGTGCTGTGGTCGGAGGGGCCGGTTCCGTCGACGGAGAACCTCAGAAGGTAGTAAAAGAACCCATCATATCGAACAAATCCAACCTATTGTTTCGTTCAGCGCTACTGCGATCGAGGTAGAGCGTCATCGAAAGGTCGAGGTACAGGTACAAGGGCTCAGCGTAGGTAGCTCTGGTCACGGCTTCATAATCACTCTGATCGAGTTGCAACGGACCGGGTACCACTTGTTTTTTAAACGTGAGCGCCAACGAGACATCGAGATGCTCGCCGAGTTGCACGACCGCGGAGGGAGAGAGATCCAGTTCGTACCGCCGCTCGAAGGCCGGGAGTTGAGCGGCGCAACCGAGGTCGGTACCGAATTCGAACCGGTCATAGCGCACATTGCCGCCGATAATGACCATCCCACCGGGAAAGGCTGCCGACCGCTCGTTCAGAATATTGATATAATTATATTTATCGTATTGCACCCCTGCTCCGACCAGGGCAAAGAGCCGGTTGCCGCGAGGCTCGTCGGCAGGGAAGAGGTCATAGCTCGAGGCCACGTTGAGGCGCTCGGTATGGGCATAACGCGCTTTGTCGTCCATGCCGCCGGCTCGTCCGACCACCCCGACGGCCCAATGCTCTCCCAGGTTGCGGCTACCGGAGAGACTGCCGCCGAAGGAGTAGGAGGTCGTGTCGAGCGACAACTCATCGCCCTCCGAGACGATCGGCGGCTGCCTGGAAAGATAGGTGCCGCCAGTAAGTGACCCCACCAGCCGATCGGTCGTCGTAATTCTCATTACTTTCAGCGAGGTCGTACCCTCGAGGTCGCTATAGGCGCCGTTCCGCGAACCATAACCCGAGAGCGTGAGCGAGGCCCCCCACGGCGAACCCGTTCGCACTGGCTCTCTCACTACGCCTTCGTCTACCTCGATATGCACCGCTTCCGGATTGATCACAATAAGATAGGGTGCGAGGACGCTGAGCAAGCTGCGGCGACACACTTGCAACTGGTCCTCATCGGTGGCATGGGTGTCCAGCAACCCCTTGGTTTCGAACTCGGCGGGGGCTCCCTCCACCGAAGCCACGGCGCGCAAGTGGACCACGTCCTCACCCTGGTGCTCAACCGCATTCACGAAAAGTATTACCCCGGCCTCGGCTCGAGAGGTCGGTCTCACTCCGGGTAACCGTTCCAAGAAACCGGGCAGGAAATGGGTACAGACCTTGGTCCCGCCGGCCTGTTGACATTCCAACGCTACGCCGAGCAGACCAGAGGCCTCCTGGGCGGCCGTTGCTCCTGACAAGAGACAACCGATCAGCAGACACCCCAGCAGCCCGTCCTTACCTCGGATCACACTCGCCCGGCCCGGCATGCTCACCTCGCCTCATCCCGTCGCCTCTCCCCTACCACGGCGAACCGAGGAGTCCAAGGGTACGTTCCATCCATGGGGACTCGTCCTTTACTTTGACATTCTCCCTTCTCCTTTGTATGTCGGAGGCTACGTAGTTTGCGCCTCAGGGGGTGCCATGCGCATCGTGATGCTGTATCCCTTCGACCTCTACAAGCCGGAAAGTCCGGGAGTCGACCGGATCATCGCCCATGCCACCAAACTGGTACACCAGCGCAATGAGGTCAGACTTATCTATTATTACGACCCTTCGACCCCGGAGGTAGAGGGTGTCGAGCGCAGCGACCGTTTCCTCTTCACCACCATTCCCTACGTAAAATACCACCGCACCCTGTTCAGCAAGATCCGTAACATCACCTCCCTCGCCCACAGCGCGGACATCATCTACGTCCAAACCTGCCTGCCCGACATCGCCCTACCGGCAATCTTCGCGGGTTTCGCGGCTAGGCGGCCGGTCCATCTCGATTTGGTCGGTCATGGCGATGGTGGACAATATTCCGAAAAATTCCTCACCACCATGCGCAACGGCCTGCTCAAACTCGTGGACACCGTTAGCGTGGCCGACGCCCAGACCCGTTCCCTGGTGCTTGCTCGCGGTTTCAGGGAATTCAAGGTGTTCACAATTGCAGAGAACTCCTTCGACAAAGACGACGCCAGCGAATTCCCGCTCAACCGCGCCTTCGCCCTGCTCCTCGGCGACGCCTCCTGATCGCAGCGATTTCATTAGGATACCTGCATGGATTCGTTCAAGAAGATCCTCCACGACCACCTTCTTCCTCTCCTGCCACCCGACGCCAGGAGCCTTGACCTCCAGAGCCTGGTGGAGGTCCCCGAGGACCTGAGCCTGGGCGATCTCGCCCTCCCCTGTTTCCGGCTTTCGAAGCTGCTGCGACGCAGCCCCATGGCTATCGCCGAAGACCTTGCGGCCAGGCTGGTCTTGCCGCCGGCGTTCCGGCGCGTCGAAGCGGTCAAGGGCTATCTCAATGTCCACCTGGATCGCAGGACCTACGCCCGCTCCCTCGTGCAGACTATCCTCGAACTCGGCGATAGGTACGGAGCTTCGGAGTTCGGGCACGGCGCCAAGGTCATCGTCGAATTCTCCTCTCCGAATATTGCAAAACCTTTCGGCATCAATCACCTGAGATCAACCAACCTGGGAGCCTGCCTGGCCAGGCTCCTCGCCTTCACCGGTCATCATCCGATCCGCTTGAATCACCTCGGCGACTGGGGAACCCAGTTCGGGAAGCTCATTTCCGCTTTCCGCCGTTGGGGGCTCGAAACCGAACTCGAGCGGCTCCCCATTCCGCACCTCCTCTCCCTGTACGTGCGGTTCCACCAGGAAGCCGCGGCCGACGCCTCCCTCGAGGACGAGGGCAGGGCCTGGTTCGCCAGGCTCGAGCAAGGGAACCCCGAAGCCACCGCGCTCTGGCAACGCTTCCGGGAACTCAGCCTCGCCGAGTTCTCGAAGATCTACGCCCGTCTCCATGTCTCCTTCGACGAAATCAGCGGTGAGAGCGCCTATGGTCAGGACATGCTCGAGGTCGAGCAGGCCCTCACCCAGGCCGGTCTGCTCAGCGAAAGTCAGGAGGCCCACGTCGTCGACCTCACCGACCACGGCCTGCCACCTGCCCTGATCCGCAAGAAGGACGGCGCTACCCTGTACCTCACCCGGGATCTCGCCGCAGCCATCTCGAGACAGAGGCGCTACGAGTTCCGTCGTATGCTCTATATAGTCGGGGCCGAACAGAAACTGCATTTCTCCCAACTCTTCACCGTGCTGCGCCTGCTCGGCCACGACTGGGCGTCGGCCTGTGAGCACGTGGACTTCGGTCTGATCCGCTTCAAGGAAGGGACCATGTCCACCCGCGAGGGCAAGGTGATCTTCCTCGAGGACGTCCTCGACCGCGCCGCCGAGTTAGCCCGTTCGATCATCGAGGAGCGCAATCCCGAGTTGCCGGACAAAGAAACCGTAGCCAGGGAAGTCGGCCTCGGTGCGATTCTGTTCTTCGATCTCCATGCGAAGAGAATCAAGGACCTAGTCTTTGATTGGACCGAGATCCTGAGCTTCGAGGGCGAAACCGGACCCTACCTCCAATACACCCATGCCCGGCTCACCTCCGTGCTGCGGAAAGCAGGCACCTTGCCGGAGCAGCTCCCGGACCTCCTCGAACTCACCGACGACGCCGAGTTCTCGGTGCTGCGCCGCCTCGCCGAGTTTCCGGAGCAGGTCCAACGGGCCGTCGAGAAACTCGAACCCTCGATCATCGCGAAATACGCGATCGTCCTGGCCCAGGACTTCAATACCCTATACAACCTCAAGCGTTTCCTCGACGCTCCCGAACCCTCGCGGACAGCGCTTCTGGCCCTGTGCGCAGCCATTGGTCAGACGCTGCGCAACGCCCTCAGCCTGCTCGGTATTGCTGCTATCGAAAGAATGTAGTCAGAGGAGTCCCAGCCCGAAACCCGCGGCCAGGATCACCCCACCCGGCTGCATGAAGGTGACCTCGTCGTCCAACGCTTCGCCATGGAGAAGTTGATACCCGGCTTCTCCAAATCGGAAGGCATAGCCGACCTCGAAGAAGAGTCGGGCGGTATACGTGGGATTGGTGTCAATGGCATAGTGGAAGAAGACGTTCAGCGTGCCGACCGGATCGAAGGTGTAGTTCGATGTTGCGTTCTGATCGTCCACGGTCGATTCGACCGTCGTGTCGCCCCCACCATTGTAGGTGTAACCAAACCCCAGTGCCGCACCATAGGGTTGGCGGCGGAAGAACAAGCGCGTTAGACCGGTGGCGCGCAAACCCCACATCCCCGTGCCCAGACCAGCGGCTAGTTGGAGATGGTCCCACAACCCCAGATCGAGCAACACCCCCCCGCCGACCGAGGAGTTCCAACCGAACATGGCTTCCAGACCCAAGGTATCGCGCAACCGGACCGGTTCGGCGGGTGTTTTCGGCACCGCCGGTGCTGCGGCAGCCACGGGTTGGGTAGGGGCTGGGTTCGCCCTCTGCGCGAGACGATCAAAAAGGAGAGTCTTGCCATCAGCGTAACGCACGGTGAGTATGTCGTGCCAGGGGATGACGTAGAAGGTTAGCTCACCCGCTGGATCGTATTCGACTCCCTCGGCGATGACCCGCAGGACAAGCCCCTGTACCAGACTGCCGTCGCGAACCTCGATCAGGTCGCTGCCGGCGGATGGTCCTGCGTTGGGGGCTCGCCGCTCGCAGTGTACCGCTCGGCCGTCAGCATAGCGGACAGCGACGAGATCGTGCCAGGGAATGACGTAGAAGGTCACCTCTCCTGTCGGATCGTACTCGACTCCGCGATTGGTCAGGGCCAAGACCTCTCCCTCGACCTGCACCCCGCCGACAACCTCGATCAGGTCTGCCGAGGCCAAGCCCGACGATAAGAGAAGCACCCCAATCCAACTCCACAACCCGCGGCTCAGCATGTTTCTCTCCTCTACCCCAAGGGGTTGTGCAAGCCTAGCGCATTCGTATCGCTCGAGCAACGAGGCCGCTGCAGTCACCAACAGTATCCAAAGACGGACTTCGATCCATACAGCTGAGGATCTTTTAAGGATCTTCCTCTCTTCGTCACGCTCCGACAGTATTACTAGCAAATGGTCGCTTTTTACGCTAGTAATTGGGACCATGGCGCACAAATGCACCGTGTAGGAACTGAGCAGGTCAGCGACCTCCACAATGGTGCATCGTGTCGAAGGCAGCGGAAGTGGTGATGGCCGAGTTCATCGCGAAGCTGATGGATGAGCAGTGGAAAGGAGCACAAGAATCATGAAGGTCATCGACCTGCCGGATGACAAAAAGGATCTGTTCTGCCTATGCCTCGAGGACTGGTCAGACGACGCCAAGGAGGCGGGGCCCAAGCGCCGCGAGTGGTTGGACCGCGCTCAGACGTGCCACGGGCTGCAGGCAAAACTGGCCCTCGATGACACAGGGGTCGAGGGCGGGATGATCCAGTACGGGCCGATCGAGCACTCGAACGTGGGCGGCGAGGGGCTCTACTTCGTCTACTGCATCCACGTTCATGGCTACAAGCGAGGCCGCGGCAACTTCCAGGGGCATGGGATGGGCACGGCGCTGCTCGCTGCAGCCGAGGATGATGCGCGGCGGCGCGGAGCTAAGGGCATGGTCGCCTGGGGCGTCTGGCTCCCCTTCTGGATGAAGGCCTCCTGGTTCAAGAAGCACGGCTATCACAAGGCAGATCGCCAGGGCATCGCGGTGCTGCTCTGGAAGCCCTTCACCGACGACGCGAAGCCGCCTCGCTGGCTCCCAAAGACCGGCAAGCGGTTGGAGCCGATCCCCGGTAAGGTGAACCTCACGGCCTTTTCGAGCGGATGGTGCCTGGCACAGAACCTGGTCTACGAGCGAGCCAAGCGCGCGGCGGCCGAGTTCGGTGACAAGGTCGCCTTCCGCGAAATCGACACCTCGACGCGAGACGCTGTGGTTGAGTGGGGCATCGCCGATGCGATTCTCGTGGACGGCAAGGACCTCCAGAAGGGTCCGCCGCCAAGCTACGAAAAGATCCGCAAGGCGATCGCCAAGCGAGCCGCCCGTCTGAAGTAGCCTCCAGGCCCTGCACCAGCTTCTGAACCGAGAGTCCCACGGGCGAGGTTGCGGCCGGGCGGAATTCGCGCAGGTCTGCAACTCCTTGCCCAGAAACGAGAAAACCCACCCGCTTGGCGCGGACGGGCTTCCTGTAAACCAAACTGGGCGGCGAAGTGCCCAGGGTATGCTTGGCTCCCCGTGCTGGTTCTGGAAGATCATTTGGGACCTCCTCCTTATGGACCATGTTAGCCCGTGTTGGTCCTGGAAGTAAAACCTCCATTGTGCTCTGAGCGGTTTGTTCTTCGTCCGAAGGCGCCCGCAGTTCATCGGTGAGATGGCGAACCCCGTTGCCATTGAAGGGAACTCTCAAGGTGACCCGTACGATCTTGTTCTTGAACACTCTTATCTCTTTGACGAAGTGTAGGAGCACATTGCGTTGGGCGGTGAGAGGCAACCGGTAAAAATCCTCTTTGAAGGCGATGGCAAAGCGTTCGAGTTCCACAAGGTTCAACTCCAGGGCGCGGCGGTAGTAGTCATCCTGCTGGAGGATCTTGGCTTCTAATTCGACCTCGTTCTTCTCGACTTCGAGGCGGGCGATATGCTCTTTGCACGTCTTCGGATCAACCCCGTCACCGATGGCTTGGTAGTAGTTTTGGATACGTCGGTTCAAGTCGGACAGTTTTCGATCGAGCTCGCGAGGGTTTTTACCATAGCGACTTCGACGGGCTTCGATCTTCTTGCTTACCAATTCTTTCAGAACGGCAATACGTTGAGGGGAGCAGATCTCGTTGTAGATGAGTTCTAGGATCTTGCCTTCGATCCAATCGCTATTGAGCCCGGGAGCGGGGCAGATTGATTTGCCCTTCGTGATGCGAGTGTCACAGTAGTATCGAAACCGATCGTACGATTCTTTCTTCTTTTTACTGAAATACTTATAACGCCTCCCGATGAAAAGCCCTCCGCAATGATCACAGCGGATCAATCGGGACAGGAGGTACCTCACAGCGCGCCGAGGGCTACTGCGCTGATTGAAGGGCCGCTGGCTTGCCAGTTCTTTCCTTTTCAGAAAGAGAGCACGATCAATGATTGGTTCGTGAGTTGCATTGATGATGACCAGGTTGCTGGTATTGTTCTTCTTTGCAGAACGTTTGTTCCAAACACTATCACCGATGTAAACGGTGTTGTTGAGAATGACACCGACACTCGAGTGATTCCAGTGCTGCGTGCGAGGAGCAGGAATGCCTTGCCGGTTCAGGATCTTGCTGATGGCATTTGCACCGTGGTTTTCCTCGACTGCGAGCCGGAAGATCTCCCGCACCGTGGCCACTTCCGCTTCCGGTCCCAGAACATATTTGCTGTGTTCGCGGCCCGATGCATCGGGTATGCGCTCACGACGATAGCCATACGGTACGCTACCTCCGTTGAGGTAACCACGTTCGGCATTTTCCCGCATACCCTTCAAGGTTTCAGTAGCCAGGTTCATCGAGTAAAATTGATTGATAACCTCGATCATCCCTTCATACAAAAAGCCTTGAGGGGTCTCGGGGTCGAAGTTTTCAGTGATGGATTTTACAATAACCCCATGTTTCCGCAAGAGTGACTTGAAGAGGATCGACTCCTCGCGATTGCGTGAGAAACGATCGAGCTTGTGTACCAAGATGAAGTTCACTGGTTGCTTGCGGCAGAAAGAGATCATCCGGCAAAAGCCTGGCCGTTTGTTGGCAGGAGCATAGGCGGATTCTCCCTCGTCGACGAACTCTTCTGCGAGTTCATAGTCTTCTCGTTCTTCGATCCAACGCAGGAGCGCCTTACGTTGAGCAGGGATCGAGAGATCCTTGTGCGCCTGCTCATCAGACGATACACGGCAATAACTGACAACCGATGGCATACTTACCCCCTTGTTGCTTTTTATCGCTGGCCAACAAGGCCCTATGCTGGTCCATACTGCATTACCTGTACCTTCATTGGCGCGTTGAGATCAAGTCGCTTCTGCTCCGTTGAAAAGCTTTATGGGGCTTGGTCCTGAGCATCTTTTCAAGAACCATGGATGTAGTGTCAAACCCAAAGAAAGAACCATAAGAACCGCTCCGTTCTGCGTGCCATTATCGATCCAACTGACCATGTATCCGATCCCATTGACCAAGGCACCGATCCCATTGACCAGATGATCGCTCCGATTGACCGTACAACCGCTCCGGCTGACCGCTTCGCTCGATTTGAACGGCTCAGAAATGATGGGACCAGTAAAGAACCACCTTCTATTGCTGTGCAACATACAGTTTTGTCTGTGTTTATTTCACCACTTTCGTATTTGGCATCTCTTGTGCTCGTGGGCCGCACCGAGCCGCCGACGTAGGGCAGGCAGCAGGAACTTCAAAGGTCAAAACGTGAGGCAGGACCTTTTCTTTGAAATTCTTCGTGAGCCGGAACTTGAAGCAGATCACCAAGTTCTCGAGGCACTCGCCGAAAGCCTTGCAGATCTATTGATTGCCCGTGCCCGCAGAGAAGTGGCCCAGGAACGGCAAGTGAAGGAAGACAACCTCGACCGAGAACACGCTCGAGAAACTGCCCAAGCAATCTCGTTCCTGGTCCAACCGTTTATGAAGACGGAAACAACCACCATTTACAAAGGTAACCGCGAGGATACCACCTCGCTCTCCACAGTAGTGAACTGATACTTTCTGGAGGTATACAATGAGTTGGGATCATGCACAAGGATTAGCCGACAAGCACTCCAACAGCAATAATGGCCTGTTCGTGCGCCTGGCCAATGATCGCGACAAGGTCGTCGGTGTTTTTGTCGGCGAGCCGTTCGCCCGCGAAACACACTGGACCGGCGAGCGTTACGAAGAGTGTATCGGAACTGGCTGCAGTTATTGCAAAGAGGGCAAACGCCCGAACTTGCGCGTGTTGATGAACTTCTACCTCCCGGTCGAGAAGGAATTAAAGATCATCGAAGGCGGCACCATTTGGTTCAAAGACTTGCTCAAAGCTCGAGACAAATATGGTCTCACAACCTGGATGTTTGAGGTCGAGAGACATGGTGACTCTGGCAATGCGAAAACAACATATTCTCTTCTTCCTGAGGAAAAACTCTCTGCGGAACAAATCAAAGAAATCGGTGCTCTGAAACTGCACGATCTGGCCAAAAGCGTTTCTGGAGGGAGTGATTTCAACACGTATGACAAAGGTGAGACCATCGAGGCTCGCACTGCGAGCCAGTTCGTCAGCCGGCTCAAGGCTCTGCCAAGAGAAGCCGTTGATGTATTTCTCGAGAAATTCGGCATTTCTCGGGTCCGTGAGGTGAAAGCATCCCAAGAGCAAGTGGCAAACACTTTCATCGAGAGACTTGAAGCAAAGTATTGCCATACTCAGGCCGAATCCAAGGGCGAAGTGGATCCCTTCGCCTAAAACCTCTCGAGCGTTCAGTGCCGGGTTCGACAGACCGGGAGGCCTTGAGCCCCATGATGGCCGCGAAGCGGAGTCACCGGTGGTCGGACTCGGTGCTGAGCGCTCGAGTTGTCTTTTACCGGTCAAGGCGAGAGGACTATGGATATCAATCAGGTGTTCGGGCAAGGAGGCCTCCTCTCCAGATACTTCGAAGACTACGTTCCACGCCCCGGTCAGCTCGAACTGGCCCAAGCAGTGGACGAAGCTATTGGTAACAAAGAGCACCTCTTGGTCGAGGCTCCAACCGGTACGGGCAAAAGTATCGGCTACTCGGTACCGGCGATCTACCACGCAGCACAAAGAGGAAAACGAATCCTCCTCGTGACCTCGAGCATCGCACTCCAAGAACAGCTCGTGGAAAAAGACCTACCGCTGCTCGCTGACCTTCTCCCCTGGGATTTCACCTCCGCACTTCTCAAAGGCAGAAATAATTATCTCTGTTACAACAAATTTTATCAGGAAGAAGCCCAGGGCACCCTCGACTATCTCGAGGAACCTGAAGATGTTACCAAGCTCCAAACAATCATTTCCTGGGCGCGCCGTACGAAGTTGGGAGATGTCAGTGAACTGCCCTTTGAACCACCGTATCGACTGTGGCGCCGTTTTTCGACAACCTCGGAGGAATGCAAGAAAAACGACTGCAGCTTTCGCGAGGACTGTTGTGGTTACAAAGCCAGAGCTGCAGCCAAGGAGGCCGATCTCGTCGTCTGTAATTATCACCTACTCTTCGCTCACCTCCAGGTTCGAGAAAATACGGAACAGGATCTCATCCTTCCCCCCTTCGAGGTAGCCATTCTCGACGAAGCCCACAAGGCTGCCGATATCGCCCGAGATTTTTTCGGTTTTCGCCTCACCCAGGGTTCCTATCGCTCGGTTCTCCGCCTTCTCCTCCACCTCGGTGAAAAAACCTTTCATGAGCAGGTGATGCGCGAAGCCGAACAGCTTTTCACCTTGCTGGCCAAACACCGCAAATCGCCGGCCTATCGGATCCGTTTGCGAACCCCCGACATCGTGCCCTGGGAGGATCTTGTTTGTCTCCTCGGCGAGGTGCGTACCGTTTACAACGAAGCCGCCACCACCACTTCTGAAACTGACCTGCGAGCCGAGTTGAAACATGCTGCGGTTCGCTGTTACCGCTTGGCCACCCAACTCCAAGCAGCGCTCACCCTGGCAGACCCAGCAATGGTCACTTTCCTCGAGGAAGATACCCGGAAAAATCTTGTCCTGTGTGCAAAACCGATCTCCGTCGCCGAGCGGCTCCGGCAGAACCTATTTGACGCAACCGACACCGTCATCGCCACTTCGGCCACCCTCAGCACCGGGGGTTCGTTCGAGCACCTACGCGAAGAACTTGGAATACCTGCCTGCCGCGAACTTGTGGTGGACAGCCCCTTCGATTTTCTGCAACAGGCCTTGCTCGTAGTTCCCGAAGATCTGCCGGAACCGAATGATCCCGCCTTTCCGGCAACCGTCGCACATATCTTTGCCGACATTCTCGAATTGGCCGAGGGTCGCACCCTGGGTCTTTTTACTTCCTATCGTAATCTCAATGCAGTGTACGAACGAATTCGATCGTGCGGATATCGGGTACTACGGCAGGGGGATTTGCCGCGAACCGCACTGGTTGAGGAATTCCGCAAGGATGTGAGTTCGGTATTACTGGGCACCGAGTCCTTCTGGACCGGAATTGATGTTCCGGGTCAAACCCTCTCCTGTGTTGTCATCGATCGATTACCCTTTCCCTCCCCCGAGGATCCTGTGCTCGATGCGATCAGCGAACGGGATCGTCAGTGGTTCACACACTACAGCCTCCCTCGGGCGGTACTCGCCTTCAAACAGGGCTTTGGCCGGCTGATTCGCAGCACCGCCGATCATGGCGTGGTGGTAGTTCTGGATCGCCGACTGATCAGCAAACCTTATGGCCGAGTGTTCACCGCAAGTCTTCCTCCGATCCTCAAGAGCCGTCACCTTGCCAATGTCCGCTGTTTTCTCGAAGGGGGGGCCTGATGCGAGCAATCGTTGCTGGAACCATCACCTTTCCTTCCACAGCATGTCCTTCCAAGGTGCTGGAAGGTCTCAAGCGCGAGCTGTCTTTCCCGAACCCGATCTACCTTTCGTGTCGGAGAATGGGACGGAGGGTCAAGGGTATTCCGGAGCGGATCGAGTGTCTGGTCGAACGCGACGACGGTTGGGTCGAGCTTCCCCGTGGTGCAGTGCTGCTCTTGCGGAAACGATTGCAGGAAGGCGGCCTCTCGGTCGAGTTCGAAGACCGTCGCTGTTCCCATCCCGCGGTCGGCCTTCGTGCCAAGGTCGAGCTGCGGCCGTATCAGGTCAACGTCATCGAGAGGATGCGAAGTGGAGTGCAGGGATTCGTGGTTCTACCTTGCGGTGGGGGAAAGAGTATCATCGGGACGGCGGCTCTTGCTGTTCTCGACCAACCAACACTGATTCTTGTTCATACCCTCGATCTTCTCCAACAGTGGCACAATACGATCACGCTGATCTATGGCTTCGAACCTGGGGTAGTAACCGAGGGATGCTGTGCCCCCTCGGCCATCACCCTGGCCACGGTCCAGTCTCTGGTGCGCCTACCACCTGTGAAACTCGATACTCTGGCTGCACGTTTCGGCTGTGTCCTCGTTGATGAAGCTCAACATACCCCTGCCAGTACCTTTCAACAGGTACTCAGCCGACTTCCGGCAAAATATCGCTTTGGCCTTACAGCAACCCCGTACCGGGAGGATGGGCTCACTCCGCTGCTCTCTTTCACCTTGGGAGAACTGCTGTGGGAAACCACCACCGCTCAGCTCGTAGCCCAAGGCTTTCTTCAAATACCTACCGTTCGACCCATCTTTACGGATTTCTCAAGTGATTCCCAAGACTATCACGCCTGCATGAAGGAATTGATCGAAGATCCCGAACGGAATGAGCTTATTGCCGGACTGGCTACCCGGGAGGCTCGAGAGGGGCATTCGGTGCTCGTACTTTCGGGGCGGGTCAAACACTGCCGAAAGCTTGTCCGGATGATCCGTGAGGTTCCTTGCGAAGTACTGGTTGGGGACGTCAAGAAATTGGATCGGCAAAAAATTCTCAATAATCTGCGCAGCGGGATGTTGAGGGTGGTTGTGGCCTCGACCTTGGCAGACGAAGGTCTCGATATCCCTCGTCTCGATCGTATCATTCTGGCCTATCCAGGTCGGACCAGAGGCCGCACCGCGCAACGTCTCGGCCGCTTGATGCGGCCCCATCCCGACAAGCAGGAAGCGATTCTCTACGATCTGGTCGATCTCTCGGTTCCTTCCCTGGCTAGGCAGTATCAGGAACGCCGTCGGATCTATCGGCAACTGACGACATGAAACCTCGCCTTATCCCCGCACTGGAACTCGGTCTGATGAAAACCACGGTTTCACTCCAGGACCCGGTCGTTACGCTGACCCCCTGGGAAGGTGATTTTCCCACTCTCTGCATCGAGGAGGGCGGGGTCACGGTTGAACTCGAGTTTCCGGACTTGGAAGCTTTTGTCCGATTTCGACAACGGCTCGCCCGACTGACCACCAGTGCTCGCAAGTTCGACCAGTCCATCAACGATGAAGTCGAGGAGGTTTCATGACGTTTCGTACCTTCATCGAAGAGGTGCGTTCTGTGGCGGACCTTGTCTCGATCATCGGTGCCGACGTAGAACTTCGCCCCTCTGGCACGACGCTCAAGGGGCTTTCTCCTTTCCACCCCGAGAAAACGCCGTCCTTCGTGGTCTGGCCCCATAACCAGTCCTGGTACGATTTTTCGAATGGTGGCGGACTTGGCGGAGATGTTTTTGCCTATGTCCAGCAGCGTGATCAGCTCGGTTTCAAGGAAGCTCTTTATACCCTTGCCGAACAGCGTGGGGTCAAGAGACCTGATCAAGACAACGAGGCCTTTCGCCAAGAGCTCGAGCGGCTGGTCGAACGTAGGAACCTCGAACGGTTACTCACCCAGGCGGCCGGCTATTTTCATCGCCTCCTGCCAACCCGCATTCGCCAAGCCTGGTATCACGAGCACTATGGTTTTTCTGATCAGACCATTGATGTACTTCAGCTTGGCTGGGCCGACGGGCATCTTTTTCACTATTTTTTGGAAGAACTGAAGGTCGAGCGCGACCTGGCACTCAAGACCGGGCTGTTTGTCGTACTCGGCGGAGGCCGGGTCGAGGATTTCTTTCGCGACCGACTGGTCTTCCCGTACTGGAAATGTGGCCAAGTGGTCTATTTCATCGCCCGGGCAACCGAGTATACCGGCGACGAGGAGTGGGAAAAATCCAAGTATAAAAAGCTTCTTACTCACTCGGAGCGCCACAGCTATGTCTCACCGGTCGTAGGGAACGACTATTTTTACAATGAGGATGCAGCCCGCGGCACTGAAGAACTGCTCATCACCGAGGGGGTGACCGATTGCATCAGCGCCATGCAGGCCGACATCCCCTGTATCTCGCCGGTTACTACGAGGTTTCGTAAGCAGGATGTTGAAAAGCTGCTCCAGCTTACCCGGAATACCAAGCGCATCATCATCTGCAACGATGCCGAGCTGAGCGGAGCCGGCGCCGTCGGCGCCTTGGAAACTGCCGCCGCTCTCTTTGCCGAGGGCAGAGAGGTCAGAATAGCCGAGCTGCCTCGTCCTGAGGATGTGGTCAAGGTCGATCTCAATGAGTTTCTCAAATCCAACCCTCCTGAAGCCCTACGGATTATCCTCGCCAAAGCTCGGCGTTATCTCGACTGTTTGCTGGAAGCCATTCCTGCCGACACTCCGAAGTTCGAACTCGGTCAACACCTCCGCCCACTGTTGGACCTCCTGGCTCGGCGATCTACGCTCGAACAGGACGTGTATATCGACCTCCTCACCCAGCGCTTCAAGATCGGCCGGCGCATCATCAAGGCCATGCTCCGCGAAGCCATGCCGGTGGTCCCAGCACCGGAGAGAAAAGAGGAGCACTCTGTAGGCGAGGTCCTGAGAGGAGAGGTTTTTGAAGATCAGGATCATTATTATGTCAAAGGACGCGATGGCGAGGTGATCATCATCTCGTCCTTCCACCTCGAACCCACCGAACGCATACGCCTCGAAGCCGGCGAAATCATCGTCGGCAACGTGACCACCGAACGCGGACAAAGCTATCAGAACCTTCGTTTTTCACCCTCTTCATGGCATTCGAAGCGCAGTTTTGTCCAAAACCTTCCCAATGCCGACTTACAGTGGACCGGATCCGACGATAATGTTCAGGGCCTTTTACGCATCCTCTCCGCCCGGCAGGTACCGGTAAAAACCGGCCTGGAGGTGGTTGGTTACACTGATACCCCGGCAGGTCCTCGTTGGGTTACTCCCCAGCATGTGCTCGGCCCCGATGGCCCCGTGACTGGAAGTGATCTCGTTCTGGTCGGTCAGGAGTTGGGTTTTATCGAAGCGCTGCACTATCCCCTCGCTGAGGCTGCCGTCTGCCGGGAGCTCGCTGCACAGGCTTTGCCCGACCTTTTGAAGGTCAATCTTCCCTCGGTGGTGTTGCCGGTACTCGGCTGGTTTTTTGCCACCCCCTTCAAGCCGAGGATCATGCAGATCCTCAAGCATTTTCCCATACTCTGGATCTGGGGCACTCAAGGCAGTGGCAAAACCTCTCTGATCAAGGATGTCTTCTGGCGCTTGCTCGGGGGGAAGTCGGCCGAGCAACTCGATTCCTTCAGCGTCACCCAGACCAAATTTGCTCTCATAAAACTCCTGTCCGCGACCAACAGCATCCCGATTTTTCTCGACGAGTACCGCTCCAGCGATATGTCGCCGCGGGAGTTACATACGTTGCATCGTATGCTGCGGTCTATCTACTGCGGGGAATTCGAACGACGTGGTCGGAACGACCTGAGCGTGGTTTCTTTCCGTTTATCCGCACCGGTGTGTATCGGTGGTGAGGGTCGTACCGATGATCCGGCTCTCGTGGATCGGCTGGTCTCGGTCACCCCTGATCCGAATACCCTCAAGACGAGTCCTGAGTCTGTGGCGGCCTTCCGCCGTCTCGAAACCTATGAGCTCTCCTTTCTGGCCGTACCCTACATTCGCTTTGCTCTGGCCCGTGATACCCCGACGGATCTGGAACTCGCTACCCGGATCACCGACCAGGTGCTGCAGCGAATTCCCGGGGGAACAAAAATCTCCCAGCGCTATCGGGACAATTTGAGGGTCATCGTCTTGGGCCTGACCATGTTCGAGACTTTTGCCGCAACCATGGGGGTAAACGGTCTCCCTGAACTCGATGTAGAGGCGGCGCTGTCAGCATCGATTACCGATCTGATGGACGGAGAGCAGGGGGCCAAAAGCCCCCTCGACCTGTTCATCGAGACCTGCTCGGTGCTCGCCTTCAACGGGGGGCTTGTCGAAAACCGTCACTGGGCGCTGGTAACAGGGCTGACCTGCCTGCATCTGCGTTCCTGTTGGGAGGTGTTTCTCGAACACCAACAGCGGATCGGCCAACACGTCGATGCGAGCATGCTTCGGGCTCTCAAACGAATGCTCCGCGAGAACCATCAGCGAGAGGGGTACGTGAAGGACTTGGGAAAAATCGTAGCCATGGGAGAACGCCGTGTACGAACCATTGCCCTCGATCTGGAACAAGCCTCGACGTTTCTCGATGTCGAGACGTTTCCTCAAGGCATCGTGCGAACCTGGGGAGGATCGCGGGAGGCTCTGCGAAACTGGAATACGCGCGATTAACGGGAGGCCTACACAAGTGCACAGTCAAGCGCACAGTCAAATTCACAGCTTTTTTTCCCCTTTCTTCAAAGGTTTCTTCAGGTTGGTTTTCAAGATCACAAGATCACATATTTGCATTTGTAGGTATATATATAAGAGAAATTTGAAATATTTTTCCCGAGCAAGACGCGGAAAGCGGGAAATAAATAAATATATTTTTTTATACTCTACACAGGGCTCTTCACGCAAAAAGCTGTGTTCTTGTGATCTTGACCACCAAACCGTTGCGAGACTAAGCCGAGACCCCGATTCACCTAGGTGTGCACTTGCACAAAAACCTGCCTTTTGGGGGGGCAAGTTCACAAAATTTATCCAAAGAGGCAATCGATGAAGCTCTCCGACCGTTTTCAAAAACCAACCACCTCTTCATCACCCTACACCTGCCCCTATTACCTCCAGGGTGAGGATAAACGCTGTCAGTACTACCTCGAGGGAGGTGCCTGTGCCAGGGAAGAGGTTTTCATGTGCTACGAATGGCTCCGAGCCAACGGACACCCTGTGCCCAAGTTCGAACCTCGCGTTCCCGAGCAGCCTGAGCAAGCTGTAACACCATTCTCGGATGCTCCTGCCTCGGTACCGGTAACAAATGGCGCCTTCCCTGCTTCGGAAAAGGCCCCGCCGCCCTCGGCGGCCGTGCCCACCGATCTCTTTGGTCACCCCCTGCCCGAGGAGAAGCAGACAGCACCCGTAAAACCACTGGTCCAACAAGGTGCCGATGGCCCCACTCCGCTCACCCTGCCGCCGTTGGCGGCGAGTCTTTTGACCCCCGAAGGCAAAGAGTATTTCAAACAACGCAAGGTCGAGTTCTGCTTCCGCTCACCGGAGCTGGGCGAACTCTGGCTCGTACCCAAACTGACCCAAAAACCCCGGCAGGAGCTCACGGTCGAGGATCTGGTCGCTTTCTGCCTGCTGCTCGAGGCCTTTCCCGGGGCCAAACTCATCGCCCTCGATTTTTGCCGGTCCGATTCCCTCAATCCCACAGGAGGTTCCCATGAGCCGCAATGACCATCTGTCGTTCAGCCGCCTGAGCCGTTTTGAAACATGTCCACTATCGTACCAGCTCCACTATCTCGACAAACACAAGGCCGAACCCGGTCCAGCCCTGCGCTTTGGCAAAATCATCCATGCCGTCCTCGAGTGTCTGGTGCGGGAAGCCGTCGACCAGGAGCAGGATGGACCTCTTTCCGAAGCTCGGGCTCTGACCCTCTATCGCGAGGCCTGGAAAGCCGAAAACCTCACCGGTATTGAGCTCTTCCAGGAAGGGTTCGAGCTTGTACAACGTTTCGTTCGTGACCAGGGGGTGGTCGAGCACCGCGATGTTCTGGCCGTCGAGCGAGAATTCCATCTCCAGGTCGGTCCGTTCACCGTGCTCGGCTACATCGACCGGGTCAATTACCTCGACCTTGAAACCATCGAAATCGTCGACTACAAGACCAACCGCCAGCTCTTCAACCGCGACGAGTTGGACAACAACCTGCAGCTCAGTCTGTACCAGCTCGCCGCTCAGCAACACTGGCCCTGGGCCAAGCGGATCAAGCTGTCGTACTGGATGCTGCGGCACGGGTTGAAACAAGACACGCAGAGAACGCCCGAGCAACTACAAGCTGCCCTGGCCTACGTCGAGACCCTGGGCCGGCAGACAGAGGAAGCGAAAGAGTTCCCGCCCCGGCTCAATACGAATTGCAACTTTTGCGATCACGTCCGTCAGTGTCCGGCCTATACCGAGGCGCTGAAAGGCAAGAGGGAGTTCCTTTGCACCGACCTCAACGACCTCGAGGCCGTGGCCAGAGAACGTGAGGAGGTGGCTCGCCTGGCCAAGATCCTCTATGCCCGCAAGGAAGAGCTGGAAAAAATCCTCAAGGCCCAGCTCCAGGAGCAGGACGAGTTGGTTCTCGGCGGAGTGCAGTATCGCCTGTTCAACGCTACCCGGCTGGACTATCCGCTCAATGCCACGCTGGAGCGCCTGGCGGCCACGACAGGGCGCCCGAGAGAAGATCTCCTGGCAGAGGTGGCGGTCATCGACAACAAGGCCCTGGAGGGCCTTGTGAAGAGTTTGGGCAAGAACGACAAAAACCGCTCCACCTTGCTCAAGCTCGAGCTGGAGGCCGGAGCCCACAAGACCTATGTGCCAAGATTCTGGGCCAAGGAGGTGCCTACATGAGCGGCGCCCATTCCCGCAGGAAAGGCCAGCAGTTCGAACGCGAGCTGGTCCATCGTTTCCGCCAGGCCATGCCTGAGGCTGTGATTAAACGCGGACTGCAGTACCGCTCCGGAAAGGAAGTTCCGGACGTGGAACTGCCCTGCTTCTGGTTGGAGGCCAAACACCATCACCGCGTCAGCGTTCGCGCGGCCTTAGAACAAGCCCGAAAAACTGCGCCCCAAGGTCGCTGGCCGCTGGCGGTGTGCAAAGACGATCACAAGCCCGCTCTCGTGGCCATGGAGCTTGAGGACTTTTTAAAGCTTGTGGCCGAATGGTGGCGGGGGGTTCAATCATGACCACCCTGCAAACCCTCTTCACCTCTCTGCGTCAAGACCTTGCCGCTCGGTCGCCCTTGCCCTATACCGAGGCGCAGCAGCGCTATTCCTGTCTCAAGAATTATTCCTCCATCCAGGCCGTGCTCTTGGCTTTGCGTCAGGAAGACGAAGCAAGCTGGACCGAACGGGAGGTCTTGTCGCGCATTCTCCTGCTCGAGTATCGCCGTCATCCCGGCGGGTTCTGGAGCACGGCGTTGTGCCTGGCCTACTATCCGATGCTCAGCCGATTGCGGCGCCGACTATGTTGTCCCACCCTCGAGGGAGCCGAGCTCGATCACCTGGTCCTCCTGGGCTTTTTGGAAATGTCCCAAAAATTTCCCCTCGACCAGCTCCTC
>MGSU01000001.1 GCA_001799195.1 Deltaproteobacteria bacterium RIFOXYA12_FULL_61_11 | reverse complement strand
CTGCGAGAGCGGCGATGAAGCTCTCGGTCGTCATCATCGACTACCACCAGCCCGACGTACTCTCCATCTGTCTCGAAGCCCTGGTCGAGGAGCTCGCGATGCTCGAAGCCGAGGTTGTGGTCGTCGAGAACGGTCTCACCGACCTCGTCGCCCTGTGCGGAAACCTCCCCCCCTCCTGCCGCTGTTCCTTTGTGTTCAACGAACGCAACGTCGGTTTTGCCAGGGCCGTGAACCAAGGACTGCGCGTGAGCCGCGGCGAATTCTTGCTCGTGCTCAACCCCGACGTGGTGGTGTGTCCCGGTGCGGTCGAGCGGTTGCTGGAGACCCTCGAGACCGACCCGAGGGTCGGTCTGGCCGCGCCCTGCCTGCTCGATGCCGATGGCTCGCTCCAGTACTCGTGCCGCCGCTTCTACACCCTGTCGGCCTTGCTGGCGTCGCGCCTTCCCTTCCAACCCTTCCTGGGACAGACCCTCCGCCGGCACCTGATGATGGATTGCTGCCACGACCGGGAGGTGGCGGTGGATTGGGTCCTCGGAGCGTCGTTCTTGCTCAGGAGACGCGTCCTCGAGGAACTCGGTGGGCTCGACGAACGCTATTTCCTGTACTTCGAGGATGTCGACCTGTGCCGTTCCCTTGCCGAACGGGGGTACGAAGTCCGTTACGTGCCTGCGGCGCGGATGTACCATCACCATGCCCGGCAGAGCTCCCGGACGTTCGGCCTCAACAGCGTGGTGCTGCACCACGGGGTCAGCCTTCTGCGCTACGCGCGGAAATGGGGGTGGAAGGACCTCGTCCGGGGGGGGGCGAAGCGGCAATGAGGATCGCCCTCGTGTCGCACTGTGCTCCACCCGAGGGGTTCGGGGGGATCGAGCGTTACACCCACACGGTTGTCGAGGCCTTGGCCGCCTCGGGGCACCAAGTGTTGTGGGTTGCTGCGGCCGAGTCGGGTCGCGGACCGGCTCTCCGGAAGTTCGAACAGAGCGGGGTCTCGCACGTCAGGGTCTCCCACGGGGGGGCGAGCGGTCTGCTCACCGCGGTCTATAATAAGGATACCACTCAGGCGTGTGTGGCCGAACTGCGCTCCTTCCAGCCCGAGGTCGTCCATCTCCAGCACCTCCTGGGTTTTTCCCCGGGATTGATCCCGAGAGCCGCGGAGCTGGGAGCGCGGGTCTTCCTGAGCGTGCACGATCACTTCTTGCTCTGCCCGCGCTTGCACCTGCTGGATCAGGACGGTACCCCCTGCCGCGGCCCTGGGCTTGCCGTTTGTGCCCGGTGCCTCGGGAGAGGCCGCGATCCGCTCCGGCGCACCCTGGCCCCGCTATTCCTCCGCTGGTATCGGCACACCCTCGGCCGGGCTTTCCGGTCCTTAGAAGCCTTGCTCCTGCCCGCCGAACACCTGGCGGCACCCCTGGCCGCGGCCTTCCCCGGAGTGGGCCTGCGTCGCCTGAACCACTTCGCGCCGAGCGGGGTAAGCCCCCGCACAAGGCCGCCTGGGAAACGACCGCGGCTGCTCTATGCGGGAGGGACCCAGGTCCACAAGGGCTTCGACGTCTTGCGCCAGGCTCTCGGCCTGCTGCGCAAGCGCGACTTCGAACTCCTCACGCCAGGACTGGATCTCGGTCTTCCCGGGTGCAGGGCGCTGCCGCTCCTGGATTTCGAGGCCATGGACGAGCTGTGGAAAACCATCGACGGCCTGCTCGTGCCCTCGCTGTGGCCCGAGATCGGTCCGCTGGTCGTGCTCGAGGCCCTGGCCCGAGGTGTCCCGTACCTCGGTTCGGACCTCGGCGGTATCGCCGAGCTGCACGGCCGGCACCAAGGAGGCTACCTCGTTCACCCCGGGGATGCCGAGGCCTTGGCCGATGGGATCTCTCATCTCGTCGAGACCCTCGCAGCAGGTACGCTCCCGGAATGCCGCGGGACCTTGCCGACGCTCGGTGACCATCTGAGGCGGCTGGAAGGAATCTACCGGGCGGGAGGACCTACGAAGAGGTGACACCATACCTGTTTACTCCGTGCGGCCAGCGGTGTAGTATCCTCGACCTGCGGTGAGGCCGGGATGAGCCACGAGAACCACCACCAGCGCGATGACCGAACGACCGGGACCAGGTCCGACGGGTCCGACGAGCCGAGGGCCGCGTGAACAGGCCTACCCCCCGCACCCTCGCCCAGGTCGTCCTGTACCTAGCCTTCGGTCTCTTCTTGACCGTGGTGTTCAACGTCGAATTCTTCTCCTTCAGCCGGAAACAGCTCGACCTGTACGACACCTTCGTCAAGCTCAAGGGCGAACGCGAGGTCGATCCGCGCATCCTCCTGGTCACCGTCACCCGCGACCTGTACGAACGCGAGGGGATATCCTGGCCCATCCCGCTCGACTACCACACGCGGGTGCTGACCTTCCTGCGCGAAGCCGGGGCCAAGGTCATCGGCGTGGATTTCCACATCCGGGCCCAGGAGTATTTCGCCTCGAGCGAGGTCTTGGCCCTGTGCCAAGCCGTCGAGGGCGCCGAGAATATCATCTGGGGACGCGAGATCGCCGAGGACGGGGTCTCGCTCGAGGAGCTGCCGGAATGCATCCAGGAGCGGGCCGGTGACGTCTTCTCGCAGGTCTTCCGCAGCGGGGACACCATTCAGGAATACCGCAAGTACACCCGTTTCACCTATGGCTACTACTGGGTGTTGAACAAGAAGTTCGTCACCCTCGACCTGGCCGTGGTCAGCGCATACCTCGGTCGCGACCTCAGCGCCGATCCGCAGTATGAGCAGCTCAGTTACGTCAATTTCGCCGGATCGAGAGGCCGGTACCCCGCGGTACCCATGGTCGACATCCTCTCCGGACAGGCGGACCCGGCGAAGTTCAAGGACAAGATCGTCCTCTATGGCGTCGACGATCTGGTCAACACCGATTTCTACCACCGCACGCCGTTCTTCAAGAACGCTGAGGGCAAGTTCAGCATGTCCCGGGTGGAGATTCACGCCAATATCGTCGACACCCTGCTCAACGACAATGCCCATCGCTTCAGCTCCGAGACCCTGACCTCGCTCTTGATCTTCCTGGTCGGCGCGCTGACCTGCGCCATGGTCTTCGGCACCACGCCCATGCCGGGCATCCTCTTCCTCGGTTTCGAATTCCTCAGCCTGGTGCTCCTGGCGCTGACCTCGCTCAAGCTCTTCGGCTGGTACCTCAACATCTTCCACCCGCTCATGGCCGTGTTCATCTCCTACTACATCTTCATCCCCTACCGCCTGATCAAGGAATCGCAGGCCAGGTGGAAGATCGAGGAGGAGGTGAAGTTGCTCAACAAGGTCGAGGAGCTCAAAACCAACTTCCTATCCCTGATGACCCACGATTTGAAAACCCCGATCGCGAGGATCCAGGGTCTGGCCGAGGTCATCCTCAACGAGGGCGGTCTGAGCGATGCGCAACGGCAGTCCATCGACAAAATCCTGCAGAGTTCCGACGAGTTCAACGACTTCATCACCAAGATCCTCAATTTCACCAAGATTGAGTCCGCCGGCGTGCAGCTCAACCTAGCCAGCCGGGACATCAACGCCCTGGTCAAGGAGAACGTCGACATCCTGACCTATGATGCCTCGACCAAGGGCATTGTCCTCGAGACCGACCTCGAGCCGCTCTTCCCGATCAAGATCGACCCGGACCTGATCCGCCAGGTGATCAAGAACCTCATCGAGAACGCCATCAAGTACTCCCACCCCGGTACCCGTATCCACGTGCAGACGACCGGCGGCGACGGCAAGGTGGTGCTGCGGGTTCGCGATCAGGGCGTGGGCATTCCCAAGAAGGACCTCGAGAACATCTTCCTCAAGTTCTACCGCATCAAGGACGATCGCCTGGCCATGGCCAAGGGCACGGGCCTCGGTCTATACCTGGTCAAGTATTTCATAGAATTGCACAAGGGAACGATCGTCGTCGAGAGCGAGCCGCCCAAGGGTTCGACCTTTATCGTCACCTTGCCGGAGGAGTGAGTGAGCAGAACCCGTCGATACTGCCCGATAGGCCTGGCCGCGTTGCTGTGCATCCTGGCCTGGTTGTTCTTGCCCGCGGAAGAGGCACGGTCCGCGGTCCTCGGGCCCGCCGAGCTGTGGGCTCAGGGAGAAGAGGCACTGGAGCGCGGGCAGCTCGCCTTCGCCGAGCGCATTGCCGAGCAGCTCGAACGCGAAGGGGCGGAGCAGCTCGCCACGTATTTTCGGGCCCGGGTGGAGCTCTACAGCGGAGATTACGTGGCTGCTCTCGACCTCGCCCGGCGGCTTTCGGGAGTGGCCGGTGGTCTCGGCGAAGCCCAGCGCGCGTTCCTGGAGCTCGTCGCCACCACCGAGCGGATCACACAGCCCTTCCGGCAACGGGAGCCGCGCCGGTTCGGCCGGTTCACGGTCTTCGTGGCCAACGATCGCGACGCGGTCTTGTTGGATTATCTGGAAACGCCGCTGCGGCGCATTGATGAGGCTTTGACCGAGGCCCTCGGAGCACCTCGCGAGGGCGAGGTGAGGCTGGAGGTCTACCCGACCGTGGACGACTTCATCGCCGTGTCCACCTTATCGCGGCAGGCGGTCGACACCACCGGGACCCTGGCCCTGTGCAAATTCAACCGGATGATGATCGTCTCTCCCGCCGCGCTGCTGCGCGGGTATTCCTGGCTCGACACCATCTCCCACGAGTTCATCCACTTCCTCATCGTCTTGCGCACCGGGTACGCGGTGCCCATCTGGTTGCACGAGGGGATCGCCCGGTATTACCAGGGGCTGTGGCGAGGGCCCGCGAAGCTCGACCAGCGCACCGAGACCGTGCTGGCCGAACTCCTTCAGCACCGCGACTTCGTGCCCTTCGGCAAGATGCACCCGAGCATGGCCCTGCTCGACAGCGCCGACGAGGTCGACCGCGCCTTCGCCCAGGTCGCTTTCACGGTTCATGCCCTGCTCGAACGCTGGGGCAAGGACGCCGTGGCCACCTTGCTCGGAGGCATCGCCGCGGGCGGCAGCCTGGAGTCCGAGCTCCACGCCCTGACCGGCATGAAGCTCGACCGCTTCGAGCGCTGGGTCCAAGAGCAGTTGCCGAAGTTCGGGCCGAAACGCCGCCTCGCCGACCGGATCAAGACCCGGTTCCGCATCGGGAAGGAGACCGCAGACGAGGAGGAGGACGAGAGGCCTCTGGACGAGCGAGTCGAACAATTCTTGCGCTTGGGGGATCTCCTGCGCGATCGCGGGCACGACCGCCCGGCCTTGCAAGAGTACGCCAAGGCGGACAAGCTTGCTGCTCGAGGTTCGGCCAAGGTCCTACGAAAAATGGCCTTGTGCCAGATGGAATTGAAGCAAGGAGATGAAGCGCTGCGCAGCCTCGAGGCCGCGGCTGCCCTGGAAGTGGCGTCGCCGACCGTGCATCTCCTCCTGGGACAGTTGCTTCTGGAGCGGGGCCGGTTGCAGGAGAGCCGCGCGAGCCTCTTGGCCGTGCTTGACCAGAACCCCTTCCTGGCGCAGAGTCACCGGCTCCTGGCCGAGGTCCATACACGCCTCGGTCGGCCGGAGGAAGCAGCGCGAGAGCAGCGCAACGCGGCGGTCTTGGAACGATGAGGGCGACCATGGAGAGGGATGAGGTCCTGGTGCAGCGGGTGGCCGCGGCCAGAGGAGATCTGCAGCGGGAGATCGGCAAGGTGGTGATCGGCCAGGAGCGCATCGTCGACCTCCTGCTGACCGGCCTCCTCGCCAAGGGGCATTGCCTGTTCATCGGCGTACCCGGCCTAGCCAAGACCACGCTGATCAGCACCCTGGCCGGGGTGCTCGACCTGGGCTTCAACCGGGTCCAATTCACGCCGGACCTGATGCCCGCCGACATCCTCGGGTCCGAGATCCTCGACGAGGATCGCCTGACCCGCGAGCGCAGCTTCCGCTTCATCCGCGGCCCGGTCTTCACCAACCTGTTACTGGCCGATGAGATCAACCGCACCTCGCCCAAGACCCAATCGGCCCTCTTGCAGGCCATGCAGGAACGGCAGGTCACCGTGGCCGGCACCACCTACCCGCTCGAACCGCCTTTCATGGTCTACGCCACCCAGAACCCCATCGAGCAGGAGGGCACGTATCCGTTGCCCGAGGCCCAACTCGACCGCTTCATGCTCCAGGTGGACGTCGGCTATCCCGACGAGGAACAGGAGCTGCGGATCGCCGCCGCGACCACGGTGGAGCGGGGCGATACCCCGGCCGTGGTGCTCGGCAGGACCGAGATCCTCGACTTGCAGCGGTTGACCCTGGCCGTGCCGATCTCCGAATACGTGCTCAAGTACGCGGTGCGGTTGGTGAGGGCGACGAGGCCGGGGCAGGGCGGAGGGCTGGCGCTGGTCGACGAGCATGTGGCCTACGGCGCCGGACCGAGGGCGGTGCAACACCTCGTCCTCGCGGCCAAGGCGTATTGCCTGCTCGATGGTCGGTACTGCGTCACCTGCGAGGACCTGCGGATCTTGGCAGAGCCTGTGCTCAAACACCGGCTGCTGATCAACTTCCACGGTCAGTCCAGCGGCATCGGGGCCGGCGCGATTCTCGCCGCCGTGCTGGAACATCACCAGGACGATTTCGGCTGAACTACTCGATCCTCCACAGCTCATCGTGTTCGGCGCAGCTCTGGGGCGTGACCTCCTCCTGTTCCGCCGCCGAGGCCAGGTTGTAGAGCGCCGCGAAGGTGAAGACCGCGATGAGGATGAGCTTCATGGAGAGCCTCCTGAGACATAGTTGGACCTGCTGGGTCTTGGTTCAGCAAGAGCGATGCCGGATCGGTGTGGCCGGTCGTTCTCAATGAAAACAATGGAAAACTATTTTTTCATATCGAATGAGATGAAGAACTGGGGAAACAATGACCTGGTGTGGGTCACTGATGCCTCAGAATGAGGCAAAGGGAGTGACCTTGAGGGTCACGCCAAGGAGGTGGCGGTCGACGTCGTCATCGATCCTGAGCAGGTATTCGGGAGTCAGGGAGAGCAGCAGACCCCAGCGGCCGTGGAGGCGCCAGAGCAGCTCGACCGGGAGACCGAGCGGTAGGTAGGAGGGACTGATTGCCCCGAGGTCGAGCCCGAGGAGGCCGAGTTCGACGCCGAGGTGCAGTTCGTGGGACTCGGAGAGCAAGAGCCGGTGGAGGGTCATCCCCAGCCGGAGGTCGTAGAACAGGTCCGGACCGGGGTCGGTGAGCTCTCCGAGGGCCCCGCCGCCGAGAAGCAGCGTCGCCTTGGCCACGCGGCCCGCGCCGAGCACGCGGCCGTACCCGAGGACGAGGCCGTGGAAAGAGTAGGTGTCATCGCCGAAGCCCCAGAGCAGGCTCTCGAGCCCATACCCGAGGATACCCAGGTTCGCGGCGCCCGAGGGGGCCGAGGAGGTCAGGTCGACGGGGAAGCTGTTGTTGCCGTCCGTGACCTGGACCATCTGACGATAGGGTTTGTACTTCGGGTGGGTCACTTGGAGTTCGTAGGCACCAGCCGGCACGTTGGCCTGGGTCAGCGGCGATCCCTGGAAGGTCGCCCCGCGGAAGGTGATTTCGGCGTCGGGCGGGGTGGTGGTGATGACCACATAGCCAAGACCGAGCGTGGTCGGGTCGCTGAATTGTTCGGTCTTCCTATCGCTGCGGCCGTACTTGCGCAGGTTGACGTCGAAGTCCCGGACTTCCCCTTCCTTGAGGCTCACCACGGATTTGTAGTCTCCCTCGCCCTCGAGGGATAGCCGGATGTCATAGGTTCGCCCGCCCTGCAAAAAGATTTCCTTGGGACTGATGCCGACCTCGGCGTCGTCGATGAAGATCGTGGCGCCCGAGGGGAAGGACGAGATCCGAACCCAGGCCGGGGTGGCCGAGGTAAAGTGCTCGCCGAGCTTCTCGACGGTCTGGTCGAGCATGTCCTCCAGGACCTTTGGGGCACCCTCTCCGCTCGTACGCAGGTCGAAGGTCAGATCACCCGTGACCACGTCGCGCACGTAGACGCTGAGGTCGAAGGCGTTGCGGTCGCGATTGACGACGCCGAAGATGATCTGGTCCACGCCGAGCAGCTTGCCCGCCTTGACCAGGCACTCGTCGTCGCGGCAGGTGGCCAGGGAAAACTTGTGCTGAGCTAAGGTGCTGCGCTGGGTGTCAGCGGGGAGGAGTTCGAACAATTCCAATTCGCCGAGGCTCTGGTACCAGTGGGCTTCGATCTTGGAAAGTATTTTCCGGTCGAGTCCGCCGTTGTCCTTGATCCCCAGGAGCGCAACCTTGACGCGGAGGTCCGAGGCCTGAGCTGAGAACATGGCCAGGGCGAAGATCAGAAGCAAGAAGCGCATGGCAGAGGCTCCATCCATGGTGTTGGAGGGGAAGTATAAAAGGTTCGCCCGAGAATGCAACTCACCCGAGTTCGTGGACTGACACCTCGGATCCTCGACCCAACTCGCGAGCCATCGTGGCCACGGCTTGGTGGTGGGTGAAGACCAGGACCTGGGTTCTCTGCGCCAGTTCGGCCAGGATCTCCAGACAGGCCTTGCTGCGGGGGTCGTCGAAACCGACCAGGATGTCGTCGACGATGAAGGGGAAGGGTTCCCCGTGCTCGAGCCGTTGTTCCAGGGTTGCCAGGCGCAAGGCCAGGAAGAGCTGATCGCGGGTACCCTCGCTCATGCCCTCGACCCGGACCTCGTTCTTGTCCGACCGCAGACCGAGGAGGACGGGTTTGCCGTTGTCGTCCAGCTCGTCGCGTAACCCGGAAAACGAGTGCAAGGTCAGCCGGGCGAAGAGATCCCCGGCGCGCCGAAGCAGGGGAGACTGGTGCTCGCGGCGGTACCGTTCCATTTCCTGGTTCAGGATCGAGATCGCGAATTCGAGTCTCAGATAGTGCTCTGCGTCCGAGACCAGTCCGGCCACGAGCCGTTCCGCATCTTCGGCGGCTTCCGCGGCTCGGGACCTGCCATCCAGGGTCGAGAGTTCATCCAGGAGCGTGCGACGCCGATCCCGTTCCTCGTCTCTTGTCCGCAGTACGACCTCGTGGTCGACGCGGAGTTGAGCGAGTTCGTCGGCAACCCGGTCGGGGTCGAGCTCGCGTGACTCGGTTTCGAGGGTTTCGAGGTCGAGCCCGTCCCCGCTCTGCCGGAGTTGGTGTTCCAGGGCTTCGAGACGCTCGTCGAGGTTCCGCTTTCGATGGGAGCGCTGTTCGAGGAGTTCGAGTTCCTCGTCTGATGCCGCATGAGCCTGGAACCGCAGGGCGTGTAGGCGTTCGTCGCTCGTACGCTGCTCGATCCTCAGATCGGCGAGGTCTTCCTCGAGTTCGTGGAGTTGTTGCACGAGTTTGGTGCGGCTGGCAGCATTCGCCTGGGCCTCCCTCGAGCGCTGGTCCAAGGTGCGCACCAGGACGTCCGGAGAGGAGGTGTCGAAGGCTAGGCCGAGCCGGGCGACGAAGTCGGTCACCGAGCGCAAGTACTCCTGTTCGTGCATCTCCATGCCATAGAGGCGCCGCCGAAGCTCATCGCTCTTGTCCAGGGTTCCGAACAGTTCCTCAAGGCGTTTCATGGTGGAGAGGGCGAGGGTCGGATGGGGGTCGGTCCCCAGGCCCAGACCCTCGACGGCCTTGGACCAAGACTCTTTCCAACGGTCGAGCCGGTCGTGCTCCTGCTTGCGATCTTCGACGGCGCGTTGGAGCTTGCGCTCGAGTTGGACGAGGGAGCGTTCGGTTGCTTTCCTCTCCCGGTTCGTCTTCTCTGCATCCTCGACGAGTTGCTCCGCCCGGAGGAGGAGTTGTTCGAGTTCCAGACCGTCGCAGGCACAACCGGAGCGTGCGAGTTCGGTCACCACGGCCGCGGTATGGCTCTGGTGCTCGGCCGCGAGTTTCGAAGCCTCGCTCTTGGTCAGGTGCAAGGCCTCTGTCCGATGGAGCAGGGTGTCGACCCGCAACAACCAAGCTTTCATCTCGCGGGGTTGGCCGATGTCCAAGGTCACCCCTTGCCAGAGGGCGGTCCAGGCGGATCCGAGGTGCGCGGCTGCTTCTGCCGCAAGAGCCTCCTCGCCGGCGAGGTTCGTCCGGAGAGCCTCGGCTTGTTCGATCCTCGCTTCGAGCATGACCCGCTGCTGGACCTCGCGAGCATCTTTGCGAAGGCGATCGGCGACCTCGTCGGCCGAGAGGACGCTTCGTTCATAGGCGTCGGGGAGGGGCTGCCCGGCGGCGAAGGCGAACATGTCCTCACCGGCGGTTCCTCCCTCCACATAGAGGGTGCGGACGAGGGTCCAGCCTTGGTCGCGATGGGACCTCGCTCGCTCGAGGTCACCCTGAGAAGGCACTTCGCCGGCTCTGAGCAGGGCTCCGAGTTCGGCGTGGGCCTGGTTCTGGGCTGCTTCGTTCTCGGTGCGGCGGCGTTCGAGGTCGTGTTTGCGCTCTCGTTGCTCTTCGAAGAGCCGCTCGTAGGTGTCCAGGACCGTGGGGCCGGGAAAGGAGGTGACGAGCAGCTCCTCGAGGGTGCCCTTGAAACGACCGAGCCGGGAGAGTTCCCGGGAGCACGCGATTGTTTCGCTCTCGACCCGGCCGCGCACATCCGCGAGGCGTACCGAAAGGTCCCCGGTCTTGCGAGCCGAGGTTAGCGCGGCCTTGAGCGGCGCGGGGTCCTGTTCCTGCCGCTCGAGGTCTCCGAGTTCGCGGAGCTGAGCCTCACGTTCCGTCTCGAGAGTGAGCAACGAGGTGTCGAGCTGGACGAGGGCCTGGTTGATCGAGCGGTGATCCTCGGCCAGTTGCGCCACCAGAGGGCCTCGGTTGAGCAAGGGTCTGAGTTGCTCGATCTCCTCGAGGCCGAGCTCTGGACGAATGCTTCTGAGGAGGCGCTCGGCTTCGTTGCGGTACTCCCTCCGCTTGGTGTCGAGCTGGGGACGATCCGTTTGCGCTTTCTGGACCGCGCCGAGGCCCCGGTGCAGGACTTCGATGGTGTCGCGGTGGTCGAGCAGCTCCTGCGGGATCACGAGCTGGGCGAGGTCGGCCTTCCAGCGCTCGTGTCTGGCGAGGTCTTTCTCGAGCTGGGCGCGGATCCGTTCCTTGCTCTCGAGGGCGAGGCGGCGCTGTTCGGGAAAATCGAGGGGCAGGAGCAAGACCTCGGCTAGCTCGGCCTTCCGCTCCAACAACTCCCGACGTTCGGCCAGGAGTCCGGCAATACGGTGATGGCGTTCGAGCCGACTGATGCGGCGACCGACCTCGGCGATTCGGGTGTCGCTGCGGGTCACCGCTGCCTCGGCCTCTCCGAGGACTTTTTGCAATTCCTTCCACCGGTTGACCGAGAGGAGGCTGCTGCGCTCTTCTTTGCGCAGGTCGCGGAGTCTCGCCACTTTTCTGTTGATGAGCTTGCTCGAGGCTGTCGGTCGGAACAACTCCGAGGCCTCCTTCCCGAGGTCGCCGAGCACCTTGCTCAGACCGGTCCTGCCCAGAGCAGCGCCGAACAAGGCCTTGCCGAGCTCGCCGGTTTCCTCGAGGATATCCTCCCCGCCCTTGACCAGTCCGGTGTGATCGATGCCGAAGAGCCGGGTGAAGAGCGGTTCGTCCAGCCCGCCGAGGAGCCTGGTCAGTGTGTCGGCGTCGAGGGGTTGTTCGGTAACCGGATCGAGGAGGCTGTGCTTGGCAGCTTTGCGCCGCAGGAAGGCGAACTCACGCCTGTCTTCGAAGGAGAGGATGCCTCCTACCCGGAGTTGGGCATAGCTATGCAGGAAGGCGTCTGTGGTCTGCATGGGGATGCCGAACAACCAGGCCTTCAAGGCCCGGAGGGTCGAGCTCTTGCCGGCCTCGTTGCGGCCGAAGACCACGTGCAGACCGGGACTGCCAAGGTCGAGCGTAGTGGCGGTGAACGGCCCGAAGGCCAGGAGGTCGAGCCGTTTGATTTTCATACTCCCGCTCCGGGCTCGAGCAGTTTTGTCAGCAGCAACTCTTTGGCTTCACTGATGAGCCGGGCGAGTACCTCGGGATCCTCCAGGTCGAAGCCGCGTTCCGCGGTCATCACCTCCGGGGGGAGTTTGTTCCTCAGAGAAGCGAGGGTGTCGGACAGGCCGGGCAGCGCTTCGAGCGTTTCCGGCAGGTCCCGGATGTTCTGCAATAAGCCTCCGAAGGCGCCTTCCGAGGCCAGGATCGCCTGGTGTTCTACGAGGTCGGTGGTAGCGGCGACGACCTTCTCGATCCAGAGTTCTTCTGAGGCCAGTTCCGCGGCTACCTCGGTCAGTGCATGCTGGAGCCAGTAGAGCTTGCCTTGGAGTTCGGCGTGGATCGGCGAGTTTCCTTCGAGCAGGATCCTGACCGCGAGGATGCGGCCCGAGGCCTGGATCAGGGTTTGGGAGAGGGCCTCTCTGACCTCGGTCACAACGTCGGCGAGAGTCGCGCTCCGGCCGAGGTTGACGCGGCACAGGGACCAGCGGACCACGTCCAAGGGGTACCAGTCCAGCGAGGTGATGGCGTTCTCAGAAGCGGTGACCAGATAACAACCCTTGGGCCCGCTCTCGCGGATGTGCCGACCTTGGAGGCATCCGGGGAAGACGACGAAGGGGTCTTCGCAGACCACTTCGCTCTGGTGGACGTGCCCGAGAGCCCAATACTGATAGCCCCTGCTTCGTAGCTCGTCGAGTTTGCAGGGGGCATAGGGTGCATGGCCCTCGCGGCCATCCAGGCTGGTGTGTAACAAGCCGATATTGCAGAGACCCGGGAGCGCGGCAGGGAAGCCGGCGGCAAGGTTGTCGAGGACGTGCTGTTGGCGATAACTCTGGCCATGGAGGGCGACCCCGAGTTCCGGGAGGACCACCGTGTGTGGCAGATCGGCCGGGAACAGGGTCAGGTTCTGGGGTTTCTCCAACGCCTTGGTGATCCTGCTCTCTGCATCGTGATTGCCGACCACCGCAAAGACCCGGATGGCGTGTTCGCCGAGGCGGCCGAGCTGCCGGGCCAGGAAGATGCCGGTGCTGAGGTCTTGCCAGGAGCCGTCGTAGAGATCACCCGCGAGGAGCACGAAGTCGACCTCCTCCTGGAGCGCGAGGTCGACCAGATTTTCGAAGGCCCGGCGCGTGGCGCCCCGCAGCGCTTGTATGGGAGAGTCTTGCTCAGCGGCAAGACCGCGGAGAGGACTGTCGAGGTGGAGGTCGGCGGCATGCAGGAATTTACAGTCGGGGCGGCCTTCCCGTCGGGGCAGATGAGGGGCGGACGGATGCATGCCGACCTCCTTCAGACGCAGGCGATGACCTCCAACGGGAGGCATAGTAATCCGCAGAAGGGGATCGGACAACCTGCATTTCCGATGGTCCGTTGTTCCAGAGAAATCTCTGTAAACCAAACTGGGTGGCGAATCGTTGGGGCTCTCAATCAAGCGTCGTTCCTCGTGCCACGGGGACTCGCTTCTCTTGCAGCATTTTGTATTGGCAGAGTTATTTGTGAAGTGGCGTTAATAAAGGGCCTAACCGCCGCACACCGACGCGCCAAAAAAAGTTGAGGCCGGTTTCGGGTCGGCTTTTCTTCTGCGCTCGAGGAAGATCGCGGCGTGCCTTCTTTCCCGAGGAGAACAGCTGTCGGTTGACCGACGAAGCGCTTGACAACGCCAGACCTTTCCCGTATGAAGGGGCGTTCTCGAACCCCAGGAGGTTGCCGTGGCCAATCATGCATCCGCTCTGAAACGTTACCGCCAGAGCGTGAAACGCCGTCTTCACAACAGGTATTTCAAAACCTCGATGAAAACCTCGATCAAGAAATTTCTAGCCGCGCTCGAGGGTGGGGACAAGACGGTGGCAGGTGAGACGCTGAAGAACGCCCGCGTCTTCCTCGATAAACTCGCGGGCAAGGGGCTCGTGCATCGCAACCTCGCGGCGCGCAGGATTTCACGGCTGACCAGGAAATACAACGCGCTGTGAAGTCTTCCCCGCTCTCCGGTCGAAGGTTCCCAGTTCTGCTACTCCCGCTCGTGCCTTTCCCCACCCACCGAGCCCTGGCGTTGTGCGTCGGGTTCTCCGTCCAACGGTGATTCCTCCGGTTCCGTTCACCCCTGTCCCAGGAGGACGACGTCGTGCCCAGCCATGATCCCTTCGGCGCTCTGCGTCCGCTCGACAATACCCTGACCTATTACGCGCTCGACGCGCTCCAGCAGCGCGGCCTGGGGGAGGTCTCGACCCTCCCCTACAGCCTGCGCATCCTGCTCGAGGCCCTTCTGCGCACCTGCGACGGAGCCTCGGCCACCGACAAGGACGTCCTCGCCCTTGCCGGCTGGGAACCCGGAGGCCCGAGCTTCGAGTTTCCCTTCCTGCCGGCCAGAGTCGTGCTGCAGGATTTCACAGGGGTCCCCTGCCTGGTCGATCTCGCCGCCCTGCGCACGGCCGTGCAACGCCTCGGCGGGGATCCCCGCTGCATCGAACCCCGGGTCCCGGCCGACCTCGTCATCGATCACAGCATTCAGGTCGATGTCTATGGCACGAGCACCGCTCTGAACAAAAACATGGAGTTCGAGCTGCAGCGGAACCGCGAACGGTACGTGTTCCTGAAATGGGGACAACAGGCCTTCGCCGGTCTTCGCGTGGTACCTCCCGGGGTGGGCATCATCCACCAGGTCAATCTCGAGCATCTTGCTTCGGGAGTACACGTCCGGGAAGCCGAGGGCAGGAAAGTCGTATTGCCCGATTCCTGCGTCGGGACCGATTCCCACACCACCATGATCAATGGCCTGGGTATTCTGGGTTGGGGGGTGGGTGGCATCGAGGCCGAAGCGGTGATGCTCGGCAAACCCTTGACCATGGCCTGCCCCAAGGTGGTCGGGGTCGAACTGCGCGGCCGGATGAGGACCGGGGTCACGGCCACCGATCTGACTCTCCTGGTGACGGAACGCTTGCGCAAGGTCGGCGTGGTCGGAGCCTTCGTCGAGTACCACGGCGAGGCCGTGGCCGAGCTGACCCTGCCCGATCGGGCCACGATTGCTAACATGTGCCCCGAGTATGGAGCTACGATCGGCTTCTTTCCCATGGACCGCGAGAGTTTGGCCTACCTGCGCCGAACCGGACGTCCGGAACGCCAGGTCGCTTTGGTCGAGCGCTACGCCAGGGCCCAGGGGCTCTTGCGCGAGGCCGGTTCGCCCATACCTCGTTACGACCAACATGTGACCATCGACCTCGGGGAGGTACGCCCCTGTCTGGCGGGACCGAAGCGTCCCCAGGACCGGGTCGAACTCCCGGCCGTACCCGCGACCTTTGCCGCAGCCCTGACGTCGGCCCCGGACAGGGGCGGATTCGGACTCACGGCAAAGGACCTCGAGGTCTCGATCACGAGCGGTACCCCGGAGGTCATTGAGTTGCGCCACGGCAGCTTGGTCCTCGCGGCAATCACGAGCTGTACCAACACCAGCAACCCATCGGTCATGCTCGGCGCCGGCCTCCTGGCCAAGAAAGCCCGCGCCCGTGGTTTGACCGTGCCCCGACACGTCAAGACCAGTCTGGCCCCGGGCTCGCGCGTCGTGCAGGCCTATCTCGCCTCGACCGGTCTCCTGACCGCGCTCGAGGAGTTGGGCTTCCACACCGTGGGTTTCGGTTGCACGACCTGCATCGGCAACAGCGGGCCATTGCCGCCCGCAATCGCCGAGGCCCTACGGCAGAAGCCCGAATTGGTCGTGGCCGCCATTCTCTCCGGCAACCGTAACTTCGAGGGCCGGATCAACCCCCAGGTCAAGGCCAATTACCTCGCCTCACCCCCCCTGGTTGTGGCCTACGCGCTGGCGGGCCGGATCGATCTCGATCTCACCACAGAGCCTCTGGCCCACGACAACGCCGGCCACCCGGTGTACCTCTCGGACCTCTGGCCGAGCACCGAAGAGCTGGCCGAAGTCCTGCGGTCGGCCGACGATCCGGACCTGTTCCGCTCGTCCTACGCCGAACTCGGAGCCTACAGTCCGGCCTGGGCCGAGTTGGAGACCCCTACCGGGGCGATCTATCCCTTCGATGCGACCTCGACCTACCTCCGAGAACCCCCGTTCCTGGAGGGCCTCGGCCTCCTCCCGACTCCGATTGCGCCGGTGCGAGGCGCCAGGGTCCTGGCCCTGCTCGGCGACAGCGTCACCACCGATCATATCTCTCCCGCCGGTTCCATCCAGCGGGGGAGCCCGGCCGCGACCTTTCTGGAAACCTCGGGAGTGAAGCCCGCCGACTTCAATTCGTACGGCGCCCGGCGCGGCAACGACCAGGTCATGGTCCGCGGGACTCTAGCCAATGTCAGGCTGAAGAACGGGCTCGTGCCCGGGGTCGAGGGCGGGTACACCATCCACCTGCCGAGCGGCGAACGGATGTGGATCTACGAGGCTGCAAGGCGCTATCGCTCCGAGGGCGTGCCCCTCATCCTCCTCGCCGGCAGTGAGTACGGCACCGGCAGTTCTCGGGATTGGGCGGCGAAGGGCGTGGCCCTGCTCGGCGTGCGAGCGGTCCTCGCCCGCAGCTACGAGCGCATCCATCGCAGCAACCTGATCGGCATGGGCGTCCTGCCCCTCCAGTTCAAATCCGGCCAGAGCGCCGGGTCGCTCGGTCTCACCGGCCACGAACGCTTCGACCTCCACCTCCCCGAGCACCTGCTGCCCGGTCAGGACCTCGAGGTCAGCGCCACGGCCGAGAATGGGCACAGCCTCCGCTTCGTCGTCGATTGTCGGGTCGATACCCCGATGGAGGCCCGCTTCCTCGAACACGGAGGTATCCTCCCCATGGTCCTGCGCGAGTTCCTCGCATGACCGTCTTGCACCCCGCGCCTGTACCTCGTCTCCCCGGCCTGCCGCTCGACCGGGTCGTTATCGGCGCCGAGGTCAGCGTCCCCCTGACCCTCCTCGACCAAGCCCAGCTCGACGACCTGGGCAAGCGCCTGCGCTTCGAGAACCCGGACTATACCTACCAGGTCAAACTTCGCGGCCGGAGCACCTTGCCGCCCGAGTTCGACCTCAGCCGCCGCACGGGAGAGCACCTCTTCCTGCCGCGGGGACTCGCCGAGGTGGTCGAGGGTTTCGGCCTGCCGATGAGCGACCAGACCACGGCGCCGGTCCTGCGACGCCCCCTCGCCCTTCGCGACCTCGTGCTGAGGCCGGATCAGGAACAAGCTCTCGCTGCCCTGACCTCATGGCCCTGCGGTATGCTCCGGGCTCCCACCGGCTTTGGCAAGACCGTGACCGCGCTCGGCCTCATCGCCCACCTCGGTCTCCGCACGCTTGTCTTGGTGGCCAACGGCAAACGCGCTCTGCTGCAGCAATGGGTCGATGCCCTCGAACGCTCCACCGACCTCGCTCCGACCGAGCTCGGTATCCTCGGCGACGGGAAACGCACCTTCGGCGAGGTCACCGTGGCTCTGCCGCAAACCCTCTCCAACCTCCTGCGCGAAGGCGGCTGCTTGCCTGACTTCGGCTTGGTCCTCTGCGATGAGTGCCATGCCTCGACCGTGCTGCACCTGCAGCAGCTCTACCCCCACCTCCCTGCTGCCAGACGATACGGTATTTCGGCGACACCTGAACGGGACGATCACCTGCACGACTTGCCAGCCCTGGTGTTCGGACCGATCCGCCACGTCATCGACGACCGGGAGGCAGTAGAGCGCCACCTCATCACCCGCTTCCGCGTGGTCCGTCGCGAGACGGGGTTGGGCTTCGCCTACCGCTTCGGCAACGATCTCCGCAATTACCGCGTGCTCCAACGCAACATCTACGGCAATGCCAAGCGCAACGAACTGCTCTCGAAGGACCTCGAGGAGCTGCTGCGCCAACGCCGGCGCACCCTGGTCATCGTCGAACGCCTAGTGCATATCCACCACCTGCAGAAACTCCTCCGCGGTAGGCCCGAGGTCGCCGCGATCACCGGTGAAACCGCTACCCCGGAACGCGACCAGCTCCTCGAAGCCTTCCGGCACGGCGAGTTGCTGGCCATCCTCACCACCGATCAGATCTTCCGCGAAGGTATCGACCTACCTAACCTCGAGTGCATCCTCTTGCCGCTCTTGCGCCAGGGGGAACTCGCCCTCACCCAGGCCATCGGCCGCGGGCGTCGCCTCCACGAGGACAAGGACGTCTGCACCGTGGTCGATTACGTCGATCGAGGTCCGAAACCAGAGCAGCTCTGGAAGAAGAAACTCCAACACGTGTACCTGGGTCAGGAGATCCTCGAACTCGGAGCCGAGGGCTCGCTCGCTTCCTTGTTCAATCCTTCCCTCCCACGGCCGTGACCATGCGAGCGACCTATTACCTTGCCGAGGGTTTTGCTCGGGTCCTGCTGTTCTTGGAAGCACGCGGTCTTCCCGGCTTCGGCAACCCCAGGTGGATCTACGGCCGCTTGTACCTGCATTCGCTGGCGAAGCACGAGCTCCCCTATGCCGAGACGATCGCCGACATCGTGTTCCGGACGTTCTCACCGCGCTCGGTCCTGGACCTGGGTTGCGGGGCAGGCCTCTTCTTGGCCGCCTTGCGGCAGCGCGGCGTCGATGTGCTCGGCGTGGACGGGAGTTCGGCGGCAGGAGCAGCTCTGCCGCGCTCGGCGTTCCTGCTCCACGATCTTCGCCGGCCACTAGACCTGCACCGCCGCTTCGACGTGGTCCTGTGTCAAGAAGTCGCCGAGCATCTCCCCGAAAAAGCAGCAGCGGTCCTGGTCTCCACGCTCTGTGCTCACTCGGAGACCATTGTCTTCAGCGCCGCGGGTCCCGGTGAGGCAGGCGTCGGCCATCAGCACCTCGTGCCTGCCTCCTGGTGGTGCGAGCGCTTCGCCGCCCGAGGATTCTGCCTCGACGAAGACCGTACCGCCAGGTTGCGTGCAGGGTTCCACACCTGCGCTCCATTGCCCTGGCTGGAACGCAACACGATGGTCTTCCAAGCGACGGAGCCTTCTACAAGGAAAAACCCGCTCAAAAACACATGACGTGGTATTCCCAAGAACCTCTGAGCCGACCGAGCTGCAGGGCCAGTGAGGCCGTGCCGAGATAGTACCACCGCCGCAAACGGGGCGGCGCCAAGGCAAGACCGGCCAAGCCGACAAGACCCCAGGGCGGCCAGAGCAGCCCGAGGCTTCCCAGCTTGCCGGCATCAAGCGACAGATACACCGACCCCCTGCGCAGGGGGCGTTGGAAGGTCCAGCCCTCCCGTCCGGGCAGGCGCAGTTCCAGCACCAGCGTGGCCGGGAACAAGGTCCGCAGGGCGAGGGCATCGGCTCGACCATAACGGTAGAGCTTGCGGTGCAGGATTTCGGGCCAAGATTCGCTGTAGACGTGTTTTACCAACAGGTCTTTGCGGTACTCGACCCGCGCTCCCGCCCTGACCAAGAGGTGATGCAGGGCCACGTCATCGGCCAACCACGAGCAGGCCTCTGGGAAGCCCCCGACTCGGAGGAACCAGGCTTTGCGCAGGGCGAGGTTGGCGGTGATCGGGATCCCGAAGGGCTGGAAGACGCTGGAGGGGAAGGTCTGGTCTCTCGCTTGCAGGATCCGATGCTCGTAGTGAGGCTGGAGGGCCGCTGCCAGTGCGGGCCTCTCGAACACCGGCAGCACCGGACCGCCAACCACGTCGGGGGCCTCGGCCTCACCGAAGATCGCGGCCAGGCGGGTGAGCCAGCCAGGGGCGGGCAGGCAATCATCGTCGAGGAAGGCGATCAGGGCTCCTCGGCTGGCGGCCACCCCAGCGTTCCGGGCAAAACCGGGGCCGCGGCCCGGACCTTCGATACAGCGTACCCCGGAGTCTGCATAGCGGGCCAGGAGGTTCTCCAGCTCTTGTCGCTGGTCGGTGCGTAGGCCGTCGGCCACCACCACGATCTCGGCGAGGATCGGATCTGGAGAGGCGAGCAGCGCCTCGAGGCAGGCGCGCAGGCGCACGAGGCGGCCACAGGTCGGCAGCACCACGCTGAGACTCGCCGCAGGCGGTTTCCGGTCACTGTTGTTCACTGTCAATACCGTGCCAAACCTCGTCGCTCTTCGGAAGTTTCTCGGGCCGGAGGCGGTAGAGAACATAGTTCTCGTCCGGGACCACGGCTCCGGAGAAGGTTTGCAACGGCTCAAGCCAGGTCTCCTCGAGCCTCCGGTTCAGGAGGACCAACACCGGCCCCTCAGCCGCGAGCCGCCGCAGCACCTCGGGCCGCAGCTTGCCGTCGTGGCCTCTCCTTCCGGCATCCCAACTGACATAGGTTCTCGGCACGCCGAAGAGGTCGTACAGAGGCCGCCCCAGATAGCCGCATACCGCGAAGGCGGCGTAGTCGGGTTCGCCCAGGATGCTGTATTCGGCTAACCCTTCTTCTCGCAGATAGCCGGCCACGGCTTTGGCGTTGGAGAAGGGGTGTTCGAGGGTCGCCTCGAGGGCGATAAGACCGCCGAGGACTCCGGGGAGCAAGAGCATCGACGTGGCCACTGTTTCCACGCGGCCGAGGAGTCGTCTCGCCCAGAACCAACCGCCATCCTTCCAGATGGTTGCGGCCAGAACTCGACAGATCAAGAACCCGACGAACACCAGACCGAGGTGCCGGTAGAGGGTTTTCCCGTAGAGCAGGACCTGGAAGGCGGTCATCCCTAACAGGATGGCGGTGAAGACCAGGGTTGCCAGGCGAGAGCGGGCGAGGCTCAACGCGGCAAGAACGAGGAGCATGATCTCCGGCCAAGGGCGCCACGAAGCCACGGCATGGGTGTACCAGAACTCGGTGCACCGCTCCGGGATCGGCGCCAGCCCGTCGAGGGTGAGCAGGAAGCGTTCAGAGAGAGCGTCGAGGCTGAAGCGTGCTCCCCACTGCGGTTGCCAGTACCCATCAGCAGGCGGGAGCATGGCCACGATGGCAGGAAGGAGCAGGAGGGTGAAGCAGAGGGTGCCAAAGATGGCCTCGCGACGCTTGGCTGTTTCCGGGGAAGCGAGTCCGTCCAAGAGCGCTCCGAACTGGAGTGCCAGGGCGACCAGGGCGGTGTAGGCCGTGCAGTGGGCTGCCAGACCGAAGAGCAAGGCCGCGACAAGGCCGCGCTTCTTTGCCAGGGCGAATGCGGCGAGGAGCAAGAAGAATATCCCCGGGGCATATCCCCGGCTGATCACCAGGTATTCGAAACCGAGGTAATAGCCGAACACGGCCAGGGCACGCTGGTAGAGGGGCAACGGCGAGGCGAAGAGGATCAGAGCGGCGCTGCCGAGTGCGATGAGGAGATGAAGTCCTTGCATCGCCTCGACGCCGAAGCCGAGCTGCGTGAGCAGGTACAGAGCAGTCGGCCAGAGGTAGGGGTGGCCGAGGTACTGGATGCGCTCGAGCAAGGCGGAGTACGTGTGGCTGGCCTGGACGATCAGCCAGTCCTGCAACTCATCCCTCCACATCGCGTGATGCTGGAGACGATACAGGCCCAGGCCGGCGAAGGCCGCGAACCAAGCCGCGGGAGCCAGTGTCGCGGTCCACGAACGCGGCGAAGCTTTCATGCGATGGGGTTCCGGGGTCGATCGCGAACGGTGAGGTGGTAGGTCTGCCGGGCGCGGAGCATCGGCAGGCCGAAACCCGCGTAGAGTCGCATCGCGTTGCTCGCGGTGAGCACGCAATCGAACTCCGCGGCAAGATGGCGCGCCTCGGTTTCGGCGATAGTGGCCGCGACCAGAGCCGCGCCAACTCCGCGCCCCCGGGCCTCGGGAGCGACCGCCATGAGACCTCGGCCGATGACCGAGAGTCCGAGGCGCTCGAAGAGGAGCTGATCCCTCCGCCAACACAGGAAGCCCAACGGACGACCCTCGCCGCGAGCGACCAGACAGGCGCTGCCCGGCAACAATCCCCGGCTGTAGTTGCTCACCCAGGTCGCGTACAAGTCATCCACCTGGTCGGAACGCAGGGCAGGATCGAGATAGTAGCGGTTGGCCTGGAAACTCGTTCCGGCAAGGTCTTGCAGCACGGGTAGATCCTCATCCTCGAACGGTCCTACCGCGCAGCGCGGAGAACCGGATGGACGCGGCGCACCGCGTAGGTGTACCAACGTCAACACCGTGTCCCACTGGTAAAAGCCCCTGCTGCATAGGCGATGCGCCGCGTGGAGATCCTCGGCCGGGAGCTTGGCCACCACCACCTCTCCCCCCTCTGCTTCAATGGCCGTAAGGGCTCGTTCGAGAAGTTCTGCCGCCACTGCCTCGGCCGTCCCGTCCGCGGTCAACACCGGGCCGAGTTGCCAGATCGACCGACCGAGGAGCTCGCTGTCCCAGCAGAGCCGCGAAAAGACGCAGAGCCCCCGCGGAATCAGCCCTTCGCGCGCCGCGAGAGCCCTTCCTCCCGGGCCCGCCGCGATTGCCCGCAGTTGGGCCAGTTGGTGGGAAGCATGATCACAAGGGTCCAGCAACCCATGGTAATGGTAGTCGTGGTAGCGGGGGTCGGCGAGCAGCGGCAGGAACTCGTCGCCGAGTTCGGCGGTCTCGGGCGTGCATGCTGACATGGATCACCAGGTCTTGGTGCGGCAAGCGCCCCGGCCGTCCGCGGCTCCGAATTCGAGGATCACGGTGCGGCGGTCCTCCAACAGGGAGAGGAGCTCGCGTACGGGGACCCCACAGGAGCGGTCGAGGAAGGAAACGGCCAGTTCTTCCCACCCTTCGAGTCCGGCCGAGGTCAGCCTCTCGGAGAAGGTGCGGTCGAGGACATAGTACCGCTTCGTTCCGGTTTGGTCTTCGTCGCAACACCAGCCCCGGCCGAGCAGCGAGGGGAGAGGGGCGACGGGCTCGAACCAGGGTTCGAACAAGACCTCGGGATCCCCCCAAGCTTCGGGATACACGAACAGGAATTGAGGGGGAAAGCGTTCGAGGAGTGTGCCCCCGGTCTCGAGGTCTTCAAGACAGGTTAGAGGGTTGGCTTGGCAGGCAGGCCCGAAGAAGCGTCCGAGGAGCCCCGCGGTTTCAGGGCTCGCGGTCACGTTGGCTAGGTCGGGATGCAGGTGTTGGAGGAGAACGAGGGGGGTTCCCGGCAACCAGGCCGAGGCCGCGGTGACCGTGCCGTCGACGTAAGCGTGCAGATCGCCCTCGACCGGCAGGGCGAAGGCTCCGCCGACCGAGACCATGGCTGGGAGCTGGTCGGCGCAGCCGCCCGGGTAGTTTTCGTCGAGACAGGCTTGCCAGCGGCGTTGCAATTGGACGAGGAAGGAGCTGCCGAAGCGGAGCTGGGCGAGTTGAGGGTTACGCTCGGTGAGGAGGTTCGGCAACAGATTGGCGAGCACGCCATAGTGCGGCACCGCGATCAGGGCCAAGCGTTCGAACGGCCGCGTCCACCCCTCGGCGAGGAGGTCCAGGAGAGCCTGTCGGGCTATCAGCCCGCCGGTGCTGTGGCCGACGATCCAGATCGGGCGGCCGAGATAGGGTTCCAAAGCGGCACGGAACAGCGCGGCCTGGGTTTCCAGCGGTTGGAGGTCCGAGTCGAGTACCCCGGTGTGCCAGGTGTAGGAAAACAGCTCTGCCCCGAGCG